>NZ_JCBAMR010000001.1:0-420872 GCF_059760425.1 Achromobacter sp. RT286_PF
ATCAAGCGCATCGCCCTTTTTTTATCCCGACCGTTGTTGCGGTTGTTGGGGGTTACGCCGGCGGGTTCAGCTGACGTCGCCCAGACGCGCCAGCGGGGGGTTGGCCGTGAAGTAACGTTGAATGCCGGTCATCATGGCTTGCGCCAGCTTGTCCTGGTGCGAATTGCTGCGCAACAGGGCTTCTTCCTGCGGGTTGCTGATGAAGGCGGTTTCGACCAGCACCGAAGGGATGTCCGGCGCTTTCAGCACGGCAAAGCCGGCCTGCTCGACGCTGTTCTTGTGCAGGCGGTTGATCTTCTTGATTTCGTCCAGGAAGGCGTTGCCCACCTTGAGCGAATCGTTGATCTGCGCGGTGGTGGACAAGTCCAGCAGCACCTTGGCCACCTGACGGTCGTGGCTGCCCAGGTTGACGCCGCCGATCAAGTCGGCCGCGTTTTCCTTGTCGGCCATCCAGCGCGCCTGCGCGCTGGACGCGCCACGTTGCGACAGCGCGAACACCGACGAGCCGTTGGCCGACGGCTTGACCCAGGCATCGGCGTGGATCGAGATGAACAGGTCGGCATGCACGCGGCGGGCCTTTTGCACGCGGACATGCAGCGGCACGAAATAATCGTCGTCGCGGGTCAGGTAGGCGCGCATGTAGGGCTGGCTGTCGATCAGCGCTTTCAGGCGCCGGGCGATGCGCAGCACCACGTCTTTTTCGCGCAGGCCGCTGCTGCCGATGGCGCCGGGATCTTCGCCGCCGTGGCCGGGATCAAGCGCGATGGTCAGCATGCGCTGCTTGCCACGGCCGGCGGTGGCCGGGGGCGACTTGGGCGCGGTGGGCAGGGGCGGGGCCGGCTGCTGGCCGCGCACGCGCGGCGGCTCGGGCGGGTCGGCCCGCGTAACCGGGTTGCGCTGGATGTCTTCCAGGATGCGCGCCAGGGGGTCGTCGACGTCGGGGCCGCTTTTGTTCAGGATCGCCACCAGCGGGTCCTGGGCGATCTTCGGATACAGGTCCAGCACCAGGCGGTACTGGTAGTCGGCCACGGGCTTGAGCGTGAATACCTGCGGCGCCACGGGCTGCTTCAGGTCGAACACCAGCCGCACCACGTTCGGGCGGTTCTGCGCCACGCGCAGGCTTTGGATATAGGGGTCGTCGGGGCGGACCTTGGAGACCAGGTCGTTCAAGGCCGCGCTAAGGGTCAGTCCCTCGATATCCACGACCAGCCGATGGGGATTTTCAAGCGTGAATTGTTCCGCCTTCAGCTCGCTATCGAGCTCCAGCGTGACTCGGGTGTATTCGTCGGCCGGCCAGGTACGTACGGCCAGGATCGTTGCCGCCTGCGCCAGACGCGGCAGGACCGGCAAGACGAGCAGAGTGGCGGCGACGCTGATCAGGCGTCGTCGGGTGGCGCCTGCCGAGGGAAGGGCGCCGTCTTTGGCGGGGGGACAATCGCGTTCAACCATGTTTGTCCTCGTGCGGTGTACGCGGTCAGGGTGGCGTCGCGGCCCTCATCGGCATAAGCCAGGGAAATCAGCAAGTCGGGCGGGGGCAAAAGGCCCTCGGCCCGCTCCGGCCATTCGATCAAAACCACCGCGTCTTCACGCAGTAAATCCCGAAATCCTGCGTCCAACCATTCGCGCGAATCACTAAATCTATAAAAATCAAGATGATAGAAGTATAAGTTAGAAACTTTATAGGATTCAAGCAGCGCGTAGCTGGGACTTTTGATTCGGCCGGTGATGCCGCATTCGCGCAACAGGGCGCGGGTGAAGGCCGTTTTGCCCGCGCCAAGGTCGCCTTGCAGGTGTATGCAGGCGCCGGCGGGCCCGGTCTGTCCCCCGGAAACCAACGGGGCAAGCTGCCGCGCCAGCGATTCCGTGGCGGCTTCGTCGGGCAGGTGCAAGGTCAGGCTGCAAAGAGGGGCGGACATGGCGCGGGGCGAGTGGTAAAAAACGGTGGAGGGATTTCGGATTTCCGCAATTATAGGAATGCGGGTTTCTGCTAATCTATTTAGTGATTTTCATTCTCAATAAGTCGCTTGCGGCCGACGCCGCGCTTTGCGACTGTCAGCCGCCACGGAGTTGTACGCGCCATGAAGACCCGCATCGAAAAAGACACGTTTGGGCCGATCGAAGTCCCCGAGGATCACCTCTGGGGCGCCCAAACGCAACGTTCGCTGCATTTTTTCGCGATTTCCACGGAAAAGATGCCTGTCCCGCTGGTCAACGCCATGGCGCGCCTGAAGCGGGCGGCCGCCAAGGTCAATGCCGAACTTGGCGAGCTGGACCCGAAGATCGCCGACGGCATCATTCGCGCGGCCGACGAAGTCATCGCCGGCAAGTGGCCCAACGAATTTCCGCTGTCGGTCTGGCAGACGGGGTCGGGCACGCAAAGCAACATGAACATGAATGAAGTGCTGGCCAATCGCGCGTCGGAACTGCTGGGCGGCGTGCGCGGCGAAGAGCGCAAGGTGCACCCGAACGACCACGTCAACCGCGGCCAGTCGTCCAACGATACGTTCCCGACCGCCATGCACGTGGCCGCCGCCGTCGAAGTCGAACATCACCTGCTGCCCTCGCTGAAGCAGTTGCGGGCCACGCTGGCCGAGAAAAGCGCAGCCTTCTACGACATCGTCAAGATCGGCCGCACGCACTTGCAGGACGCCACGCCCTTGACGCTGGGCCAGGAACTGTCCGGCTATGTGGCGCAGCTGGATCTGGCTGAACAGCAGATCCGCGCCACGCTGCCCGGCCTGCATCAGTTGGCCATTGGCGGCACGGCGGTGGGCACGGGCCTGAACGCGCATCCCGAATTCAGCGCCAAGGTGTCGGCCGATCTGGCGCATGCCACCGGCACGGCCTTTGTGTCGGCGCCCAACAAATTCCAGGCACTGGCCTCGCACGAGGCCTTGCTGTTCGCGCACGGCGCGTTGAAGTCGCTGGCGGCCGGGCTGATGAAGATTGCCAACGACGTGCGCTGGCTGTCCAGCGGCCCGCGTTCGGGCCTGGGCGAAATCAGCATTCCGGAAAATGAGCCGGGCAGCTCGATCATGCCGGGCAAGGTCAACCCCACGCAGTGCGAAGCCGTCACCATGCTGGCCGCGCAGGTCTTGGGCAACGACGTCGCCATCAATATCGGCGGCGCCAGCGGCAACTTCGAACTGAACGTGTTCAAGCCGCTGGTGATCCACAACTTCCTGCAATCGGTGCGCCTGCTGACGGACGGCATGGCCAGCTTCAACGCGCATTGCGCGGCCGGCATCGAACCCAACCACGAGCGCATCGCTGAACTGGTCGACCGGTCACTGATGCTGGTGACGGCGCTGAACCCGCACATCGGCTACGACAAGGCCGCGCAGATTGCCAAGAAGGCGCACAAGGAAGGCTTGTCGCTGAAGGAGTCGGCGCTGGCGCTGGGTTACGTGACCGAAGCGCAGTTCGCCGAGTGGGTGGTGCCCGGGTCCATGACCAACGCGCACAAGTCGTAAACGTCTGGGGACAGGGCTCAAGCACAGGGCCAAGCCCAAGCCCAGGCCCAAGCCCAAGCCCAGCCCAAGCCCCACAAGGCTGCCCGACCCGGCAGCCTTTTTTTCGTCGGATCAGGGCTGCCCGGCCAGCAGCAGCCACATCGGTATCGTCACCGCCGAGAACAGCGTGCCCAGCGATATCAGCACCGCCACCATGCGCCCGTCGCCGCCCATGCGCATGGCCAGTACATAAGCGGCCGAGGCCGTCGGCAGGGCCGCGAACAGCAGCAGCATGCGCGCTTCCAGCGGCGGCAGGCCCAGCAGCATCGCCACGCCCAGCGCCACGGCGGGCAGCGCGACCAGTTTCACGGCCAGCATCCAGGCGATCAACGTGCCGTAACCCTTGCCGCCTTCCCAGGCCAGGCTGGCGCCTACGCAAATAATCCCCAGCGCCAGCGCCGCCGCGCCCAGCCGCCCCAGCACCGTGTCGACGGGGCCGGGCAGGTGCAGGCCCGCCAGGTTGCAGGCAAGCCCAACCAGCGTGGACACGACCAGGGGGTTGCGCGCCAGCTCGCGCAGCAGATTGCCGCCGTTGTGGCGCGCCAGGCCATAGACCGCGGCCACATTGGCCATGGGCACGGCAAAGCCGACGATCAGCGCCATCACCGTCTGGCCCTGCGTGCCGGCAAGGCTTGCCGACAGCGCCAGGCCGATATACGTGTTGAAGCGGTACCCGCACTGGGCCGACGACGCCAGCCCCAGCGACGACGGCCGCAACACCCAGCCGGCCAGCCACGCCATCGCCACGCCCGCCACCACCACCGCCGCCGTGGCCTGTAGCAACATGGCCGCGTTGCCCGCGGTGATGGGCGTGCGCAGAATGGATTGGAACAGCAGCGCGGGGAACAGGACGAAGTAGACAAGACGCTCGGTGCCCGCAAAAAACTCGCGCGAAAAACCCAGCTTGTGACGCAGCGCCCAACCGAGCGCGACCAGCATGAAATCAGGGAAAACCAGGAAGGCGACCGACATGAGGAAAGGGTGTTTTAACAGCGCGTTGACCGGGGATCGGCACGCTATGCGGGTGTAAGCATTTGCTGCTATTCTCCGTCATTCTGGCGGGCGCGTCTGCCACAAGCACCTTATAAAAGCAGCGCCACACACGCTGCACAGAAGCAATGCGCTCCCACCGTTATCTGCTGGCCCGTCCACAGGCGGAGACCATCTCAAAACGGTCCGTTTACATACGGGCTCGCACTCTTGGAGGAAACACACCTATGAATAAAGTTCGCTCCCTGGCCGTTGCTATCGCTTTGGCTACCGGCGCCGCCGGCACGCTTGGCGCCTCCGTCGCGCATGCCGCCGACAAGTACCCCAGCAAGCCTATCCGCGTGATCGTTCCGTTCGCGCCCGGCGGTTCCACCGACATCATCGCGCGCCTCGTGACGCAACGCATGAGCCAGGAACTTGGCCAGCCGATGGTCGTGGAAAACAAGGGTGGCGCGGGTGGCGCCATCGGTGCCTCTGAAGCCGCGCGCGCCGATGCCGACGGCTACACGCTGTCGATCGCCACGGTCTCGACCATGGCCGTCAACCCGGCCTGCCGTCCGAAGGACCTGCCGTACGACCCGATCAAGGACTTCCAGCCGGTCACCAACTTCGCCAACACGGCGAACGTGGTTGCCGTGAATCCGAAGTTCCCCGCCAAGGACTTCAAGGGCTTCATCGAAGAACTGAAGAAGAACCCCGGCAAGTACTCGTATGGCAGCTCGGGCACGTGCGGCGTGCTGCACTTGATGGGCGAATCGTTCAAGATGGCCACGGGCACCGACATCGTGCACGTGCCGTACAAGGGTTCGGGCCCGGCCGTGGCCGACGCCGTCGGCGGCCAGATCGAAATCCTGTTCGACAACCTGCCGTCCTCGATGCCGCAGATCCAGGCGGGCAAGCTGAACGCCATGGCCATCGCCTGGCCCGAGCAGATTCCCGCCGTCAAGGGCGTGCCCACGTTCAAGGAAGCCGGCTTCCCGGTGCTGAACCAGCCGGTCTGGTACGGCCTGCTGGCCCCGAAGGGCACGCCGATGGAGGTCGTGAACAAGCTGCGTGACGCTGCTGTCGTGGCCCTGAAGGACCCGAAGGTCATCAAGGCGCTGGACGACCAGGGCTCGGCGCCGTCGGGCAACACGCCTGAAGAGTTCGCCAAGGAAATCAAAGAGCAGTTCGACTGGGCTCAAGACGTGGTGAAGAAGCAGAACATCAAGCTGGATTGATCCGGCTTGGGGCTGGCTGCCTAGCCGGTTCCTGATGCTGAAATGAGACGGGCGCCCTGACAGGCGCCCGTTTTTTTTGCCGTGAAGTGATGCCGGCAAGACGGCGACACGACGGCGGAACGACGGCGGCACGACGGCGGCCGGATGGGCGCGCTGCCAGCCTTGCAACGTCGGCCCAGCTGCTCCCGCTACTCCATTTACCCGAACTACCCCGCCACATCCAAGGACGCCACGCGGGCGGCGCAGGCCGCGCGCAGCCGCTCGATCAGGTCAGCATGCAGCGCCGACAAAGGGTCCTGGTTGCGCACCATGATGCTGATCGGCACGCGCAGCGCGGGCTCCAGGCGGCGCAGGCTCATGCCGGGACGCAACATGGCCTGCGCGGTGATGGCGTCGACAATGGCGTCGCCGCATCCCGCGTCCACCAGCGCGCAGGCCACGTAATGCGTTTGCACCTGGATGGAGACCTGCGGCGCCAGCCCCTGTGCGTCCAGCGCCATTTGCAGCAACGCGCCGGACGCATCGCCCGCATCCAGCACGATCAGCGTTTCACCGGTGGGATCGGCCAGTTCGGCCAGGCGCATGGGCCCCGTGGCCGGCCGACGGCTCAGGTGCACGAGCTCGGTGTGGCCCAGGCCGGTGCGCGTCAGGCCGGGATAGTCGTTGGTGTCGAAGGTAATGGCCAGGTCCAGCTCGCGCGTGAGCAGGCCTTGCACGAGTTCCGCACTGTGATGCGTGTGGATGTCGAACGTGATGCCGGGCTGCGCGTCGCGGCTGTCGCGCACCACGCCGGGCAGCAGGCCCAGGCCCAGCGCGGGGGCGCAGCCCAGCCGCAAATGCCCATGCGGCCGGTCGCGCAGGTTGGCGACCAGCCGGCGCACGCTGTTCAGGTCCTGGTTCAGTCGCGCGACCTCGGGCGTCAGGATCTCGGCTTCTCGCGTGGCCACCAGCCGGCCTTTGACGCGATCAAACAGCTTGAAGCCCAGCTGCGCCTCGGCGTGCGCCAGCAGCTTGCTGGCGGCCGGCTGCGAGATATGCAGCGCGGCGGCCGCCTCGGTCAGGGAACCGGTACGACGGATCGCTTCGAAGATTTCGATGTGGCGCAGGCGCATGGCAGGACAGAATAGGGGACCGGAACCGCGATTCTAAGCGGTTGACGGCGCGCGACCCGCTGGCCGATCATCATGGACGCCTGCCGGACACCCGGCGCCACCCTGGAGCTCACCATGCGCGCTTGCCGCCACGCCGCCGCCGTCTTGCTTGCCGCCACCCTGACGGCCAGCATGGCCCCCGTCCCGGCCGCCTGGGCCCGCACGCCGGCCACCGAAGACATCAACCCCGAAGCCGCCAGCGGCGCCAAGGCGCGCGAGCTGGTTCGCGCCAAGCATTACATGATGGTGTCGGCCAACCCGCTGGCTACCGAGGCGGGCGATGCCATGCTGCGCAAGGGCGGCTCGGTGATCGACGCCGCCATCGCGACGCAGCTGGTGCTGAACCTGGTCGAGCCCCAATCGTCCGGTATCGGCGGCGGCGCCTTCATCGTGTGGTATTCGGCCAAGTCCGGGCGCATCCAGACCGTCGACAGCCGCGAAACCGCGCCCGCCGCCGCGCGCCCCGACCGTTTCCTGGACGCCGACGGCAAGCCGCTGCCGTTTGCGCAGGCCGTCAATAACGGCATGTCGGTGGGGGTGCCGGGCTTGTTGCGCGGCCTGGAACTGGCCCACAAAGAAGCGGGCGTGCTGCCCTGGGCCGACCTGTTCCAGCCCGCCATTGACCTGGCCGAACAGGGCTTTGCCGTGTCGCCCCGCCTGCACACGCTGCTGGCCGGCAACAAGGCGCTGCCCACGCAGGCCGCCGCCGCCGCGTATTTCTACGCGCCCGACGGCGCGCCCTGGCCAGTAGGCCATGTGCTGAAAAATCCCGAATTCGCGCGCACGCTGCGCGCCGTGGCCAAGCAGGGCGCCGATGCGTTCTACCAGGGCGACATCGCGCGCGATATCGTGGCCGCCGTGCACGGCCACGCCAAACCGGGCGACCTGACGCTGGCGGACCTGGCCAACTACCGCGCCAAGACGCGCGACCCGGTGTGCGGGCCGTATCGCGGCTACCAGCTGTGCGGCATGGCGCCGCCCAGCAGCGGCGGCATCGCGGTGTTGCAGATGTTGGGCGAGCTGGAACAGTATCCGGTCGCCACCTACACGCCCGGTTCCGTGCAGGCCGTGCATTATTTTTCCGAGGCGGGCCGGCTGGCCTTTGCCGACCGCGACTTCTACGTGGCCGATCCGGACTTCGTCAACGTGCCGGTGCGCGCGCTGCTGGACCCGGCCTATCTGCGCGCGCGCGGTGCGTTGATTCAGCCCGACCGCAGCATGAAGGTGGCCCTGCCCGGCGACCCCGAAGGCAAGCTGCTGACCCTGGGCCGCGACAACGCGCTGGAAGTGCCGTCCACCAGCCACTTGGTCGCGGTGGACGCCAAGGGCAACGCGCTGTCCATGACGACCACCATCGAAAGCGAGTTCGGCAGCAAGATCTTCGTGCGCGGTTTTTTGCTGAACAACGAAATGACGGATTTTTCTTCGTCGTTCAAGGACCCCGAAGGCCGGCTCGTGGCCAACCGCGTCGAAGCGGGAAAACGGCCGCGCAGCTCGATGGCGCCCATGATCGTGCTGCGTGACGGCAAGCCCGTCATGCTGGTGGGATCGCCCGGCGGCAGCGCCATCATCAACTACGTAGCCAAGACCATCGTGGGCGTGCTGGATTGGGGCCTGGACATGCAGGCCGCCATCGCGCTGCCCAACATGGGCAGCCGCAACAAGGAAACCGAACTGGAAAAGGGGACTGCGCTGGAGGCGCTGGCGCCCGCGCTGGAAGCCATGGGCCATCCGGTGCGCATCACGGAATTTCCCAGCGGGATACACGGCATCGTGATCGATGCGCAGGGCTTGCAAGGGGGCGCGGACCCGCGCCGCGAAGGGCTGGCCAAGGGCGGTTGAAACCGCCCGGGGCGGCAGGAAGGCGGGGCGCGATGCGCACCCGCCCATTTCGGGCAAGGCTCATGCCTTGCCGCCCCGCCAGATCGACGCTGTGACGTCCGATCAAGCGGTCCCGCGACCCCGCAATGCCGCGTCAATCCAGCGAGGCCGGGTCGATCTCCATGCGCGCTTCCTTGCGGTGCGCCACGTACGTCACGCCCCACATCACCACGCCCAGCAGCAGCAACCAGCCCGCCACCTGATATTGGATGACGTCGCGCCCGGTCAGCGGGGTCACCATGAACAGGCAGGCCGCCGCGCCCAGCCACGGCACGATGCGATTGATCGTGAAGTGCTGATGCTTGACCTTGTCGCGGCGCAGGACCAGCACCGCCACGTTGACGAAGGCGAACACGCCCAGCAACAGCAGCGCCGTGGTGCCGCCCAACGCGCGGATGGCTTCGGAGTCGGCCAGCGACACCAGGATGATCAGGCCGAAGGCCAGCACGGTCGTGAACAGAATGGCCGTCCACGGCGTCTGGTTCTTGCGATGCACGTGCGCCAGAAAGGCCGGCAGCACGCCCTGGCGCGACATGCCGTACAGCAGGCGGCTGGCCATCATCATGTTGATCAGCGCCGAATTCGCCACGGCAAACATCGAGATGATCGGCATGATGTATTCCACCGGCAGGCCCGGGGCGGCGCGCTTGACCACCAGCACCAGCGGCGTCGAGCTCTTGGCCAGTTCGCCCACCGGCACCAGCGCCACCGCGCAGATCGACACCAGCACGTAGATCACGGCCGTAATGCCCAGCCCCGTCAACATCACCTTGGGAAAAATGCGGCTGGGCTCGTGCGTTTCCTCGGCCATGTTGACCGAGTCCTCGAACCCGACCATCGCGAAGAACGCCAACGCGGTAGCCGACGTCACGGCCAGGAACACGCTTTTATCTTCGGGCGTGTCGAACGCCACCACGCGCGAGAAATCCGCTTGCCCGCCGGCGATGGCATAAAAGCCCAGCAAGATCACCATCAGCAGGCCCGACAGCTCGATCAGCGTCAGCACCACGTTTGCCTTCACGCTTTCGGCCGCGCCGCGCAGGTTCACCAGCATCACCAGCAGCATGAAGCCCAGCGCGCCGAACGTGATCCAGGTCTTCTCGGCCTTGATGCCGAACGCGGCGAACAGGTTCGCGGCGAACGCCTGGGACGCCGTGGCCGCCGATGTCAGCCCCGAACACATGACGGTGAAGCAGACGATGAAGGTCAAAAAGTGCACGCCGAACGCCTTGTGCACGTACAGCGCGGCGCCGGCCGCCTTGGGGTACTTGGTGACCAGTTCCAGGTAGGACAGCGCGGTCAGCAGCGCGATGGCAAAGGCCACCAGGAAGGGCAGCCAGGCCGCGCCGCCAACTTCGGCGGCGACCTGGCCGGTCAGTGCATAAACGCCTGTGCCCAGGATGTCGCCAACAATGAACAGCAACAGCAGCTTGGGGCCCATCACGCGCTTGAGCGGCGCGTTTTCCGATTGCGATGGGGCTTTTACATCGGTTGTAGCCATCTTCTTTTTCTCCTCTTTCTTTGACTCGCGGGAGGCGACCCGAAAAGTCTAAGGGGAGGACGTAGCAGCCGTTGCTACAGCGGTGCAACGAAATGTCTTAGTTGTTGGTATTCGTTGATGGCGCCTCTTGCAGCGCGGGCGGCAGCTTGCGCAAGGTGGCGGGCGTGCGCGACAGCTTGATGGGCGAGCCCACCCCCTTGTAGTCGCCCTGTTCCACCACCATGCCGCGATGGCGCGTGTGCGGGTGCGCCAGCGCCTCGTCCACCGTCTGCACCGCCGCGGCGGGCACGCCCGCGCGCAGCAGGCGGTCGGCCAATGGCGCGGCGTGTTGCGGCGCCAGCAGGTCGGACAAGGCGTCGCGCAAGGCCTGGCGGTTTTGCAGGCGATCGGCGTTGGTGGCAAAGCGCGGGTCGGTGGCAAGTGTCGGCGCGTCCAGCACCTGCGCCATCAATGCAAACTGCCGGTTGTTGCCCACGGCCAGGAAGATCGGGCCGCTGGCGGTGGGCAGCGTTTCGTAAGGCGCGATGTTCGGATGCGCGTTGCCACTGCGCTTGGGCACCTTGCCGCTGTAGAAAAAATTGGCGGCGTGCGGATGCAACAGCGACAGCGCGCAGTCGTACAAGGTGATGTCCAGGAACTGGCCCAGCCCGCTGCGATGGCGTTCGTTCAGCGCCAGCAGGATGGCGACGGCGGCGTTCAAGCCGGTCACCATGTCCACCACCGGCAAGCCCACGCGCGTGGCGTCGCCGTCGGCTTCGCCGTTCACGCTCATCAGGCCGCACATGGCTTGCGCGCAGGCGTCGTAGCCGGGCAAGCCGCCCAACGGGCCATCGGCGCCGAACCCGCTGACGCGGCAATGCACCAGCTTGGGAAACGCCTGGCTTAACGTGTCAAACCCCAGGCCCCATTTTTCCAACGTGCCGGGCTTGAAGTTCTCGACCAGCACGTCCGCGTCGGCCAGCAGATGGCGCAGCAAATCCTGGCCCGCCGGTTGCGACAGGTCCAGCGTCATGCCTTCCTTGTTGCGGTTCACGCCGATGAAGTACGAAGCCGTGTCGCCCAGGAAAGGCGGCCCCCAGCCGCGCGTTTCATCACCGCCCGGCGGTTCGATCTTCAACACGTCGGCGCCGTGGTCGGCCAGGATCTGCGTGCAATACGGGCCGCCCAGCACGCGCGACAGGTCGATGACTTTGCAGCCGGCAAGCGCGCCGGCGTTCGGTAGGGTAGGGGCCATGGGTGGTCTGCTTCAGTCGATGGAAACGTTGGCGCTCTTGATCAGCTCGCGCCACTTGGGGACTTCGGTGGTGATGAACGCGGCCAGGCCTTGCGGCGTCTGGTCCTGCGCGGCAACGATGCCTTGCGAACGCAGCGTCTGTTCGATGGCCGGGTCCGACAGCGCCGTCTTGAACGCGCGGTTCAAGGTATCGACCACATCGGCCGGCGTACCCTTGGGCGCCACGATGCCGAAGAAGACGCTGACGTCGTAGCCCGTCAGTCCTTGCTCGGACAAGGTGGGCAGGTCGGGCAATGCGTCAGAGCGTTGCGCGCTGGCCAGGCCGATGGCGCGCAGCTTGCCGGCCTTGATGTAAGGCAGCGCGGTCAGGATGTCGGTGAATGACATCGATACCTGCCCGCCCAGCAGATCGTTCAGCGCCGGGCCGGTGCCCTTGTACGGGATGTGCATGATCTTGGTGCCGGCCATCTGGTTGAACAGAATGCCGGCCAGATGCGATGACGCGCCGTTGCCCGACGAGGCGTAGCTGAGCTTGTCCGGATTCTGCTTGGCGTACGCGATGAGTTCTTTGGCGTTGTTGACCGGCACCGACGGGTTCACGACCAGGATGTTGGGCAGGTGGCCCAGGCGGATGATCGGCGCGAAGCTGGTCTCGGGGTTGTAGCCCTGCTTCTTGTAAAGGCTGACGTTGATGGCCAGCGGGCCGGACGTGCCGAACAGGATCGTGTAGCCGTCGGGCTTGGCCGACGCCACGTATTCCGAGCCGATGTTGCCGCCCGCGCCGCTGCGGTTTTCGACGATGACGTTCTGCTTGAGCGGTTCACGCAGTTTTTCGGCCAGGCGGCGCGCCATGGCGTCGGTGGGTCCGCCCGGCGGGAAGGGCACGATCAACGTGATGGGTTTGGCGCTGGGGTAGGCGTCGGCCGCCAGCGCGGGCGCGGCGGGCGCCACGGTGGTGGCCACGGCCAGCAGCAAGGGGGCAAATAGGCGTTTCATGGTGGTGTCTCCTGTGAGGGGGGCGCGCCGGCTGTGCCGCCGGCGTCGCGGATTACAGCGCGTACTGCAAGATGGCCTGGCAGGC
Source organism: Achromobacter sp. RT286_PF (assembly GCF_059760425.1). Taxonomy (NCBI): domain Bacteria; kingdom Pseudomonadati; phylum Pseudomonadota; class Betaproteobacteria; order Burkholderiales; family Alcaligenaceae; genus Achromobacter; species Achromobacter sp. RT286_PF. Next base: position 12,571 of record NZ_JCBAMR010000001.1, read on the forward strand.
TGCGCTTTCGTTGGGGGGAATGGCGTAGGGGTCGCGTGGCGCCAGGCGGTGCAACAGCACCTGGTCGGCCAGTTGCGCACGGCTTTGCATGCCCGCGTCCGTGGCTTCCCAGCGCAAGGCGGCCATGGACACGGCGTGGTAAAGCAGGGACGCCGCCTGGCGGGCCAGTTCGGCGTGGTCGCCCATGGCGGCGTGCTCGGCCAGCGCAAAGGTCTTGGCCAGCGCGTCGGCCTGCAACGCGGCCAGCGCGGGCGGGCAGGGCGCGCCGTCTGCCAGCAGCTGGTCGATATGGGCGCGCAGCGCGGGCAGCGAATTTTCTTTCTTGATGGCGCGCAGCACGTCCAGCGCGACGATGTTGCTGGTGCCTTCCCAGATGGATCCCAGATGCGCGTCGCGCACCAGGCGCGGCTCGGTCCATTCTTCGATATAGCCGCAGCCGCCGCGCACTTCCATCGCGTCGCCCGTCACCTTGCGCGCGTCGCGGCAGGCGCGGAACTTGATCAGCGGGGTCAGGATGCGCGCCAGCGCCGGGTCGGCCATGCCCTGGTCAGCGTCGGCCAGCGCGCGCGCCGTCTGGAACATGACGCTGCGCGCCTGCTCGGCCCAGACCGTCATCTTGACCAGTTGGCGTTGCATCAGCGGCATGTCGATCAGGCGCTTGCCGAAGGCGCGGCGCTGCTGCGATACGAAGATCGCTTCGGTCACCGCGCGGCGCATCAGCCCGGCCGCGCGCATGCCGTTGGACAAGCGCGAGTTATTGATCATGTCGGCCATGTGCTTGAAGCCCCGGCCGCGCTCGCCCACCAGCCAGGCCACGGCGCCTTCCAGCCGGATTTCGCCGCTGGCCATGGACCGCGTACCCAGCTTGTCTTTCAGACGCAGGATGCGGTAGTGGTTGTGGCTGCCGTCGGCCAGGTCGCGCGGCAACAGGAACAGCGAGACGCCTTTCAGGCCGGGCGCGGTTTCGCTGCGCGCCAGCACCATCGCAAAACCCGCGTCGGGATTCGAGCAGAACCACTTGTCGCCATGGATGCGCCAGCTGCCGTCCGCTTGCAGGTCGGCGGTGACTTCGGTGGCGCTGACGTCCGAGCCCGCGCCTTGTTCCGTCATGAACATGGCGCCTTGGCGCAGCGCGTCGAAATCCTGCGTGGTCACTTGCGGCAGCACGCGTTGCACCAGCGCCGGGTCGCCGAACTTGCGCAGCGTGCGCGCCAGCGAATCGGTCATGCTGACCGGGCAGCACAGGCCGAATTCCGCTTGCACGAACAAATGGCTCAACGCGTACTTGGCGGCGGCCGGCATGGGTTCGGGCCAGCCCAGCACGCCGCCGCGATGCGACAGCGCGGCCAAGCCGAATTCGCTGTACGCCAGCCGTTCCAGTTCCACATAGGCGGGGTGCTTGTCCACCCGCGATTCGTCGGCCCCGGCCCGGCTGCGCACCGACAGCGTGGGCGGATGCTTGTCCGCCGTGGCGGCCAGTTCGTCCATCACGCCTCCGGCCAAGCCGCCCAGGCGTTCCAGGTGGGGCAGCAGATGGGCGTGCAGCGGTGCGGGCAGGTAGCGCCGGCTGAGCGCGGCGGCGTAGGGGTCGGCAGTGAACAGGTTCAGCCCGCGTGAATCCGGCACCGGGGTGGAGGCGGCGGGAGTGGCAACGGAGGGATTGGGGCGGGCGGGGGCGTCCATGGCGGCATCCTGCGAAAAATCGGGAAGATGGCCGATGTTGCGCGGGTAGATTAATCTATGCAAATACCGTTTTGGTGTAGAACAATCCATAAAAAATATAGATAGGGGGAGACCATGGATCTGGACCCGCGCCTGTTGCGCTACTTCATCGCGGTAGCCGAAGAGCGCCATTTCAGCCGCGCCGCCACCCGCCTGCATATCTCGCAGCCGCCGCTCAGCTACGCCATCCGCCAGCTGGAAGACAACGTGGGCGCGCGCCTGCTTGCTCGCACCAGCCGCCATGTGGAACTGACCGACGCCGGCCACGTGCTGTATCGCGAGGCGCTGACGTTGCTGCGGCAGGCCGAGGAAGTGCGCACACTGGTGCAGCGGGTGGACGCGGGCCTGCGCGGCCGGCTGCGCATCGGCTTTGTCGGGTCGATGCTGTATCGCGGCCTGCCGGTGCTGCTGAACGCCATGCGCGCCGAACTGCCCGACGTGGAGCACGTGCTGACCGAGCTGAACTCGCACGAGCAGATCGAAGCCGTGCGGCGGGGGGAACAGGACCTGGGGTTCATCCATGCCAACCCGGTGCCCGAAGAGGTGCTGGCGCGCGACCTGATCGCCGAACCTTTTGTGGTGTGCCTGCCGGATTCTCACCCGCTGGCTGCGCGCGCGTCGTTGCGGCTGGCCGATCTGGCGGGCGATGACTTCGTCTTCTTCGCCCGCGCGGCCTCACCCAGCTATTACGAAACCGTGTTGTCGATGTGCGTGGCGGCCGGCTTCATGCCGGTGGTCCGCCACGAAGTGCGGCATTGGCTTAGCGTGGCATCGCTGGTGTCGCAGGGGCTGGGCGTGTCGATCGTGCCGTCCTGCCTGTCGCGCAGCGGGCTGGCCGGCACGCGCTTCATTGCGTTCGAACACGAGGCGCGCTCGGTCAGCCAGGTGATCTGGCAAGCCGGCGCGCAGTCGCCTTTGCAGCATCGGGCCATGGCGCTGGTGACGCGCCAGTTTCCGCCGGCCACGCCGGCGGTGGCCCAGCAGGCGGATTGACGATCAGCGGAACACGACGGTTTTGTTGCGGTTCAGCAGGATGCGGTGTTCGACATGGCTGCGCACCGCGCGCGACAGCACCAGCGATTCGATATCGCTGCCCACTTGCGTCAGGTCGGCCGCCGTCATGGTGTGGTCCACGCGTTCGATGTCCTGATCGATGATGGGGCCTTCGTCAAGGTCCGACGTCACGTAATGAGCGGTGGCGCCGATGATCTTCACGCCGCGAGCGTGCGCCTGGTGATACGGGCGCGCGCCCTTGAAGCTGGGCAGGAAGCTGTGGTGGATGTTGATGGCGCGGCCGTTCAGCGCGCGGCACATATCCGCCGACAGGATCTGCATGTAGCGGGCCAGCACCACCAGGTCGGTGTTGGACTGGTCGGCAATCTGCAATACCTGCTTTTCCTGCTCGGCCTTCGTGTCGGCCGTGACGGGCAGGTAATGGAACGGGATGCCGTAGGACGCCGCCAGGCTGGCGTAGTCGTTGTGGTTGGACACGATGGCCGCCACTTCGGCGTGCAAATGCCCGCTATGCACGCGAAACAGCAGGTCGTTCAGGCAATGGCCCTGCTTGCTGACCATGATCAACAGGCGCTGCTTGCGGCGCGCGTCATGTAGCTTCAGGTCCATGCCGTAGTCCGCCGACAGCGTATCCAGGCGGCCGCGCAGGTCGTCGGGGTTCACGGCCACGGGCAGGTCAAAGTGCACGCGCAGGAAGAACTGGCCCGTTTCCTCGTCGCCGAATTGCTGCGAATCCAGGATGTTGCAACCCAATTCGAACAACAGGCCGCTGACGCGGTAGACGATGCCGGTGCGGTCAGGGCAGGACAGGGTCAGGATGTAGTCGTTGTGCTGCATGGTGCGGGAATAGGCCGAGGTAAGGAGAAGAGGGGATGGGCGGAATCAGGCGCTCAGGCGCGCCAGGGTTTCTTCCGCCAGGGCCAGGCTGGAGGTCAGCCCGGGAGATTCAATGCCGAACAGGTTCACCAGCCCGGGCACGCCATGCACGGCGGGGCCGGCAATGACGAAGTCGGCGGCGGGTTCGTGCGGGCCCGAGATCTTGGGCCGGATGCCGGTGTAGCCGGGCGCCAGTGCATGGTCCGGCAGCGCCGGCCAGTAGCTGCGCACCGCGTCGTAGAACACGTCGGCGCGCGCCGGGTCCAGTGTGTAGTCTTCGGTGCCGATCCATTCGGTATCGGGTCCGAACTTGGCTTGGCCGCCCATGTCCAGCGTCAGGTGCACGCCCAGGCCGGCGTGTTGCGGCACCGGGTAGATCAGGCGCGTGAAGGGCGCGCGGCCGGCCAGCGTGAAGTAGCTGCCCTTGCACAGGTAATCGGTCGGGATGGTGGCGGGCGGCACGCCGTCGATGCGGCGGGCCAGCGCGGGCGCTTGCAGCCCGGCTGAATTGATCAGCACGTTACAGGTCAGCGTCATGGCTTCGTCGCCGCCGAATTGCAGTTCGAAGCCGCCTTCGGGGCGCACGCGGCCGGACACCAGCGGCGTGTGAAAGACACACTGAGCGCCGGCATTTTCGGCGTCGCCCTGGAATGACAGCATCAGGGCATGGCTGTCGACGATGCCGGTGGATGGCGACACCAGCGCGGCGGTGCATTGCAGCGCGGGCTCCAGGCGCATGGCTTCTTCGCCGGAAATGAACTGCAAATCGTCCACGCCGTTGGCGCGCGCGCGCTGGGCGATGCCCTCAAGCTGGGCCGCCTGATCGCGGTCGGTGGCCACGATCAGCTTGCCCAGGCGCTTGTGCGGCACGCCGCGTTCGGCGCAGTACGCGTACAGAAGGTGTTTGCCCCGCACGCACAGGCGCGCCTTCAGGCTGCCCGCCGGGTAATAGATGCCCGCGTGGATCACTTCGGAATTGCGTGAGCTGGTGCCGGTGCCGATGGCTTCGGTGGCTTCGGTCACCAGCACTTCCCGGCCGGCTTGCGCCAGCGCGCGGGCCACGGCCAGCCCCACCACGCCCGCGCCGATGACGACGCAATCTACGTCCACGCTCATGGCGTCTTCCTTTCGGACCGGCTGCCCGCGGGCGTCAGGTCAAAGCCGCCGGCGTGAAACACCAGCGGCGGTTCGTTGCTGTGGCCGCAGCGTTCCACTTCGCCCACCATGATGATGTGGTCGCCTTCTTCGTAGCGGCTGCGGTTGCGGCATTCGAACCAGGCGGCGCAATGGCCGTCCAGCATCGGTGTGCCGCCTGGCGCGTAATGCACCGTCAGGCCGGCGTAGCGGTCGGGCGTCTTGCCCGTGGCGAAGCGGCGCGCCAGCGCGATCTGCTCGGCGCTCAGGACGTTGACCACGTAGCGCTCGCACTGTTCGAACGCCGCCAGCGAGGACGACGAGCGCGACAGGCTCCACAGGATCAGCGGCGGGTTCAGCGACACCGAGTTGAACGAGCTGACCGTCAGGCCGATGGGGGCGCCATCAAGCCCGGCGGCCGTCACGACCGTGACGCCGGTGGCGTAGCGGCCCAGCGCGGTGCGGAAAAAAGCGGCGTCAAAATCAGGGGAGGAGGCGGGCATGCAATCGGTAATTGGGCGGGCGCGCAAACGCGCCCGACATCATGGCGACAGGCGTTCGATCTTCCAGGCCGGGCCGTCCGCGACGTAGCGCAGGCGGTCGTGCAGGCGCGACGGCCTGCCTTGCCAGAATTCGATGGCGGTGGGCTTCAAGCGGTAACCGCCCCAGTGCGGCGGACGCGGCGGCTGCTCGCCGAAGCGTTCGCGGAATTCCTTTTCACGGGCTTCCAGCGCTTCACGGGTAATGGGCTGGCTCTGGGGCGAAGCCCAGGCGCCGATGCGCGATCCGGCGGGGCGGCTGTGATAGTAGGCGTCCGACTCTTCGGGCGCCACTTTTTCCACCACGCCCTCAATCCGGACCTGGCGTTCCAGGGGCTGCCAGAAAAACAGCAGGCTGGCGCGCGGCTCGGCCAACAGGTCTTGCCCCTTGCGGGACTCGTAGTTGGTGAAGAACGTGAAGCCGCGTTCGTCAAAGCCCTTGATGAGGACGATGCGGGCGCTGGGCTGGCCGCTTGCGTCGACCGTGGCCAACGTCATCGCGTTGGGCTCGGGCACCTTGGCGGCCAGGGCTTCGTCGAACCAGCGGGTAAATTGCTCGAACGGCGAGGCGGCGGCCTGGTTTTCCAACAGGACGTTCTTTTCGTAGCTTTGACGCAGATCGGAGACGGACATGAGGATGGGGATTCAGGGTGGATAACAGGGAGTTTATACCGCCCGCACCACCACCCGCCCTTTGACCCCGCGCAGACCTCGGGGATGTTTCCGGCCCGGGGTGTGGCCGGGCAACGCTACACACCCCGTTCCCGCCCGGTTCAGGCGCCTTCGGGCAGCCTGTGTCCGTCTTCTTCCAGCAGCCGCGCAATGGCGTCCAGCCGGGCATCGTGGATGCCGGCCGCCCGCAGCGCCTGGGCCGTCTGCACCACGTAATCGGTGCAGGGGCCGTAGCGGCCGGCCGCCCGGCGCACGATGGCCAGAAGTTCGTCCTGGGGCAGCGCGCGGATGTACGCGGGGTTCGCGCGGTTCATGATGAACACCAGCGCGCGCACGGTGCCGGCGTCGGTGGTGCAGTTGATCCAGCGGGGCAGGTAGGCGCCGGTGGACATCTCGCGTTCCCACAAGGCGGGGAAATACGTGGGCACCTGGTCGCCGGCCAGGCGGTAGACGACGCCGCGGCAGGAGCCGCCCCGGTCCAGCCCGAACACCAGCCCCGGGCATTCCGGCGTGCCCCGGTTGACCCGCGACCACAGGCACAGCGCCCGGTGGTGGCCGCGCAAGGTCGCCAGCCGGCGCTCCATGAAGTCAAAGTCCGGGCGCCAGATCAGCGACCCGTACCCATATACCCAGACGTCGTCTCCCGCCTGCCAATGGCGCAGCGCGTCGTCCAGCGAGGCCTGTCTTTCTTCGGGCGTCCACAGGCGAAAAGGCAAGCTGGCGCCGGCGACGCCGGGGGCGGAGGGAGGGGACTGCGTGTTCACTTAAGGCTTCCGGTCAGACTCGAGCGGGGGATTTCGATTGGCCCACCCGCCCGCCATCAGGGCCAGCGAATAGGCCCAGAACAGGGGGGCAACGCCAATTACCGCACCCAGCGCGCCGAAGGTCAACGGCAGGGACACCTGAGAACCGTTGATCAGCGCCATGCGCAGGCCCACGGCTTCGGCCGCGCGGCCGGGCGGGGAATGCTGGTGCAAGAGCGACAGCATACTCGGTTGGCAACAGCCCAGGGCCAGCCCAAGAATGAAAGACAGCACGATCAGCACGGTAACGTCGGTGAACAGCGGGTAAAGCATGAAGTCGATGGCGGCGGTGGCCATCGCCACGCGCACCAGGGTCCAGGACCGCACCCGGCGCATGATCAGCGGCAATACCAGCCGGATCACGAACGTTGCCGCCGCGAACGACGCCAGGATGACGCCGATGGTGGTGGCGGACAGCCCGATCGCCACGCCAAAGATCGGCACCACGAACAGATGCGTGTCCCAGGCGCCCGACAGAATCGTGTTCACCATCAGGATGCGGCGCAGGGCCGGCACCGCCAGCAGTTCGGTCACGCGGCGGCGCTGGGCCTCTTTGGCGCCGGACAACTGCGAGTCCACCGCCTTCAGTTGGTGGCGCAGGTAATAAAGGCCGATGCCGGACAGGATCGGGCCCAGGGCCAGCAGGCCGAAGGCGGTCCGCGTGCCCAGGTTGTCGATGGCCAGACCCGCGATCAGCGGCCCCGAAAAGCCGGAGCCGGCCAAGGCCAGCGACATGAAAGAAAAGTTGCGCAGCCGCTGCGCCGGTTCGGCGTGGCCCAGCAGGTCTTGCGTGGCGACCTGGTGCAGCATGAAACCGATGCCGATACAGCAGGACGCCACCAGCAGCGCCGTCTGTGTCTGAAAGATAAAGGGCAAAGCGGTGCCGATGGCGACCAAAGACGTGCCAATGACCAGCGGGCGCACGATGCCCACGCGGTCCACCCAGCGGCCCGCGCGTACCGAGAACAGCATCGGCAGCACGGCAAACACCGCGACCAGGGTGCCGACCTTGAAGGTGGACAGGCCCATTTGCAGCGCGGTCAGCGACACGGTGATCCGGCCGCCCGTCAGCGCCACGTGGTTCATCATCGCCAACAGACACAGCAGCACCGCCCCGGAAAATTCCGGGGAACCAGAGGGCGAGGAGGGGGATCTGTTGGAGGTAGACACGGCGTTAACTGCAATCATTCTGTGCGGATCGTCGGGCTATGTCGAGGCGCGGGTTTTTTGCGGCGCGGCAAAGTGTTTCAGACGGCGCGAACAAGATAGCGGCCATCTAGCGGCCAAGTCGCGGCCTTACGCAACAAGAGGCGGCACGTTGGCGGCACGATCCCGGCAGGCGCAGGACGGCGGTTTCGTGCATGCGCCATTGCCGTTGTATCGTTCACGCAACGGAACAATCGTTCTTGCCGGCGTCCCGGCCGAAACCCGCTTTACGGTTTTTCACCGTTTCGCCGCAATCGGTCATCGCCACGCACCCTCGCCCCGTTTAGGATGGCGGCCCGACGTTGCGCGACTGCGTGGCGTTGCGAGGGCGTGGCGCTGCGATGGCGTGGCGTTACGTTACGGCCGCCTTGCCGGTCACTCATTCTCAGGTGCAATGAAAAAGTCCCGCAGTAAGTTCAAGCGTTACGCGTTGATCGCCGTCGTCGTCCTGTTGGGGGGGCTGGCGGTGCGCGCCATGTTCTTCTCGGCCCCGCCGCCGCCCACCTTCGCCGTCGCCGAGGTCACCCGTGCCAACCTGGAAGACAGCGTGCTGGCCAGCGGCACGTTGGACGCCATTGAGCGCGTCAGCGTCGGTGCGCAGGCGACCGGCCAGCTCAAGTCCCTGAAAGTGCAGCTGGGTGACCGCGTCAAGAAAGGGCAGCTGGTCGCCGAGATCGACGACCTGACCCAGCAGAACGACCTGCGCAACGCCGAGGCCGCCCTCCAGACCCGGCGCGCCGAGCGGGCCGCCAAGGTCGCCATGCTGAAGCAGGCGGAACTGGCCTTCAAGCGCCAACGCCAGATGCTGGCCGCCGACGCCAGTTCGCGCGAAGCCTACGAATCCGCCGAGGCCACGCTGGGCGTGACCCGCGCCGAGATCGCCTCGCTGGATGCGCAGATCGCGCAGGCCGAGATCCAGGTGGACACGGCCAAGGTCAACCTGGGCTACACCCGCATCGTCTCGCCCATCGACGGCATGGTCGTGGCCGTGGTGACCAAGGAAGGGCAGACGGTCAACGCCATCCAAAGCGCGCCCACCATCATCAAGGTGGCCCAGGTGGACACCATGACGATCAAGGCGCAGATTTCCGAAGCGGACGTCACCCGCGTCAAACCCGGGCTGCCCGTGTACTTCACGATTCTTGGCGAGCCCGACCAGCGCTATCACGCGACCTTGCGCGCCGTGGAACCGGCGCCCGACTCCATCCAGAAAGACGACGCCACCACGTCGCTGACCGCATCCAGCGGCAGCTCGACTACCGCCGCCGTCTACTACAACGGCCTGTTCGATGTGCCCAACCCCGACGAAAAACTGCGCATCTCGATGACCACGCAGGTCTTCATCGTGCTGGGCGAGGCGCGCGACGCCGTCGTGGTGCCGGCCTCGGCGCTGGGCAAGCGGGGCGAGGACGGCCGCTATGCCGTGCGCGTCGTCCTGAAGGACAACAAGACCGAGGTGCGCCACGTCAAGATCGGCATGAACAACAACGTGCAGGCGCAGGTGCTGGAAGGGCTGGAGGTAGGCGAGCGGGTCGTGTCGGCGGATTCCGCCCCGGCCGCCGCCGCCGCGCCGGGGGCCTGACATGAGCGGTCCGCTGATTGCGTTGTCCGGCGTACGGCGTGAATTTCCCGCCGGCGACCAGACCATCGCCGTCCTGAAAGACGTCAACCTGACCATCGAAGCCGGCGAGATGGTCGCCATCGTGGGGGCGTCCGGCTCGGGCAAGTCCACGCTGATGAACATCCTGGGCTGCCTGGACCGCCCGACCCGGGGCGACTACCGCGTGGGCGGCCGCAGCACGGGCGAGCTGGGTCCGGACGAGCTTGCCGAACTGCGCCGCGAGCATTTCGGCTTTATCTTCCAGCGCTATCACCTGCTGTCGGACCTGACCGCGCAGGGCAACGTCGAAATGCCCGCCGTGTATGCCGGCAAGCGCCGCGAGGCCCGCATGGACCGCGCCGAACAACTGCTGGCGCGGCTGGGCCTGGCTGACCGGTCCGAGCACCGGCCCGGCCAATTGTCCGGCGGCCAGCAGCAGCGCGTGAGCATTGCGCGCGCGCTGATGAACGGTGGCGACATCATCCTGGCCGACGAGCCCACCGGCGCGCTGGACACGCACACCGGGCAGGAAGTGCTGCGCATTCTGGAAGAGCTGAATGCGGCCGGGCACACCATCATCATCGTCACGCACGACATGAATGTGGCGCGCCACGCGCAGCGCATCATCGAGATCAGCGACGGCGAAATCGTGGCGGACAAGCGCAACCCCGACGCCCCGCGCCGGGACGCCGCGCGCGATGCACCGCCCGAACTGCCCAGGCGGCCCGCGTGGCAGGCCTACCTGGACCGCTGCGGCGAAGCCCTGCGCATGGCGCTGCTGTCCATGAACGCGCACCGCCTGCGCACCTCGTTGACCATGCTGGGCATCATCATCGGCATTGCCGCCGTGGTGTCGGTGGTGGCGCTGGGGGAAGGGTCGCGGCGCAAGATCCTGGAAGACATCAGCGCCATCGGCACCAACACGGTGGAAGTCTTTCCGGGCAAGGACTTTGGCGACGAAAAGGCCGTCAACATTCGCACGCTGGTCGCGGCGGACGCCGACGCCCTGGCGCGCGAGCCCTATGTGGACAGCGTCACGCCCGAGGTCGCCACCAGCAATACGCTGCGCTATCGCAACGTGTCGGTGAACGGCTCGATCCAGGGCGTGGGCGAACAGTATTTCCGCGTGCGCGCCATCAAGCTGGCGCAAGGCAAGTTCTTCGACGAGACCAGCGTGGTGCGCCGCGCGCAGGAAGTGGTGATCGACGAAGGCACGCGGCGCGCGCTGTTCGGCTCGCACACCGAGCCCATCGGGCAGGTGGTGTTCCTGGGGTCCATGCCCGCGCGCGTGATCGGCGTGACCGCCAAGAAAGACTCGGTGTTCGGCAACAATGAATCGCTGAACGTCTGGATTCCCTACACCACGGCGTTATCCCGCGTGCTGGGGCAGCAGCATCTGAAAAGCATCACGGTGCGCGTCAGCGACGCCACGCCGCCGGCCGCCGCCGAGAAATCCATCGAACGGCTGCTGATGCGCCGCCACGTGGTGAAGGATTTCTTCGTGTTCAACACGGACGCCATCCGCAAGACCATCGAGCGCACCACGGCAACGATGACGCTGCTGGTGTCGCTGATTGCGTTGATTTCGCTGATGGTGGGTGGCATCGGGGTGATGAACATCATGCTGGTGTCCGTTACCGAACGCACACGCGAGATCGGCGTGCGCATGGCGGTGGGCGCGCGGCGCAGCGACATCATGCAGCAGTTCCTGATTGAGGCCGTGCTGGTCTGCCTGATCGGCGGCGCGGTGGGCATCCTGCTGTCGCTGGCGTTGGGCGTGCTGGTGTCCAAGGCCACGGGCGGCTCGTTCCAGATGATTTATTCCACGGCATCGATGGTGGCGGCATTTACGTGCTCGACGCTGATCGGTGTGCTTTTTGGCTATTTGCCGGCGCGCAACGCGGCGCGCCTGGATCCCGTCGAGGCCTTGGCCCGGGAATGAGGACGATGAAAGCGGTTTCCCTGATTTGCAAACCCGTCGCGCTGGCGCTGCTTGTTGCGCTGGGCGGATGCGGCAGCCTGCTGCGCAGTGACTACGAACCCCCCATGACCCAGACGCCCGCCGCCTGGACCCATGGCGGTTCGGAAAACCTGCATGCGCCCCTGGCCCAGGGCGGCCAGTGGTGGCGCAACTTCAACGACCCGGTGCTCAACGGCTTGATCGACGCCGTGCTGGCGCGCAACAACGATCTGGCGGCCGCCGCGATCCGTGTGCGCCGCGCGCAATACCAGGCCGGCTTGACCGAAGACCAGCTGATGCCGCAACTGGGTGGCGACGCCAGCGTGACGCGCAACCGCAACCTGTACGGCGACCGCATCATCACCCGCAACAACCAGGCCCAGCTGACGGTCAGCTACGAAGTGGACCTGTGGGGCAAGCTGTCGCGCCAGCGCGATGCGGCCCAGTGGGAAGCACTGGCCACCGAGCAAGACCGCCAGTCCGCCGCTTTGTCGCTGGTGGGCACTACCGCCACGCTGTATTGGCAGACGGCGTTCATCAACCAGCGCATCGCCAGCAGCGAGGAAAGCATCGCCTACGCGCGCCGCACGCAGGACCTGGTGCGCGCGCAGTACGCGGCGGGCGGCGCGTCGGCGCTGGAGCTGGCCGAAGCCGAACAGACCGTGGCCAGCCAGCAGGCGGCGCACACGCTGCTGGTGCAGCAGCGCGTGGAATACATCAACGCGCTGGCCATCCTGTTTGACGGCCCGCCCGACCGCAGCATGGCCAACCCGCCGCGCCTGCCGCCGTACCCGTTGCCCGAGGCGCGCGCCGGCGTGCCCGCCGATTTGCTGGGCCGTCGCCCCGACCTGCGCGCCGCCGAACTGCGCCTGCGCGAGGCGCTGGCCACCGTGGACGCCACCCGCGCCAGCTTCTATCCGCCCGTGACGCTGACGGGCGCGGTGGGCAGCGCCAGCCCCACGTTGTCGAACGTGCTGCAAAACCCCGTCGCCGCCCTGGGCGTGGGCTTGACGCTGCCGTTCCTGCAATGGAACCAGATGCAGCTGAACATCAAGATATCCAAGGCCGACTATGAAGAACGCGTCGTCAATTTCCGGCAGACGCTGTATCAGGCCATGGCGGATGTTGAAAACGCCTTGTCGAACCGGACGCAGCTGAGCTTGCAAGCCGAGCAACTGGCGGTGTCGCTGCGCGCGGCGCGCGATGCCGAACGCCTGTACGAAGTGCGGTATCGGGCAGGGGCGGTGTCGCTCAAGGACTGGCTGGACGCACAGGAGAAGCGCCGCAGCGCCGAGATCGCGCGCGACGAAAACGGCTTGAACCGCCTGGTGAACCAGGTGACGGTGTACCGGGCGCTGGGCGGGGACGATCAGGAGCAGACTGAGGCGCAGACGCAGGCTGAGACCCAGGCTCAGACCCAGGCGCAGACCCAGACCAAGGTTCAGACTCAGGCCCGGCCCTTGCCCTAAAATAGCCGCCATGGACTTTCCCGACCCCACCCCAGCCCCCGCCGCCGACCTGGACCGCCGTTTCGGCGGCCTTTCCCGTTTGTACGGCCCGCAAGCGCCCGCGCACTTGCAGCGCGCGCACGTGGCCGTGGCCGGCTTGGGCGGCGTCGGGTCGTGGACGGTTGAGGCGCTGGCGCGTTGCGGCGTGGGCGCATTGACGTTGATCGACCTGGATCACATCGCCGAATCCAACGTCAACCGGCAACTGCACGCGCTGACGTCCACGTTGGGCAAGTCCAAGGTGGATGCGATGGCCGAGCGGGTGCTGGAGATCAACCCCGAATGCCGCTTGACGCGGGTGGATGACTTCGTGTCGCCCGAGAACGTGGCCGAGGTGCTGCCCGGCCCCTACACCGTCATCATCGATTGCACCGACCAGGCAGCGGCCAAGATCGCAATGATCCTGCACGCGCGCGCATTGGGCGTGCCGATGCTGCTGTGCGGCGGCGCGGGCGGCAAGACCGATCCGCTGGCGTTGCGGGCGGGGGACTTGTCGGCGGCGGTGAACGACGCCTTGTTGTCCAAGCTGCGCAACAAGCTGCGCCGCGAACACGGGTTTCCGCGCGCGTCCGACCAGAACGGCAAGGCGCTCAAGCGCGTGCCCAAGATGGGCGTGCATGCGTTGTGGTTCGACCAGCCGGCCATTCTGCCCGACGCCTGGACGCGCCCCACTGAAGGCGAGGACGATGTCGGCGCCGCCGGCCAGGCGACCGCCCCGCAAGGCTTGTCCTGCGCGGGCTACGGCTCGGTGGTGACGGTGACGGCGGCCATGGGCATGGCAGCGGCCAACGAAGCGCTGCGCATGGCGATCTGACGCGGCGCTACAGCGCCACGAACACCATTCCGTCTTCGATCCTGACCGGATAGGTCGCCACGTTCTCGCGCAAGGGCGAACACAGCGCCCGGCCGTCGCGCACATCGAAACGCCCCTGGTGCAGCGGGCATTCAATTTCATGGCCGGTTAAAAACCCGTCGCACAGGCGGGCGTTGCCGTGCGTACAGAGGTTGTCCGTGGCGTAGACCTGGCCGTCCACGCCGTACAGCGCAATTTCGCGGTCGCCCGCCTGCACGGCAATCACGTCGTCTTCGGGCACATCGGCATGGGCGATGGCCTGTATCCATTGGGTGGTCATCGTCATGGCGGTGATCCTGGCTAGGCTAGATGGGGTAGATCAGCGAATTGGGCACCAGCTCGCTGTCGAAGATGCACAAGCGCGATTCGAACTTCATGCCGTCGGGCGTGTTGCGCACCACGTCCAGGTAGCGGCCCACGTTGAATACCGTGGTCAGCTGATTGGGCTTGGTGCGAAAGACGGCGTAGTTGGCTTCGGATTCGATGCGGTCGCCCTGGACCGACAGCACGCGCGGCGCTCCGACCACGTGGCGCTGGTAATACGGGTCGTGGAAGATCGTTTCGGTGGCGCCGTAAATGCGGTCTTTCAGCATGCCGCGGCTTTCGAACGCCATGGTGGCCAGTGGGTAGCCGCGTTCATGGTTTTCGCGGGGCAGCACCTTGTAGATGCAGTCTTCCAGGAAAAAGTCGGGCCACTTGTCCCATTGCTCTGCGTCCAGCGCGGCGGCGTAGTCGGTGTACAGGCAGGTCAGCCGGTAATAAAGAGGAAAGTCCAGCATCGTCATGCCTCCATCACGCGGCGCCAATACGCGTACATGCCGCGTATCAACGTTTCAGTGACCATGTGGTCGGTGTTCTCGGCCGTCTTGCCGCCCAGTTCCGCCACGCTGCGGTGCCACGGCTTCTGTTGAAAACCCGATTGCGAAAATTCGATCACTTCGCCGTCGTCGGCCGACACGAAGCCGGCCGGGCCAAACAGGTTTGCCTGGCGCAGCCGCCGTTGCGTCATCTCGGGCGTGTCATCGGCAAAGCCGAAGTGCGTCCAGACGAAGTCGAAGGCGTCGTGGCCCACGGGCTGGATGTGGCGGGTGGATAGCGAATTGACCTGCTGCTGGATGATGACGCTGGGAAACAGCGTCATCAGCACGGCGGTGGGGCCGTTCCACCAGGGCTCCGGCACGATGTCCAGGAAGCGGTCATCGTTCAGCGACATCTGTTCCTTGAAGCTGGACACGCCGCTGGTCACGCTACCCTTGCCGCCCTGGCCGCGCGTGGAAATCATGGCGGCGTGGCGAAAATGGCGGTCCATCTTCAGTTCTGAGCGGTTGTCGGCGCGCCACAGGCCAAAGGTGACGAACCAGGTGTGCAGCAGGCCCGGGTGGTAGGGGTCTTTGATGTTTTCCTGCATCAGCTTCCAGTTGCCGGGGATGCGCTGGCGGCTGTAGCCGTGGATAAGCAGCTGGCGGCCGTCGAACACGCGGTCGAAGTAATGCAGGATGTCCGGGCCCAGATAGTCTTCGAGCGGTTCGGCGTCGTGGTCGAACGAGGCGAACACGACGCCGTTGCGACAGGCCACCGCCAGCTTGGTCAGGCTATGGTCCTCGGTTTTGAAGTCGGGCGGCATGCCGCCGTTGACCTTGCCGTCCTGCTTGACGCCGCGCCGGAACGGCACGCCGATCAGGTTGCCTTGCAGGTCGTAGTTCCACTGGTGATAGGGGCAGACGAATTCGGTGCGGTTGCCGGAACGTTCGCGGCAGAACTGCACGCCACGGTGGGCGCATACGTTTTCCACCACGCGGACCTGGCCGTCGTTGTCGCGTAGCAGGATGACGGAACGTTCGCCGACGGCGGTGCGCTTGAAGTCGCCGGGGTTGGGGATTTCGGCTTCCAGGCCAACATAGCACCAGTGCGCCTGGTAGAAAAAACGTTCCAGCTCGCGTTGGTGCAGGGCGGCGTCGGTGTAGACGCCGAACGGAATGCGGTGGGAACCGTCGTCCGGCCAGGGCGGGTCGATGGGCATGGCTTGTCTCCGAGTCGTTGTCGCGGCTTTTATCGCAGCGTTTATCGCAGCGTTTATCGCTGCTTTTATCGGTCCATGTTCCGCCACGCGCAGAAATAAATAAATAGAATCTGGTCAATAGAACGCATCACCAGAATCAATATTGGTGGAGACAAGCGCATGAACCTGAAAGACGTGGACCTGAACCTGCTGGTCGTCTTCAACGAACTGCACAGGCATGGCCGGGTATCCACCGCCGCGCACAGCCTGGGCATCTCGCAGCCCGGCGTCAGCAACGCGCTGACCCGTCTGCGCAAGCTGCTGGGCGATGAGCTGTTCCTGCGCACGTCGCGCGGCATGGTGCCCACGCCCTATGCCGAGGCGCTGGCCCAGCCCATCGCGGACGCGCTGGCGGCGCTGCATGGCACGCTGAACGCGCGCGCCGTGTTCGACCCCGCAAGCAGCGAACGGGCCTTCGTGATCGGCGTGAACGATGTGGGCGAAACCTATTTCCTGCCACGCCTGATGCGGGCGCTGGATGCCGCCGCCCCGGGCGTCACCATCCGCACGGTGCGCACCACGTCGATCGACGTGCGTGACGAAATGGAGCGCGGCCGCATCGATGTGGCGATGGGTTTCCTGCCCGGTCTGCAAAGCGGTTTTTTCCAGCGCAAGCTGTTCAGCCAGCCTTATGTGTGCATTTTCCGGCGCGACCATCCGCTGGCGCATTCGGGCGTGTCAGCCAAACAATTCCGCGCGGCCGAGCACGTGGCCATCGTGTCCGAAGGCACCGGGCATGGCGTGGTGGACGAGGTGATCGCACGTGCCGGCATCCAGCGCCGCTTGCGGTTAACGGTGCCGCACTTCATTGCGGTGGGGCCGGTGTTGCAGGCCACCGACATGATCGCGGTGGTGCCGCAGCGTTTTGCCGATTGCGCCTGTGCGCCCTTCGGGCTGGCGACGGCGCCCTGTCCGGTGAAGATTCCGGAGTCGGTCATCAATGTGTTCTGGCACGCGCGCAACCATCGCGATCCCGCCAATCAGTGGCTGCGGCAGGTGGTGGTGGAGCAGTTTGCGGACCCGGGCGGGCCGCTCAGGCTTCCCGCAGCGTGACGTTGAACCAGCCGCGCAGCGCGTTCGACAGCCGGATTTCGTCGGCGGCATGCAGGTCGGCCAGCGTCAGCACGCGTTCGCGCACGTTGGCCGTATCCAGCAGTTCGCCGCGTTGCACACCGGGCAGGCAGCCGCTGTCCACCGGGGGCGTATACCAGCGGCCGTCCAGGCGCAGGTATACGTTGCTGCGGCTGCCTTCGCACAGTTCGCCGCGTTCGTTCAGATAGAGCAGGTCAAAGATGTGCGGATGCGCTGGCAGCCATTCGATAGTCTTGGTGTACCAGGGGCGGTGCGTGGTTTTGTAGCGCAGCAGCGGTTCGGTCGAGCGCAGCGTCTCGGGCGCCAGCATCACTTCCTGCACGGCGGGCAGGGGCGGCAGCATGGCGGTCTGGATCTGGCGGCTGCCGTCGCGGGCCACCAGCAACCGCAGCCGATGCGCGCCCGGGGTCACCAGGCTGGTAGCGGCGATCATGATGTCGCCTTCAACGGCGCGCCCGGCCCAGACATAACCCAGGTCCTTGCAGGACGCCTCCAGCCGCTTCAGGTGGCGGTCCAGCAAGGGCACGCGCTGTTCGGCATCAACCAGGATGGTCTCGATCAATTCGGGTTGCATGGGTCGCTCCTGGTCGTGGCGGGTGTGGCCGGGCTCTATGCTACTACCGCCGTCGCCGGAAGTTCCAGCGCGGCATCAGGCCCGCAGGATCCGGGCTTTCCAATGGCACTCCTGCCATTCCTCGGCGGGGTCCGAATCGTGCACGATGCCGCCGCCCACGCTGTAGACGCCGTGGCCGGCGTCATCCAGCACCAGGGTGCGGATCGCCACGTTCAACGAAAAATCGCCATCCGGCGCCAGCCAGCCCACGCTGCCGCAATACAGGCCGCGCGGGCCGGTTTCCATCTGGCGGATGCGGCGCATGGCCGCGACCTTGGGGGCACCGGTGATCGAACCGCAGGGGAACAGCGCGCGCAGCACGGCTTCCAGGGTGGCGTCGGGCGCCTGTGCCGACACGGTGGACGTCATGGTCCAGACAGTGGGATAGCGCTCCAGCGAGAACAACGCGTCGACCTTGACCGAGCCCGGCTGGGCCAGGCGACCCAGGTCGTTGCGCAGCAGGTCCACGATCATCAGGTTTTCGGCGCGGTTTTTCTCGCTGGCCAGCAGGGCCTGCCCCAGCCGCGTGTCTTCCCCGGCATCGGTATGGCGTGGCGCCGTGCCCTTCATGGGGCGGGTCGTCAGCCGCGAGCCGTCTCGCCGTACGAAAAGCTCGGGCGAAAACGACAGCACCGTGCGCGCGCCGTCCTGGATAAAGGCGGCGTGGGCGACCGGGTTGCGGGCGGCGATGCGCCGGTAAAGCGTGGCCGCATCCCCCTGGACTTGCACGTCCAGCGGCTGGGTGTAGTTGACTTGGTATAGCTCGCCGTCTTCGATCAGGCCCCGGATGGCGTTGATCTGGCGCACGTAGTCGGCTTCGGTCATGCGCGGCGCGGGCAGGGTGATGGCTGCGTCGGCGCTGGCCGCGTCGGGCGCGTCCCACGGCGCTTCGTCGACCTTGCGTTCGAACACCAGCGCGGTCAGGCGCGGGTGGCCGTCGTCTTGGCGAGCCGTCCAAGAGCAGGTCGGCGCCGCCCGCGTGGCTTCCGGCAGCAGCCATTCGCCCAATTCGTAGTCCAGCAACAGGGCCACCCAGCGGCCCTGCTGCCGGGCGGCCTCGATGGCCGCCAGCGCCGGGCCGACCTCGGCGGCGGTGCGTGCCTCGATCCGGGAGCAAAAGCCCTCGAACTTCAGTGCGCGACCGGCCAGCCGGTCTTCAAAACGACAATGCATGCTTGCTACGGATGTTGATGAGCCAGGAATTCCGTCAGGACGCGTCCCGTGTGGGAATGGTCGGCCAGGGTCATCACATGTTCCGGCGAGCCTTCGGCAACCAGCTGCCCGCCGCCCGTGCCGCCTTCGGGGCCCAGGTCCAGCAGCCAGTCGGCTTCGGCGATGACGTCCAGATTATGCTCAATCACGACCACCGTATTGCCGGCCTCCACCAGGCGATGCAGCACGTGGATCAACTTTTCAACGTCGGCCATCGACAGGCCCACCGTGGGCTCGTCCAGCACGTACAGCGTGTGCGGGATGCGCGAGGCGCGGCCGGTCTTGATCAGCCCGTCGGTCAGGCGCGCCTTGGATAGCTCGGTGACCAGCTTGATGCGCTGGGCCTCGCCGCCCGACAGCGTGGGCGACGGCTGGCCCAGCGTCAAATAACCCAAGCCCACGTCCTGCATCAATTGCAGCGGGCGATGGATCTTCGGGTGCGCGGCGAAGTAGCCGATGGCGTCGTCCACTTCCATGGACAGCAGCTCGCCGGCGTTCTTGCCGCGCATCTGCACGCTGAGCGTGTCGCTGTTGAAGCGCGCGCCGTTGCAGGCGTCGCACGGCACTTTCACGTCGGGCAGGAAGTTCATTTCGATGGTGCGCATGCCCTGGCCTTCGCAAATGGGGCAGCGGCCATCGCCGGTGTTGAACGAGAAGCGCGCCGCCGTCCAGCCGCGCATGCGGGCTTCGCGGGTGTCGGCGAACTGCTTGCGCACGTCGTCCCAGAAGCCCACATAGGTGGCCGGGCACGAGCGCGGCGTCTTGCCGATGGGGGTCTGGTCCACTTCCAGCACGCGGTCAATGGCTTCCCAGCCCTTGATGCTTTCGCAGCCCGCCCAGCCCGGGGCCTTGCCCTGCGACACGGCTTGCGTCAGGTTGTCCAGCAGCACTTCGCGCGCCAGCGTGGACTTGCCGGAACCGGACACCCCGGTCACGACGCTCAGCCGGCCCACCGGAATCTTGGCGTCCACGCTGCGCAGGTTATGCAGGCGCGCGCCTCGGATTTCGATCATGGGCGTGTCCGCTTCCACCGCACGACGGCCTTGCAGCGGATGCGCCAGCGGCGTCTTCAGGTAGCGGCCGGTGATGGATTCCGGCGCGTTCATGACGTCTTCCACGGTGCCTTGCGCCACGACCCGACCGCCACGGATGCCCGCGCCGGGTCCGATATCGATCACGTGCGAGGCGCGGCGGATGGTGTCGTCGTCATGTTCCACGACCACCAGCGTGTTGCCGTTGCCTTCCAGGCGCGCTAGCGCGTCCAGCAGGATGCGGTTGTCACGCGGGTGCAGGCCGATGGTGGGCTCGTCCAGCACGTAGCAAACACCTTGCAGGTTGGAACCCAGCTGCGCGGCCAGGCGGATGCGCTGCGCTTCGCCGCCGGACAGCGTGGGCGCGGCGCGGTCCAGCGCCAGGTAGTTCAGGCCCACTTCCTGCATGAAGTTCAAACGGCCGCGAATTTCGGTCAGGATGTCGCGGGCGATCTCGCCTTCGCGGCCACGCGCCACCAGTCCGGTAAAGAAGGTGTGCGCGTCCGACACCGGCAGCGACGCCAGTTCGGCAATGGACTTGTCGCGCCAGCGCACGGCGCGCGCCACGCGGTTCAGGCGCTGCCCGTCGCACTGCGTGCACGCCTTGGCCTCGCCTTCGTACCAGGCGTTCCAGGCGGTTTCCTCGCCCGTCTGCTCTTCGTCAAAGCCCTGCAATTGCAGGCCCGTGCCGTAGCAGCCCGTGCACCAGCCGTGCTTGGAGTTGTATGAGAACAGGCGCGGATCGGGTTCCGGGAAGCTGGTGCCGCAAGATGGGCACGCGCGCTTGACCGAAAAATGCTGCTGCTGCAATTCGCTGTTCAGCGCTTCATGCAGCTTGTTCACCGGCCACACCACCGACATCACGCCCTGGCCGTTTTCCAGCGCGCTTTTGACGGCGGCGCGCAGGTCGGCCTCGTTGGCGGGGTCCACCACCACGTCCGCCACGGGCAGTTCGATGGTGTGTTCCTTGTAGCGGTCCAGACGCGGCCACGGGGCCACGGGGATGAACTCGCCATCCACGCGCAGGTGCGAATGGCCCTTCGAACCGGCCCACTTGGCAAGGTCCGTGTAATAACCCTTGCGCGCGGTGACCAGCGGGGCCAGCAGCCCGATGTGCACGCCCTTGTGGTCACGCAGCAGGCGCGCCACGATCTGGTCCGTGTTCTGCGGCTCAACGGCCACGTTGCAATCCGGGCAGTATTGCGTGCCCAGCTTCACATAGAGCAGGCGCAGGAAATGGTGGATTTCCGTCATCGTGGCCACGGTGGACTTGCGCCCGCCACGGCTGGTGCGCTGTTCGATGGCCACGGTGGGCGGAATGCCGAAGATGGCGTCCACGTCGGGCTTGCCGGCCGGCTGCACGATGGCGCGCGCGTAGGCGTTCAGCGATTCCAGGTAGCGGCGCTGGCCTTCGTTGAACAGGATGTCGAACGCCAGCGTCGACTTGCCCGAGCCGGACACGCCGGTGATCACGGTGAATTTGTCGTGCGGGATTTCGACGCTGATGTTCTTCAGGTTGTGCTCGCGCGCGTTGCGGATCTCGATGGCCATGTTGCCTTGGCGACGCGCGCGCATCACGGACTGCAATGGCGTGCCTTCGCCGGCGCCGGGGCCGGCGGCATCGGTGGCCACGTCCGCGCCGTTGTAGACGGCGGTGGGCTCGGCGATGCGCGCGGTCAGGCCGGCTTGCTCGACTTCCTGCGCGTCGATGTCGCTGGTGACCACCACGTCGGCCGGCAGGATGCTGACTTCGTAGTCACGCAGCGCCGCGCCGGTATGCGACTTGGGGTTGTCCATCAGGTCTTGCGGGGTGCCCACGCCGATCAGCAGGCCGCCGGCGTCGCCGCCTTCGGGGCCCAGGTCGATCAGCCAGTCGGCCGCGCGGATCACGTCCAGATTGTGTTCGATGACCAGCAGCGTGTGGCCGGCGGCCAGCAGCTTGCGAAACGCGCGCATCAGCCGCGCCACGTCGTCAAAGTGCAGGCCGGTGGTGGGTTCGTCGAACAGGAACAGGCTGCCCTTCTTGGCGACCTTGGCGGTGGAAATGCCGCTGCGCGCGGCCTCGGCCAGGTGGCCGGCCAGCTTCAGGCGCTGCGCCTCGCCACCGGACAGCGTGGGCACGGGTTGCCCCAGCCGCACGTATTCCAGGCCCACGTCGGCCAGCGGCGCCAGGCCGGTCTGCACGTCGCGCAGGCCCTTGAAGAAGTCCAGCGCTTCGCTGACCGTCATGGCCAGCACTTCGTCGATGGACGCGCTTTTGCCCAGGTGTTCGACACGCACTTCCAGCACTTCGGGGCGGAATCGCTTGCCGTCGCAGTCGGGGCAACGCAGGTAGACGTCGGACAGGAACTGCATTTCAACGTGTTCGAAGCCGGTGCCGCCGCAGGTGGGGCAGCGGCCGTCGCCACCGTTGAAGCTGAACGTGCCGGCCGTGTAGGCGCGTTCGCGCGCCAGCGGGGCCTGGGCAAACAGCTTGCGGATGGCGTCAAACGCGCCCACGTAGCTGGCGGGGTTGGACCGCGCCGTCTTGCCGATGGGCGTCTGGTCCACCATGACCACGTCGGCGATCTGCTCGGTGCCCAACAGGCGGTCGAACGCGCCGGGCGTTTCCGACGGCTTGCCCTTTTGCTTCAGCAGCGCGGGGTACAGCACGTCTTGCACCAGCGTGGACTTGCCCGAACCGGACACGCCGGTCACGCAGACCAGCCGACCCAGCGGCAGTTCGACGGACACGTTTTTCAGGTTGTGCGCGTTGACGCCTTCCAGCAGCAGGCGCGGCGTGTTGGCTGCCACCGGCATGGGGCGCGGCGCTTCCACGCGCTGGCGTCCGCCCAGGTAGTTGCCCGTCAGCGTGTCGGCCGCGCGCAGTTGCTTGGGCGTGCCGTCAAAAACGATGTAGCCGCCGCGTTCGCCGGGGCCGGGGCCGATGTCGATGATGCGATCGGCGGCCACCATGACCTGCGGGTCGTGTTCCACCACCACCAGCGTGTTGCCGGCGTTGCGCAAGCGGTGCATGACTTCGACCACGCGGTGCATGTCGCGCGGGTGCAGGCCGATGGACGGCTCGTCCAGCACGAACAGCGTGTTCACCAGCGAGGTGCCCAGCGCGGTGGTCAGGTTGATGCGCTGCACTTCGCCGCCCGACAGCGTGCGGCTCTGGCGGTCCAGCGTCAGGTAGCCCAGGCCCACGTCGCACAGGAACTTCAGGCGCGCGCGCACCTCGGTCATCAAGAGGTCGGTGGCTGCATCCAGCGCGCCCGAGAAAGACAGCCCGTCAAAGAAGCGCCGTACCCGTTCGATGGGCAACAGCATCACGTCATGGATCGACAGGCCGCCGATGTTGTTCAGCTGATCGCGCGACCAGTTGGCGCCGACCGGCATGAAGCGCTGATAGCGGCCGTCTTCGGGCGGCAGCACGGTGTCGGCTTCTTCCTTGGTGCCCAGGCGCCACAGCAGCGCATCCGGTTTCAGGCGCGCGCCGTTGCAGGTGGGGCAGGGCGTGTAGCTGCGGTACTTGGACAGCAGCACGCGCACGTGCATCTTGTACGCCTTGGTTTCCAGCCAGTCGAAAAAGCGCTGCACGCCGTACCACTGGTGCTTCCAGGCATCGTTGCCGCCCTTCCAGTCGGGCGTGCCGTACAGCACCCAGCGCTTGTGTTCTTCGCTAAGGCTTTTCCAGGGCACGCCCAGCGGTACGCCCGCGCGGGGGGCGTACTTTTGCAGCTCGTCCTGGCATTCCTTGTAGGACGGCGTGGTCCAGGGCTTGATGGCGCCTTCCATCAGGGTCTTGTTTTCGTCGGGGATGACCAGGCCGAAGTCGATGCCGATCACGCGGCCAAAGCCCCGGCACGCCTCGCAGGCGCCCAGCGGGGAATTGAACGAGAAGCTGCTGGGCAACGGGTCGGTGTATTCGATGTTGCAGTCGGCGCAGTGCAGGCGGTCGCTGTATTTCCAGATGTCCGCGTTCTCGCCCTCGGCGTTCATGACGTAGACGGCCAGGTGCCCGGCGCCCATGCGCAGTGCCGTGTCCAGCGCTTCCATCACGCGTTCGCGTTCGGTGCCGGCGAAGCGGAAGCGGTCTTGGATGACGTGCAGGATGCGGCGTTCTTCGCCGGCGTCCTTGGCGGCCTTGCCCTTCTTGGCGCCTTTGGCCGGCTTGGCCACGGTGGCGCGCGGCACCGCCGTTTCCTCGGCGTGCACGCGGGTGTAGCCCTGCTGCTCAAGAAAGCCGCGCACTTCGTCTTCGGTGAAGTTGGCGGGCACGGCAATGGGAAAGGTCACCACCAGGCGCGGGTCGCCGGCCACGGCGGCGCGTTCGGCCAGCGAGTGATAAACGGATTCGGGCGTGTCGCGCCGGACCAGCTTGCCGCAGCCCCGGCAGTACAGCCGCGCGCCGCGCGCAAACAGCAGTTTCAGGTGGTCGTTCAGTTCGGTCATCGTGCCGACCGTGCTGCGCGAGCTGCGCACCGGGTTGGTCTGATCGATGGCGATGGCGGGCAAAATGCCCTCGATGCGGTCTACCTGGGGCTTGTCCATGCGGTCCAGGAACTGGCGCGCGTAGGGCGAGAAGGTTTCCACGTAGCGCCGTTGGCCTTCGGCGTACAGGGTGTCGAAAGCCAGCGAACTTTTGCCGGACCCCGACACGCCGGTCACAACGACCAATTCGCCGGTGGCGAGGGTCAGGTCCAGGTTTTTAAGGTTGTTCTGGCGTGCGCCAACGATGCGGATTTGGGAGATCATGGACGGTATCGTAGCCTGAGGAAGCCGCCTGCCCGAGCGATAACCCATCGCTGGTTCCAAGCGCGGCGATATGGAATAATTGCCTATATTGTGATGCGGTTGTCCACATTATGGACACCACCAGGCGGTCTAGCTGTACAAATAAACAGTATCGCAGATTCGTCTGAAAACCGCGCTGCCTGCATTTCGAATCTGTGGCGTTCTTAGGACTTCTTCGAATTTCCGGGTTGAAGGTCTACGCCGTTCCATGTGCCGTCCCAGGACGGCGCATTGGTCTTATCTGGGGACGTTCTTGTCGGAAACCAAGGTCGCGGGCGCTGCCGCGTTCGGGAAATTCATGGCCGTGCTGCAAGCCGTTGCCGATGCGCCAGAGCCGCCCACGGCCGCCGCGCTGGCGCGCGTTTGCGGCTATCCCCGCCCCACCGTCTACCGTATCGTGGCGGCCCTGGCCGAGCAGGGCATGGTGGCCGAAACGGGCGGCGCCTATCGGCTGGGCACGCGGCTGATATCGCTGGCCAGCCGGGCGTGGTCGCGGTTCGACCTGCGCGCCGCCCTGGCGCCCGACCTGCAAGCCCTGCGCGATGCCACCGGCGAAACGGTCCATCTGGCCGTGCCGGCGGGCCACGAAATGATCTATATCGACAAACTGGAAAGCCCCGGGCCCGTCCGCATGGTGTCGCGCGTGGGCGCGTCCGTGGCGCTGCATTCCAGCGCGGTCGGCAAGGCCTATCTGGCCGCGCTGGACGAGGCGGCCCGCGAACAGCTGCTGCGCGGGCTGCCCCTGCCGGCGCGCATGCCGGGCACCGTCACCAGCTTGCCGGCGCTGCGCGCCGTGCTGGACGAAGCCCGAGGCCGGGGCTACGCCATGGACGACGAAGAAAATGAAGCCGGTATCGTCTGCTATGGCGTGGCGCTGTGCGACGCGGCCGGCCGGCCAGTGGCGGGCGTTAGCGTCAGCACGCTGCTGTTCCGGCGCCAGGACGATCCCCAAACCGCTTATATCGACCCCTTGCTGCGGCTGCGCGATGCCGCCGTGGCCAAACTTGCCGTGTTGCCGGTGTCCACCGGCGGCGCCTGACCGTCAGCCTCAGAGGAATCCCATGACCGCATCCGCTCCCCTCGCGTCCAAGCTATCCGCCTTGCTGGCGGCCCGGGTCGTGCCCGTGCTGCGCTATACCGACGCCGCCACCGCCGCCTATGCCGCCGAAGTGGCGGTGGCGGCCGGTTGCCGCACCCTGGAATTGACCTGGACGATTCCCGGCGTGACCGACCTGGTGCGCGCGCTGCGCGACAAGCACGGCCCCAGCCTGCTGCTGGGCGTGGGCACCGTGCTGGACGAAACCCAGGCGCGCGAGGCGCTGGTGGCCGGCGCCGATTTCCTGGTGTCGCCGGGCCTGGCCACCGATATCGTCGACATGGCCCATGCCGCCGACGCCCTGTGCCTGTTGGGCGCCTTTACCCCCACCGAAGTACTGGCCGCGCGGCGCGCGGGCGTGGATGTGGTGAAGGTTTTTCCGGCGGATACGGGCGGCCCCAAGCACCTGGCCGCCCTGAAATCCGTGTTTCCCGACACCATCTTCTGCCCCACGGGCGGCGTCACGCAGGAAAACATGGGCACGTATTTCGCGGCCGGGGCCGGCTTGGTCGGCATCGGCAGCAACCTTTATGACAAGGCCGCCTTCGCCGCGCGCGATACGGCGGCTCTGGTCGCGCAGATCACTCGCACCCTGGAGGCGTCCCATGGCTGACGTGGACTTCGACATCGTCGCGCTGGGCGAGCCGTTGATCGAACTGAACCAGACGCACAAGGGCCAGCTTCAATACCTGCAAGGCTTTGGCGGCGATACCTCCAACGCAGCCATCGCGGCGGCCCGGCAAGGCGCGCGCTGCGCTTATCTGACCCGGGTGGGCAACGACGCCTTCGGCGCGCAGTTCCTGGACCTGTGGCAGGCAGAAGGCGTGGACACGTCCGGCGTGCAGCGCGACGAGGACGCCCACACGGGCCTGTATTTCGTGCAACACGGGCCCGACGGCCATGCGTTCAGCTACCTGCGCCGGGGCTCGGCCGCCAGCCTGATGACGCCGGCCCTGCTGGACAGCGGGCTGATCGAACGCAGCCGCTTCCTGCATGTGTCGGGCATCAGCATGGCAATCAGCACCAGCGCCTGCGACACGGTGTTTGCCGCCATGCAACGGGCCAGGGCGGCGGGCACCCAGATCAGCCTGGATTCCAACTTGCGCCTGCGCCTGTGGCCCGTGGACCGCGCCCGCGCCATCCTGCGCGAAACGATGCGGCAGGCCGATCTGTTCTTGCCCAGCATGGACGACATGCAGCACCTGACCGGCAATGACGACCCCGAACGCACGCTGGACTGGATCCGCGACGGCGGCGCGGCAGGCGTGGTCGTGCTGAAACTGGGCAAGGACGGTTCCATCATCGACGACGGCAAGACCCGCACGCCGATGGCCGCCCTGCGCGTGGACGCCGTGGACGCCACGGGGGCGGGCGACTGCTTTGCCGGCAGCCTGCTGGCCCGGCGCTGCCAGGGCGACAGCTGGGAAGAGGCCGTGCGCTATGCCAACGCGGCGGCGGCGCTGTCCACCCTGGGCTATGGCGCGGTGGACCCGCTGCCGCGTGCCGAACAGGTTCGGGAACGCCTGGCGTTGCTGGCGGGGCAGGGCGCCGCGGGGTCGAAGTAGGCCTGGGGCGGGGGGCGCGGGAGCGCGGGCGGAGGCGGTCGATGCCGCCTGGATCAATTCAGGGACGGGTCCCGCCGCGCCGCCATGCGCCCCAAATACCCGCCATTGGCGTCGGCGGGAAATTTCAGGCTAAAATGCCAAGTTATCCGAATTTTTTCCGCCAGCCTGATATCCGGTTGTGCGGTGACTTTTTTCCGCAAATTCAACAGGAGAATCAACATGGCTGAACGCAAACGCGTGCGTCGTAACACCCTGGAACGCCGTTGCCTGGGCAAGGCCTTCAAGCGCTTGTTCGTCAAGTCGCCCAAGGGTGTTTTCAAGATGCTGGAAAAGATCAAGCGCGTCTAATCGACGTTCTGGATCTGAAAAATCCCCGCAGGGCTTCGTGCCTTGCGGGGATTTTTTTATGCAGGGGCCGGGCCAAGCTTGGGCTTGATGAAATCCATGAACGCGCGCGTCTTGGCCGGTTGGATGCTTGACGGGTACACCGCGTAGATCGAGATCGGGTCCACTGACCAGCCCGGCAGCACGCGGCGCAGCGAGTTGCGCTTGATGATCGGGTCCAGCGCCAGGCAGTTGGGCATGCGGGTGATGGCCAGGTCCAGGCCGGCAAGCGTGCCCGCGATGCTCATGTTGTTGGCCGCCAGATGGCCGCTGACCGGCACCACTTCGCTGACCGTGCCGTCGTGCAGCGTCCAGTGCGAATGCGCGTCGTCGATCGTGGTTCGCAGGCACTGGTGTTGCGTCAATTCGCCCGGTGTCCGGGGTTCGCCATGGCGTTGCAGGTAGCGCTCGGACGCATACAGGTAGTTGTCCAGGGACACCAGCTCCTGCACCACGGCGCCAACCGGGCGGCCGGCGTCGCCGCCATTGCCGTTACCGTTCCCGTTGCCATGGCCGACGTCCAGCGTCGTCGGCGAAATATCCCCATCGCGGCCAAATCGCAGCACCACGTCAAACGGCGTGCCTTGCGCGTCGGACGCCGTCATCATGCTCAGGTCGAATTCGCATTCGACGTCGGGGTACTGGTCGGTGAAGTCCTTGATGGTTTCGGGCAGCAGCCACATCGCCAGGCTGTACGGCATCGACACCCGCAGGTTGCCCGACGGGCCGCCGGACAGCGACAGCAACTGCTCGTGCGCCAGCCGGGCCTCGTCGATCAGGCCCTGGCAGCGGCGCATGTAGGCGGCGCCCGCTTCGGTCAGGTCCAGCCGCCGGGTGTTGCGGTTGATCAGCCGCAGGCCGATCGCGCGTTCCAGTTCGTTGATACGCCGCGACAGCGTGGACGTAGGCATGTCCAGCGCGCGCGCGGCCATGCTGAAGCTCTTGCGCTTGGCGACCTCTACAAACAAGGCAATGTCATTGAGCTGGACGGTCGAAGCTTCCATAGGCGTTCCGGATTTGGCCGCACGAGTTTACGCCACTCGCGCACGGCAGCGCTTGGTCAAAAGATCGCGATAAATTCGCCAACGCCGCGCCACAGCTGCGCGATATTGCCTAAAAATCGCATGGGTTGACAGATTTGATTGCAAATTTGAATGCCGTGGCATCGGTTCACGTTGGCATATCCCCTACACTTCAGGCGAAAACAGACAGACCAAGACCGCAGCGGTGGCACGGAGATCGCAAAGGGGCATAGCAGGCATGACCGATACACCAACGTTTTTCACCGTTCTAACGCCCACCTACAACCGGGCGGGTACGCTGCACCGGGTGTACGAATCGCTTTCCCGGCAGACATTCAGGGACTTCGAATGGGTCGTGGTGGACGACGGCTCCACCGACAACACCCACGAATCCATCCTGGACTGGCAGACGCGCGCGGATTTTCCCATCCGCTACATCTGGCAGAACAACCAGCACAAGAAAACCGCCTTCAATCGGGGCGTGCGCGAAGCCAA
Organism: Achromobacter sp. RT286_PF; assembly: GCF_059760425.1. NCBI lineage: Bacteria > Pseudomonadati > Pseudomonadota > Betaproteobacteria > Burkholderiales > Alcaligenaceae > Achromobacter > Achromobacter sp. RT286_PF. The sequence continues at coordinate 41,806 of NZ_JCBAMR010000001.1, forward strand.
CGGCCAGATGATCGTCGGCCTGGACAGCGACGACGAAATGCCGTCCGACGCGCTGGCCATCTTCAAGGAAGCCTGGGAGGCCATCCCGCCCGCGCGCCGCGATTCCTATGTGGCCGTGACCGGGCTGTGCGCGCGGCCCGACGGCAGCATCGTCGGCGACCGCTATCCGCAAGACGTGTTCGACAGCACCGCCGTGGACGTGTACTTCCGCTATCGCATCAAGGGCGAGAAGTTCGGCTGTATGCGCACCGACATCCTGCGCAAATATCCTTTCCCGGAAGACGTGGCCGGCTTCGTGCCGGAAAGCCTGGTGTGGTGGGCGATTGCGCGCGCGGGCTATCTCAGCCGCTTCATCAACCGCGTGGTGCGCACGTACCACGACACCCCGGGCGGCTTGTCCCAAGGCGCGGTGTCGGTCAGCAACAACGCCCAAGGCCTGTACCTGCTGGCCTGGGACATGCTGCAACATCACCTGGAATTCTTCCGCTATCGCCCGCGCGAATTCATCATGGCGGCCGCGCGCTACACGCGCTTTCGGCTGCACCTGAAGCATTCGGGCGTGCCCACGGCAGTGGGCGCCTATCGGCTGACCAACCCCATGGCAACCTTCATGGTGGCGGCGATGTGGCCGGTGGGCTATGCGCTGTACCGGCGGGATCGGCGTCGCGGCGTGGCCTAGACCGCCGTGGGGGCGGCGGGCACGGCAGGCGCGGACGCGCCATGCCCCAGCCCCAGATACACCTCGACCACGCGCGGGTCCACCGCGACCTCGGCGGCCGGCCCTTCCAGCGTGACGGCGCCCGTTTCCAGCACATAGGCGTAGTCGGCCACTTGCAGCGCCGCGCGGGCGTTCTGTTCGATCAGCAGGATCGACACGCCCATCTCGCGCAGCCGCGCCACAATCTTGAACACTTCACGCACGATGCGCGGCGCCAGCCCCAGGCTGGGTTCGTCCAGCATCAGCAGGCGCGGCTTGGCCATCAACGCGCGTCCCACGGCCAGCATCTGGCGTTCACCACCCGACAGCGTGCCGGCCAGTTGCGCATGGCGTTCCTTCAGTCGCGGGAACAGCTCGTAAACTTCCGCCAGCGTTTTGTCCTGGTCGCGCAAGCCCGTGCGAAAACGGTGGAAGCCGCCCAGCATCAGGTTGTCGTGCACCGTCATTTCAGAAAACAGCTCGCGCTTTTCGGGCACCAGGTTCATCCCGGCCGCCACCATTTCCTCGATCTCGGCATGCTCCTGCGGTTTCCCGCCGAACACGATCTGGCCCGTGGAGGGCAGCACGCCCATGATGGCCGACAGCAAGGTGGTCTTGCCCGCGCCGTTGGGGCCGATCACGGTCACGATCTGGCCTTCGCCCACCGTCAGGCTCACGCCCGAGACCGCTTCGACCTTGTCGTACGCCACGCGCAAGTCGCGCACTTCCAGCAGATTCGTGCTCATCATTCCACTCCGCCCAGATAGGCCTCAAGCACCGCGGGGTTGTGCTGGATCTCGGCCGGCAAGCCCTCAGCGATTTTTTCGCCGAAGTCCATGACCACCACGCGATCCACCAAGCCCATCACGAAATCCATGTCGTGCTCGACCAGCAAGATGGCCATGCCTTCCGAACGCAGCTTCTTCAGCAGCTCGGCCAGCTCGCATTTTTCCTGATAGCGCAGCCCCGCCGCCGGCTCGTCCAGCAGCAGGATGCAAGGGTCCGACGCCAGCGCCCGCGCGATTTCCAGAATGCGCTGTTGCCCCAAGGCCAGCGATCCGGCTTCGTCGTGCAGGTGCTTGCCCAGCCCCACGCGTTCGACCTGCCGCGCGGCCTCGGCCAGCAGGCGCGCTTCCTCGGCCCGGTCCAGGCGCCAGGCGGCCGGCAGCACGCCACGATGGCCGCGCAGGTGCGCGCCGATCGCCACGTTTTCCAGCACGCTCATGCGGCCCAACAGGCGCACATGCTGGAACGTGCGAGACAAGCCCAGGCGCGCGATCTTGCGCGCACCGGCGCCCGCCACCGATTGCCCCAGCAGCGTGACCTGGCCCGAGGTGGGCGTGTCCACGCCCGAAATCTGGTTGAACATCGTGCTCTTGCCCGCGCCGTTGGGGCCGATCAACGCCAGGATCTCACCGGCGCGTATCTCCAGGTTCATGGCGTTGTTGGCGACCAGGCCGCCGAACTTGCGCGTCACGTCCACCGCCTTCAACACCACCTCGCCGCGCGCCGGCATGGGCTTGCGCGGCAGGGGCTCGGCGTTCATGTCCACGCGGCGCACTGCTTTCTTCACGCGGATCCAGCGCGTCAGCACCGGCCACAGGCCGCTGCGGGCGCGGTGCAGCAACAGCACCATGCCGAAGCCGAACACGATGACTTCAAAGTTGCCCGTCTGCCCCAGCACCTTGGGCAACCAGTCTTGCAACCATTGCTTGGCCACCGTAAACACGCCGGCGCCCACCAGCGCGCCCCAGACCTGGCCCGCGCCGCCGATCACCGTCATGAACAGATATTCGATACCCATTTGCAGGCCGAACGGATTCGGGTTCACAAAGCGCTGCATGTGCGCGTACAGCCAGCCGGACGCGCAGGCCTGCAAGGCCGCGATGATGAAGATCACCATGCGCGAGCGCGCCGTGTTCACGCCCATGGATTCGGCCATCACGCGGCCGCCCTTGAGCGCGCGGATGGCGCGGCCTTCGCGCGAATCCAGCAGGTTCTGCGTGGACCAGACGGCCACCATCAGAAATGCCCAGATCAGGTAATAGATGCTGCCGCCCTGGTTCAGCGTCCAGCCGAACAGGTTGATGGCCGGGATGTCTGGGATGCCGGTATGGCCGCCCAACCCTTCCACCGAGCCGAACGCAAAGTACAGCGACAGGCCCCAGGCGATGGTGCCCAGCGGCAGGAAGTGGCCCGACAGCTTCAGCGTGATCGCGCCCAGCAGGTAGGCGATGACCAGCGTCAGCAACAAGCCGGCCAGCAGCGTCAGCCAGGGCGATGCGCCCAGCCAGGCCAGCCACGACGGCAGCGTGTCGGCGCGGGTGGTCAGCAGCGCCGTGGTGTAGGCGCCCACGCCCACGAAGGCCGCCTGGCCGAAGCTGGTCAGGCCGCCCACGCCGGTCAGCAGCACCAGGCCCAGCGCTACCAGCGCGTACAGGCCGATGTAGTTCAGCAGCGTGATATAGAACGGCGGCAGGGCCAGCGGCCCCAGCGCCAGCAGCGCCAGGAACGCGACGAGGATGATGCGGGGGTTCATTCGTCTTCTTCCTCGACGTGATGGCTTTTCAACGAGCGCCAGAGCAGCACGGGAATGATCAGCGTGAACACGATGATTTCCTTGTACGCGCTGGCCCAGAACGACGAGAACGCTTCGATCAGCCCGACCAGCACCGCGCCGGCCGCCGCCAAGGGGTAGCTGACCAGGCCGCCGATGATGGCGCCCACGAAGCCCTTCAGGCTGACCATGAAGCCCGAATCGAAATACATGGTGGTGATGGGGGCGATGAGTATGCCCGACACCGTGCCGATCAACGCGGCAAGAAAAAACGTGGCGCGCCCGGCGAAGATGGGCGAAATGCCCATCAGCCGCGCGCCCAGCCGGTTGAACGCCGCGGCGCGCAGCGCCTTGCCGTACATCGAGCGTTCAAAGAACTGGTACAGCACCACGATCAGCACCGCCGACACCGCCACCACCCAAAGCGCCTGGCTGTTGACGTTGATGGGACCCAGCGCCAGGCTGGCGTCGGAAAAAGGCGCGGTGCGCGCGCCCTCGGCGCCGAACGCCAGCAGGCCCAGGCCCACCAGCGCCAGGTGCACGGCAATGGACACGATCAGCAGCACCAGCGTGGACGCCGAGGCGATCGGCTGATAGAACAGCCGATACAGCTGCGGCCCCATTGGCACCACCAGCAGCAGCGTCAACAACGCCTGCACGGCCATCGGCAGCTGCGCCAGCGGCAGTTGGTACAACAGCCCCGCCAGGATCAGCGGGTAGATCGCCTTGGCCGCGATGCGCCAAAGCCCGCGCGAGCGGCCCGGGCGCTTGGCCCGCGCCATCAGGTCGGCCACGGCTTCAGCCAGCGCAAAGGCCAGCAGCAGCCACACCAGCAGCACGGGCTTGCCGGCCTGGATGGCCGCCATGGTCAGCGCGCCGAAGGCGACGAACTCGCCCTGGGGGATGAACAGCACGCGGGTAACGGTAAAGACCAGCAGGATCGACAACGCCAACAACGCATAGATCGCGCCGTTGGTGATGCCGTCCTGCCCGAGTATCAAGGCGATCTGAGCATTCATGCGAAAAGGTCCAAGCCGTTACTTCACCAGCGTCCAGTTGCCGTCCTTGACGGTGATGAGCTCGCGGCCGCGATCATCGAAACCGCTGTGGTCGGCGGCGCTCATGTTGTAGACGCCTTGCGTGCCCACCAGCTCCTTGGTCTGTTCCAGCGCGTCGCGCAAGGCGCTGCGGAATTCCTTGGTGCCCGGCTTGCCGGCCTTCTCGGCAATCGGCACGGCCTTTTCCAGCAGCAGCCCGGCGTCGTAGACGTTGGCGCCGAAGGTGGCGGGCTTGGAACCGTTCAGCTTTTCGTACGCGGCGATGTAGTCGGTGGCGACTTTCTTGGACGGGTTGCTGTCCGGCATTTCCGGCAGCACCAGCATCAGGCTGGCGGCCAGCACCGTGCCTTCGACCTTCTTGCCGCCCAGTTTCAGGAAGTCGGGCAGCGCCGCGCCGTGGGTCTGGTAGAACTTGCCCTTGTAGCCTTGATCGAACAGCGTCGTCTGCGGCAGCACGCTGGCGGCGCCGGGGGCGGCCACCAGCACGGCGTCCGGCTTGGCGGCCAGGATCTTCAAGGCTTGGCCCGTGACCGAGCTGTCAAAGCGCAGATAGCGCTCGTTCGCAATGATCTTGATGCCTTTCTCGGTGGCCAGGCCCGAGAAGACCTTGTACCAATTCTCGCCATACGGATCGTTCAGGCCGATGAAGCCCACCGTCTTGATGCCGGTCTTGGCCATGTGGTCGACCAGCGCGCGCGCGATGATGTCGTCGTTCTGCGTGGTCTTGAACACCCACTTCTTCTGCTCGTTCATGGGCAGCACCACGGCCGCCGTGCCCACCGGCGCCAGCATCGGCACGCCGGCCTCGGCGGCGAACTGGATCACGCCCATGGCGTTGGGCGAACCCGACGGGCCGATCAACGCGTCCACGTTCTGTTCCGAAATCAGCTTCTTGAACGCCGTCACCGAGTTGGTGGAATCGCTGGCGTCGTCCAGCGAGACATATTCCACGGTCAGGTCGCCGATTTTCTTGGGCAGCAGCGGCACGGTGTTCTTCTGCGGAATGCCGACCAGTGCGGTCGGGCCGGTGGAAGACGTGACGACGCCCACTTTCATTTGCGCCAACGCGGGCAGGGCGAACAGGGCGGCAACGGCGGCGGCCGCGGCCAGGGGGAGTTTCTTCGACAGCATGGCAAAACCTCCGGATAGGGAGCAGGGTGGGGGTGCAGCTGAAAAGCGGAGAAAACGGGAACAGCGAAAATCTTGGGAATCGCGAGAATTACTTGTTGCTTAAAATTTCTAACCTGCAAGGATCAGCACTGTAGACGGGCTCTTGGTGCTTACCTATCCGTCAAAACCCGAAGCATGCATGGCGCCACGTCCACTAGATGGTGATGGAACTGACGCTGGCGCCGCCGCAGACGAACAGCGTCTGGCCGGTTACGAAGCTGTTGGCGGGGTCGGCAAAGAACATCACCGCGCGCGCCACGTCGTCGGAGCGGCCCAGGCGCTTGACCGGAATGCCGTTGGCCAGCTGCTTTTCCCGTTCGCTGCCGGGTTCGATCACTTCGTAGAACATGTCCGTCTGGATCGGGCCGGGGGCCACCACGTTCACCGTGATGCCATGGGGCGCCAGTTCCAGCGACCAGGTGCGCGCCATGCCCACCATGCCGGCCTTGGTGGCCGAATAGGCGGTGCGCGTGGGCAGGCCCAATGCGCCGCGCGACGACATCATCACGATGCGGCCGAAATGGCGTTCCTGCATGCCGGGCAGCGCCGCCTGCACCAGGCTGATCGCGGCGCCCAGGTGAATCTGCGTCAGGCCGTGCAGTTCTTCCTGTGTGACTTGCGGCAGCAAGTTGGGCCAGATCACGCCCGCGTTGTGGATAACGTGGCTGATCGGAAAGCGGGACGCGGCCTCCTGACCGGCCTGCGCGGTGGCGTCCGCATCCAGCAAGTCCACCTGCATGTTGTGCAGGCGCGGGTGAGTAAAGTCCGCCGCGCGGCGCGCCATTGAAATCACTTCATAGCCGGCGTCCAGCATGCTGCGGCAGATCTCGGCGCCTATGCCGGCGCTGCCGCCGGTGACCAGCGCTACGTATTGTTGTGTCATGCGTGTCCTTGGTTGCGTTGCCGTATAGGCCAGGTCCGGCGGGGCTCAGGCGCGGGGCGCCAGCGCCAGCACGCGCAGCGGGCTGCCCGAGCCGCTGCGGATCTTCAGCGGGGCCGAGAAAATCACGGCGCCGGTGGGCGGCAACTGGTCCAGGTTGGTCAGGCACTGCAAGCCGTAGCGGTTATTGCCGTGCATGTAGTAGTGGCAGGGGTAGGGCGGGTTCAGGTGGTGAGCCTGGCCGGCGTCGGTGCCCACCGATTCCGTGCCGAAGCCATGCACATCGCGTTCCTTGATCAGCCACGGCACCACGTCGGCGTCCGGGCCGGGCGAGTGGGCGCCGTCTTCCTGCATGTTCAGGTATTCGACGGGCTTGGCGCGCTTGGACCAATCGGTGCGCATCAGCACCCACGACCGCGCGGGGATGCGGCCGTGCTTTTCCTCCCAGGCCTTGACGAAGTCGATGGTCAGCAGAAAGTCGGGGTTGTCGCGGGCCTCGGCGGAACAGTCGATCACGCACGCGCTGGCGATGAAGGCGTCGATGGGAATCGTGTCGACCGTGTTGTCGGGCTGGTCCTTGCCCGATACCCAGTGGGCGGGCGCGTCGAAGTGCGTACCGGTGTGCTCGGAACACGAAAAATTGTTCCAGTACCAAGCCGGGCCGCGCTCGTCATAGCGCGAGATTTCTTCCATGCGGAACGGCCACGCCTGGCCGAATTCCGGCGGCAGGACGATGGTGGGAAATTCCGGCGTCAGCGTCTCGGTCAAGTCCACCAGGCCGATGCGGCCGGTGACAAGTTCCGTCATGAATTGGGCAAGAATGTTCTGGCTCATGCTGCGGCTCCTGGGGGTGGGCGCGTCGCTTGCGCGATGCGCCGGAGGGAATCGGGGGTGTTGTCTTGGGCAGTGGCGTGGCGGGCGCGGTCAGGCGCCCAGCTCGCGTTCCAGCCCCTTGGGGTTGTCGGCCAGGCGTGCTCGGAATTCCTGCGCCACGTCGCCCACATACACGTCTTCCACGCCGTCCTTCAGCGCGCGCACGATGGCGGCGGCGATGGCGGCGGGGGCCACGCGCGGCGGCGGCGTGCGCTGTTCCCATTCGTGGTCGACGGGGCCGGGAAACACGTTCACCACCCGCACGCCGGCGCCGCGCATTTCCGCGCGCAGGCATTGCGTCAGCGACAAGGCGGCGGCCTTCGATGCCGACCACATGCCGCGCGACGGCAGGTTCATGTGCGCGTAGATGGACAGCACGTTGACCCAGGCGGTGGCGTTGTTGACGCCGTCGGCGGCGCGGCTGCACAGGGCAGGGCCGAAGCTCTGCGCCAGGCGCATCAGCCCCAGCACGTTCACGTCCATGGCGTCGCGCGCGGTGTTTACGTCCTTGCGATGGAGCAGGCCGCCTTCGCGTTCCAGATCGGCCGTGTTCACCAGGATTTCCACCTTGCCGCCGATTGAGGCGGCAAGCCGATCCACGGAATCGGAATCCGTCACGTCCAGGGCCACCGATTGCACGCGCGGGTCTTGCGCCAGCGCGTCAAAGGCGGCGTCGCGCTTCCAGGCCTGCGCATCGCCCAGGAACACCGTGGGGCAGCCCGCGTCCAGCAGGGCGCGCGCCACGGCCTGACCCACCGCCGACTTGCCGTCGGTGACCAGCGCGCGGCGGAACTTCGGGTCGCACGAGGTTTCGCGCAGCGTCTTGTCGTCTTCCATGTTGGGCGTATTCCTTTCAGGCAGGGCGATCATCACGGCTTGGCCGCTGCGGTCCAGCTTCAGCGCCAGCCGCACGCGGGCGCCGTCGGCGCAGTCCTGGTGCACGTGCGCCACGACGGAGGGGCCGGCGTCCATCACCACCGTGCCCACGCGCCATGGCAGGCGTTCGCGGAAGTACAGGTCGTTGCTGTGATGCAGCGTGGTGCTGACCAGCAACTTGCCGTTGGGGTCGGCCGGCCGCCAGGGCAGGTGTTCGGACAGGCAGTGGCCGCACACTTCGCGCGGCGGATATTGCACCGCGCCGCAATCGGCGCAGGTCTGCAAATCGAAGCGGCCTTCGGCGGCGGCGGCCGTCAGGCCCAGCGCCGCGCGGCTGCGCGAGCCGGGCGGCAAGGTGGGCTGGCGGGTGCGCGCAACCGGATTCTTCCGGGGCGGCTTGGCTAGCGGCTCGGTCATGCGTCGCTCCTTGCCAGGATGGCCGCGGCGGTGCACAGGCCGCGGTCGTAATTGATCATGCCGAAACCGCTGACCATGCCAACGCGCGCGTCGGCCACTTGCGTGCCGCCCGCCGTGCCGGTCAATTGGCGCAGCGCTTCGACCATGCCCAGATAGCCGCCCGCCGCGCCCGCCTGACCCACCGACAGCTGGCCGCCGTTGGTGTTGAAGGGGAAGCTGCCGTCCACGGTGAAGGTGTGGGCGCGGACGAATTCCGGCGCGTCGCCCTTGTTGCAAAAGCCCAGGTCTTCGATCTGCATCAGGTTGATGACGGGATAGTCGTCATAGGCTTGCAGGAAGTCCATGTCGGCCGGGGTGGCGTTGGCCTGGCCGTACAGTTCGTCCACGTCCATGGTCCAGCCACCGCGCGTCTGGATGGGGTCTTCGATCCAGGCGTTGTGGCGTTCGATGGTGGACAGGATGCGGGCATAGGGCAGGTTCAAGGCGCGGGCCTGGTCTTCACGCATGACGAGGAAGGCGTCGGCGCCCGCGCAGGGCATCACGCAGTCGAACAGATGGATGGGGTCGGTAATGACGCGCGCGTCCAGATACTGTTGCAGGCTGAGCGGCTTTTTCATCAGCGCGTGCGGGTAGCGCAAGGCGTTGTCGCGCTGCGCCACGCACAGCTTGCCGAAATCCTCGCGCGTGGTGCCGGTGGTGCGCATGTAGTGCGCCGTCAGCAGCGCGAAGCTGGCGTTGGGACCGCCCGCGCCATAGGGGTAGACGGCGTCTTGCGCAAAGCGCGAAAACTGGCTGACGGTATTGCGAAACGAGTCCACGTGGTTGGTGTCGCCCGCGATGCAGGCGACGATGTTTGCGTCGCCCGCCTGCACGGCGCGGGCCGCGCGGCGCAGCGCGGCCACGCCGCTGGCGCCGCCCATGGGAATGTGATCCAGCCAGCGCGGGCTCATGCCCAGGTGCTGGACCAGGCCGACGGCGGTGTCCGGCGCCAGCGTGAAGCTGGACACGCACAGGCCGTCCACGTCCGGCTTGGCCACGCCGGATTGCCGGATCAGGGCGCCCAGCGCGCGGCCCAGCCACCAGTGGGCGGCATGCGTGGAATAACGTTCGTACGGGATGGTGACGGGCAGGGCCGCCACGATGCCGTCATAGCCCAGGCGGCTCATCGGGCAGGCTCCTGGCGCTTTTTCATGGCGTTGGTGTCGATGCAGCGCGCCGTGCCCGGCAAGGTCGGCGCCAGCGTTTTCATTTCGCCGCGCTGGATCTTGTTGGTGGTGGTCAGCGGCAGGCTGTCCACAAAGGCCACATAGCCGGGGGCCTTGTAATAGGCCAGCTGTTGCAGGCACCACTGCACGATATCGCGCGCGGCATCGGCCATGGCGGCGTCGTCGGCGGGCAGGGTGTCGGCCACAACGCAGGCCAGCACTTCGTCGCCGCGCACCGGGTCGGGCACGGCGGCCACGGCCACCGCCTTGACCAGCGGGTGCTGCATCAGCACGCTTTCCACTTCCACGGCCGAGATGTTTTCGCCGCTGCGGCGGATCACGTTTTTCTTGCGGTCCACAAAGCGCAGCGCGCCGTCGGCTTCGCGGCGCACGATGTCGCCCGTATGGAACCAGCCGTCTTGCCAGGCCTCGTCGGTGGCGGCTTCATCTTTCAGGTAGCCGGCGAAGAAGCCGTAGCGCGGGTCGTCGCCGGCGTGCCGCACCAGCAGTTCGCCGTGTTCGCCCACGGCGGCGGGCTGGCCCGCGTCCGTCACGATGCGCACCTGCACGTCGTCTTCTTCGCGGCCAAAGCTGCTGGTGCCGACGTGGCGCGGTTCGTGGTTGGCGATGATGACGGCGCCCGCGCCGGTTTCGGTCATGGCCCAGGCTTCAAGCAAGGGAAAGCCGAAGCGCGCTTCAAACGGCGCATGCAGCTTGCGGTCCACGCCCGCGCCAAAGCCGAAGCGGATGGCGGGTTGCAGGTCGCGGTCGGACGGCGGCGCCTTCATCAGTATGGCGGGCATCACGCCCAGGTAATGCAGCACGGTGGCGCCGGCGTCGCGCACGCTGTCCCACCACGTCTTGGGGTGGAAGCGGTCTAGCGGAATCAGGCAGCCGCCGGTCAGCACCATGGCCATGGCGGAATACGCCATGGCGTTCATGTGCACCAGCGGCAGCGGCGTCAGCATGCGTTCCTGGCCGGGGCGCAGCGTTGCCAGCCCGCCGATGCGCGCATACCAGCCGCCCGCGTGCAGGAAATAGCGGTTGGGCAGGATGCAACCCTTGGGCCGGCCGGTGGTGCCGGACGTGTACAGCAGGGCGCATTCCGTCAGCTCGGTGGGCGCGGTGTCGGCCAGCGGCGCGGTGAAGGGCGCGGGCGGCGGTGCATCGTCGGGGCCCATCACGCGCAAGGGGCGGCCCGCGCGTTCGGCAGCGGCCAGCAGGTCGGCGTGGCGGGTGGGCAGGGCAACGGCCAGGGCGATCTCGGAATGGCCGGTCAGGTATTCGAGTTCGGCCGCGCGCAGGTCCGGGTTGATCGGCACGACGGACACGCCCAGCGCGTTCAAGGCGAACCAATGCAGGAAGAAGGCGGGGCGATTTTCCAGCAGCAGCCCCACGCGGTGGCCGTGGCCGTAGCCCGCCGCCGCATAGGCGGCGCGCAGCGTTTCAATGGCGTCGGCCGCGCGGCCATACGACAGTTCGCCGGCGTCTATGCCATAGACCTGGGCCGTTTCCGGCAGGATGCACAGGAAGGGCTGCGCGCGGTAGCGCGAAGCGGTGTCGGCGAATGCCTGGTGGACGGTGGTGCTCACAAGCCGCTCCTACATGAACAATTGGATGTTGCCGAAGGCGGCGTCGCAGTTGACCAGGTCAACGCGCTTCAAACGGATGCGCAGCGCGCCGTCCTGTTCCACCAGGTGGTGCGTGGCCCAGCCGGCGTACAGCGTCTGCATGTCCTGGCGCGTTTCAACATAGTGAAAGGCGGTGCGCACCACATGGCGGCCTTCTTCAGGCGCGGCGTCCGGGTGGCCGTGTTCGACAGTGGGCGCTTGCAGCAGGTGATGGCAGCGGCTTTTAGGCTGCTGCGAAAACGTGCGCTGGCCCGCCAAGCGCTCCACCCGCACGCGCAGCAGCAGCTTGTCTTCGTACATCAGGGATGCGTGCAGCTTGGGGTCCGTCTGGCCGTGCGCCAGCGGCATCCAGTAGTAGCCGTCTTCGGTGTACAGGTTCAGCCAGTCTTCGAAGCGAAGCTCGTCCAGCAGGCGCGCTTCGGCGTAGACAAAGTCGATCAACTCGCGGTCGCTTGCGCTCATACCGACTCCGATCCGGTCATGTAGCGGCCCCATGCGCGGTATTGGTTGCGCATCTGCCATTCGTTGGTGCCGTTGGTGGTGACGTTCTTCTGGCCGGCTTCGTCGGGCGTATACAGCCGGCCCACATTGACCCAGTCGCGCGCGCGGGAATTCAGGCCGTCTTGGGCGCGTTCGTACATTTCCAGGTCGTCATGGCCGACCACGGAGGTGGGCGCGTTGATCAGCCGGTTGTACATCAGCGTGCGCTCCAGCAGCAGGTCGGGCGCGCCGACCAGGCGGAACGTCCACGATTCCACCAGCGTGCGGTCGGCGGCAAGGGGCTTGAAGATGCGCAGCGTCTGGATCGGGCCCTTCACCATGATGTTGGGGAAGTACACGGTGTTGTGGCGCACGTCGCCCAGGATCTGCTTGGCGCGTTCCTCGCCGTAGGCGGCCACCATGGATTCCCAGTAGCCCGGCACGCCGGAGTACGACGCGTGGATCGAGTCCGATACGCCGGTGTGCCCGTGGCCGTTTTCCCAGACGCGGATGCCCATGTTTTCAAAGAACTCGTACGGCGAGATAAAGGGCGCGAACAGTTCCACCGCCATCGGCTTGGGCGTGCCTTCGGGCGCCTGCTCCCAGACCTTAACGGCCGTGCCCGCCGACGATTCGTGCGCCACCATCGGGTGGCAGGTATCGGTCTGGTTATCGACCAGCATCTTCCAGTTGCAGCGGTGCATGTAGCGCAGCACGCCACCGGCCACTTCCAGGCGGCCCTCGGGCGAGCGGTCCACCATGTTGTCCAGCGTGGACAAGGAATCGCCGAAGAAATCCTCGAACGACTGGCCTTCCGGATTCAGGCGGCAGAACACAAAGCCGCGGTGGTTCTTGACGTCTTTGACGGCGGCCATGCCCTGGCTGGCTTCGCAGTTTTCCAGGCCGGTGTTCTCGTAGCCTTTCTTCAGGGGGATCGACAGCAGGCTGCCGTCCGTCTTGAACGTCCAGGCGTGGTACGGGCAGCGAAAGAACTTGCCGGTGTTGCCGCAGGCGTCGCCGGCCACCATCGTGCCTTTGTGCGGGCAGCGGTTGTGCAGCACGCGCACGGTCTTGTCGCTGTGGCGCACCATCACCACGGGCTGGTTGCCGACGGTGGTGGTGATGTAGTCGCCGTTGTTGGGCACCTGGCTGTCGTGGCCGACGTAGACCCAGGTGTTGGCGTACAGGCGTTCCATTTCCAGGTCGAATAATTCCTGGTCGATGAACAGGTCCTTGTGTACTTCCGTGTCGCGCACCAGGGCGCGGATGGCGTCGGGGTTGTTGCGGTATTTGGCCATGGTCGCTTCCTTGTCGTCGGGCCGGCAGCGTTACAGATCCAGCACCAGGCGGGCGGATTTCGCGCGCGAGATACAGATCTGGATGATCTTGCCGCTGGCCTTCTCGGTGTCCGAGAGGTAGTAGTCGCGATGATCGGGCTCGCCTTCCAGCACCGTTGCCTGGCACACGCCGCACTCGCCGCGCTTGCAGTCGTACATCGGGTCGCAGCCTTCTTCTTCCATGACGTCGACGATGGTCTTGTCGGCGGGAATGGTCAGCGTGCGGCCGGACTGGCGCAGTTCGACTTCAAAGGCCTGGTCGCCGGCTTGCGCGGCGGCGGTGACGAACAGTTCGAAGTGAACGTGGGCATCGGGCCAGTGGCGGGCCTTGGCGCCGGCAATGACGGCATCGATCAAGCCCTTGGGGCCGCACACGTACAGGTGCTGGCGCGGGTTGGAAGCGGCCAGAAGCGCTTGCAGGTCGAAGCGGCAGGCGGGGTCGTCATCCGCGTGTACGGTCAGGCTGCTGCCCGCCAGCGCTTCCAGTTCGGGCAGGAAGGCCAGCTGATCCTTGCTGCGGCCACAGTAGTGCAGATGAAAGTCGCGCCCGGCGGCTTTGAGCGCGGCGGCCATGGACGCCACCGGCGTAATGCCGATGCCACCCGCGATCAGCACCACGGGTTCGTCGCCTGCCGGAGATTCATGCAGCGGAAAATCGTTCTTGGGGCCTTCCACGCTAAGCGTGTCGCCTTCGGCCAGCGCATGCAGGTGGCGCGAGCCGCCCTGGCTGGTTTCTTCCAGCCGCACGCCCAGCCGGTATTCGGTGGGCTGCGCGAACTGGCCGGCGTCGGGCGTCAGCTGCACCAGCGAATAGCAGCGCGGTTCATGCACACCGGGCACGGTGACTTTCAGATGCGCGCCGGGGCCGAAGGCGGGCAGCGGCCCGGCATCTTCGCGCGCCAGCCGGAAGGAACGGATCAACGGCGATTCTTGCCGGACTTCCCGGACGATCAGTTTCAGTGTCTGCACGGCGTTTGTCTCTTTCGGTATTCCGGTATTCCGGTATTCGGGTAGCGGGATCAGGCCGCCAGCTTTTCGGCCAGCTTCTCGGCCATCTGGCGTTCCATCGGGGCGCAGCTTTCGTTGGCCAGCGCGGTCTCGCGCAGCGTGCGCAGCGTCTCGGCCGCATCGGGGCGGCCCACCAGCTGTGCCGCCGCCGCGATCAGCTGGCGATACTTGCCGCCGCCGCGCACGTGCGTATCGCTATAACCCTTGACCAGGCGCCGGCAGTTAACAGTTTCAACCGCCAGCGCGTAGTCCCGCGGCGCCAGCCGGGCAATCAGGTCCAGCCATTGCCGCAAGCCTTCCGATTCGATTTGATGGCGCAACGTACGGCGGCGAAAGCGGCGCATGCCGGCCAGCGAATACAGCATCAGGAAGCCGCCCAGCGTGCCGCTTTGCATCAGGCGGCCTTTGCCCAGGCGGCGTTCCACAAAGCCGCCGAAGGCCTTGGACCCTTCCAGCCAGCGGCCCATGCGCGTGGGCATCGTGCCGCAGATTTCTTCCAGGCGCGGGTGCATGTAGTCGGTCGTCATCACCAGTTGGTCCGGCCGTGCACCCACTTCGTTTCGCACCCGTTCAAAGCGGGTGCCGCGCGTTTTCAGGTCGGCCACGCGGATCACGTCGTCGTAGGCCATGGCCGTGGCCACGTAGCGCGCGGCGGCACAGGTCAGCGCCCAGCCTTGGGCGTCGCCGCCGTGTTGGGCGTCCAGGTCGCGCAGCGCTTTCATGTGGCGCAGGTAGTCGGCGGCGTAGGCGGCGTCCTGGAATTCCAGCTGGCGGCGCACGCCGGCCGTCAGCATGGGCTGCGCACAGGCGGGGAAGTCGCGCTTGATGGTGTCCAGCAGCGCTTGCGTCTTCGGGCTGGCGGCGCGTTCGGGCACGTCGGCCACCGGGCGCGTCAGGTCGATGGCGGCGGGTTGGGCGGGCGCGGCATGGGCGGCGTCAAAGCCCAGCGCAAAGGCGCGCAGGCTGGCGTCCACGCCCAGGCCCGCGCGGCGCACGGTGGCCTCGTAGTCGTCGCGCGTGAAGGGCAGGGCGCCGCTGCCGGCCACCGCGCCGAACAGGCTGGCGCTGATGACGCTGCCGGCGCGGTCGGCCAGGTCTTGCAGGTCGAAGCACAGGAAGCGCTTGGCGGCGGCGCGGCCGGCTTCCAGCACTTTGTTGGGGTCGGCAATGCCGTTGCCGGGCGCGGACTTTTCGCTGACGGCGTAGCTGCGGTGCGACGAGGACAGCAACACCGTGCGTTCCGGCGTGACCAGGCCACGCTGGATGGCGCGGCCGCCTTCCATCAGTTCGGCGGCAACGACCAGATCCACGTCGCCGGGGGTGGGCATCAAGGCCAACGCGGGCGGGCGTCCGGCGCGCGCCACGTCCGCTTCGGGCAGCAGTTCCAGGTAGTAGATGGTGGCGCCGGTGCGCTGCGCAACCCCGGGCACCGATGTGGTTTGCGCCCACCAGCCGGCGTGTTCGGCCATGTCGACGATCCAGTCGGCCAGGACGCCGCCGCCCTGGCCGCCCATGGCCAGGATGGCGATCTTGATGGGGTTGCCTTGCTGCATTGCCGGCGGGTTCATGAAGGGCTAGTCCTTACAGGGCGTATTGGGCCAGGCGCGCGGCGCGGCGGCGTTGCAGGAAACCGATCACGGCGCCGCGCATGCGTGCCAGGAAGCGGTCGGTGCCGGTGGGGTTGTGCACGATATCGGCGCGATAGAAAGACGGGCACAGCACGGCGGCATGGGCCACTTCGCCGCAGTTGCCGCAGCCCACGCAGCTGCTTTCCACGTGCGCTACCGGGTCTTCCTTCAAGGGGTCGCCGCTGTCCTTGATGGACAGCGATGGGCAGCCGGACAGCCGGATACAGGCGTGGTCGCCCGTGCACACGTCGGGGTCCACGCCAAAGCGTTCCTTGACCACGCGGCGGCCTTCCTTGACGGCCTTGTTGAATAGCGGCTTGATGCGGCGCTGCTTGTTCAGCATGCATTCGGACTGCGCGATGATGACCTTCGGACCCTTGATGTCGGTGGTCAGCGCTTCTTCAATCGTGGCGCGCACCTTGGCCACGTCGTAGGTGCGGTCCAGCGTGCGCACCCACTTCACGCCCACGCCGCGCACGGCGTGGTCGATGGGGTTGTTGGTGGAGCGGTCGGGGTTGTCGGCACGCGACGACAAAATGTCCTGCCCGCCGGTCGCCGACGCATAGAAGTTGTCGACGATGACGATGACGCCGTCGTACTTGTTGAATACCGCGTTGCCGATGCCGGACGACAAGCCGTTATGCCAGAAGCCGCCGTCGCCCATGATGGAAATGGGGCGCTTGGCGGCGGGCACATTGAACGCCGCCGCGCTGGAGGCGCCCAGGCCGTAGCCCATGGTGGTGGCGCCCAGGTTGAAGGGCGGCAGGATGGAGAAAAGGTGGCAGCCGATGTCGCACGAAATGTGATGCTGCCCCAGCTTTTCCTGGGCCAGCGTCAGCGCGGAAAAGATCGGGCGTTCGGGGCAGCCCGTACAGAAGCCGGCAGGGCGCGGTGGCACCACCGAGGCCAGCCCGTCCACCTGCTTGTGGAAGGTGATCGGTTGCTCGACGAGCTTTGCCGCAGGCTTCAGACGCGCGACTTCGGTGATTTCAAGTTGGCTGCTGGGGGCTTGGGCTTGGGCTTGGGCCTGGGCCACCGCATCCACCGCCACCGCCGCATGCGTCTGTAGCGATTCAGGACGATGGCGCTTCAAGAATTCGCGCAGGCCGTCGCGCATCACTTGCGTGGTGTATTCGCCCGCCATCGGCAACACGTCCTTGCCGGACAGGTGCGTGTCGATACCCGCCTTGCGCAGCACGGCGTGCAGGTTCTGTTCGATGTAATCCGGCTGGCCTTCTTCCAGCAGCAGCACTGCGCGCTTGCCCCGGCAGAATTCCGTGACCTCGTCTTCGATGACGGGGTAGGTCACGTTCATGACGTAAAGCGGAATGCGGCTGTTGCCGAAGTTATCGGCCAGGCCCAGCAGTTGCAGCGAGCGGATGACGCCGTTGTACAGGCCGCCTTGCAGGATCAGGCCGATGTCGTTCTGGTCGCCGTCAAAGTGCTCGTTCAGCTTGTGTTCTTTGATATAGCGGATGGCGGCGGGCCAGCGGTCCTTGATTTTTTCCTGCTCGTGCAGGAAGGACGCGGGCGGCAGCACGATGCGGCTGGTGTCGCGCGCCGGGCTTTCCAGCGCCTGCGCCAGCGAGAACGTGGGCCGCTTGTTTTCCTTGGCAATGAAGCGGCCATGCACGTGGCAGCCGCGAATTCGTAGTTGCAGCATGACCGGCGTCTTGCTGGCTTCCGACAATTCAAAGCCGTCATCCACGGCCTTGACCATGCTTTCCAGGTTGGGGCGCGGGTCCAGCAGCCAGATCTGCGACTTCATGGCGAACGCGTGCGAGCGTTCCTGCATGATGGATGAGCCTTCGCCGTAGTCTTCGCCCACGATGACCAGCGCGCCGCCCGTCACGCCGCCCGATGCCAGGTTGGCCAGCGCATCCGACGCCACGTTGGTGCCCACGGTGGACTTCCACGTGACCGCGCCGCGTATCGGGTACATGACGGACGCCGCCAGGGTCGCGGCGGCGGTGGCTTCCGAGGCGCTGGCCTCGAAATGCACGCCCAGTTCTTGCAGGATGTCGTTGGCGTCGGCCAGCACATCCATCAAATGCGAAATGGGCGAACCCTGATAGCCCGCCACATAGCCCACGCCCGATTGCAGCAAGGC
Organism: Achromobacter sp. RT286_PF; assembly: GCF_059760425.1. Classification (NCBI taxonomy): domain Bacteria; kingdom Pseudomonadati; phylum Pseudomonadota; class Betaproteobacteria; order Burkholderiales; family Alcaligenaceae; genus Achromobacter; species Achromobacter sp. RT286_PF. The sequence continues at coordinate 59,733 of NZ_JCBAMR010000001.1, forward strand.
TTTGGTGACGGCAAGAATGCCCTCGCCGCGAAACTCTTCGCCGGCGCCGATGCGCAACTGCTGGACTTCTTTCTTGAAAGACCTTTCAGCCATCTCGAACTCCTGGTGGGGCCGGATGACCGGTCCTCAAGCCTTGCTGCCGTGCAGCATCGTCGTGCCACGAAATTGTCGTCTGAAAAATACTTTAGGAGTCAACGTTTTAGCTGTCAACAAAAAAGATGAAATTTCATGGAAATCAAAAAATATCACGCTAAAACAAGGATGTATATACTGGTTGTTCTCTAGCTTCATGGCGGGTTTTCGGCCCCGCCATGGTGCAAAAACGGGTTGCGATTCGGGGTATACCCTGTGCTGCGCAACAGCATTGCCGTGCATCATGGCGCGCGTTTGCGCCGTCGTGGTGCAATGCGTTTTTTCGGCCGTCGGCCATTCATGAATTCCGGTGCGTGGGAGCAAAGCAACATGCGGTTGGACAAGCAGCGGGACACACAACTGACGGGGCGCGGCACTTCAGGGCCGCGTTTCGTTGACGGCTATCTGGCATACCTGCTGGCGCAGGCCAGCCAGCGCATCTCGGCCGAATTCCATATGCAGGTCAAGGCGGCCGGGCTATCGGTGACGGAATGGCGGGTGCTGGCCAGCCTGGAAGGCAGCCCCGGCGAAACCATCGGCACCCTGGCCGTGCTGGCCATCACCAAGCAACCCACGCTGAGCAAGGTGGTGCAGCGGATGGAGGCCGAGGGGTTGGTGGCGCGCACCGGCGTGCGGGCCGACCGCCGCCAGACGCGCGTGTGCATCACCACCAAGGGCACCCACCTGATCGCGGGCCTGTGCGAACAGGCGTTGCAACATCAAAAAGCCGTGCTGGCGCCGTTTGGTGAAGAAAAGGCGGCGCTGCTGATCGACATGCTGGAAGTGTTGATGACCGAGCACGTGCCGCTGGAACTGCCGATCGACGCCGAGGAATAAGTGCGCGGTGATTGGGGCGGTGATGGCGGACGTTGCATCCGCGCACTCGAACATTGTTCGACCCAACAATTTTGTTACATGCTTATACGTCCCTTAATAGATCCCCCTCAGTGAAAAGGGGCCACGGTACGCATAAACCCTGAATTGACTGGGGTCTTACGCGTAGGCACACTCGGCGCCGGTATTCAGACTAATGTCAGGAGTTAACCCCTATGCGCCGCACTTTGATTGCTATCGCGATCGCCGCCGCCGTGGCTGTGCCCTCGATCGGGCAGGCCAAGACTTTCCGTTGGGCCGCCCAAGGCGACATCCTTACGTTCGACCCGCACTCGCAAAACGAGGGCATGACGATCGCCGCCAACAGCTACATCTACGAGCCGCTGGTGGACTACGACAAGACGTTCAAGGTGGTGCCGCGCCTGGCCACGGAATGGGAACAGGTGTCGCCGACGCTGTATCGCTTCAAGCTGCGCCCCGGGGTGAAGTTCCATGACGGCGCGGCCTTCACCGCCGACGACGCGGTGTTCTCGATTCACCGCGCCATGGCCCCCACGTCGAACTACAAGGCCTACACGACCGGCATCAAGGAAGCGCGCAAGATCGACGACCTGACCATCGAGATCGAAACGTCGGCGCCCAACCCGGTGCTGCTGCGCCAGCTGACCAACGTGTTCATCATGAACAAGGCCTGGTCCGAAAAGAACAACATCGCCAAGCCGCAGGACTACGTCAACAAAGAAGAAACCTTTGGCGCGCGCAACACCAACGGCACCGGCCCCTACAAGCTGAAGACGCGCGAAGTGGACGTGCGCACCGTCTTTGAAGAAAACAAGGACTGGTGGAACAAGGCCGGCAAGGTCGGCAACGTGACCGAGGTGGTGTTTACGCCCATCAAGCAGAACGCCACGCGCACCGCCGCGTTGCTGTCCGGCGAAATCGACTTCGTGCTGGACCCCGCCGCGCAGGATCTGGAGCGCTTGCGCCAGGCGCAGAAGGTGGTCGAAGGCAACGAATACCGCACCATTTACCTGGGCCTGGACCAGAAGCGTCCGGAATTGCAGTACTCGAACATCAAGGGCAAGAACCCGTTCCAGGACATCCGCGTGCGCGAAGCGCTGTACCGCGCCATCGACGTGGACGCCATCAAGCGCGCCGTGATGCGCGGCCTGTCCGCGCCCACCGGCACGATGATCGCGCCGCAGGTGCATGGCTGGGCGGAATCGGTGCACAAGCGCGTGCCCTACGACCCCGAAAAGTCGCGCGCGTTGCTCAAGGAAGCCGGCTACGACGGCACCTTGAACTTCACGCTGGACTGCCCCAACAACCGCTACATCAACGACGAAGCCATCTGCCAGGCCGTGGTCGGTATGTGGGCCAAGGTGGGTGTGAAGGCCACGATGAACGCCATGCCGCGTTCCACGTACTTCCCCAAGGTGCAGTCGTTCGACACCAGCGCCTACCTGTTCGGCTGGGGCGTGCCCACGTTCGACGCCATGTACTCGTTGCAGAACCTGATCCGCACCAAGGGCGAGGGCGCGGACGGCATGTACAACCTGGGCGGCTACAGCAACAAGGAACTTGACGTCATCATCGACCGCATCAAGACCGAGACCGATCCCGCCAAGCGCGACGCCGACATCATCACCGTGCTGCAAGGGCACGCCAAGGACTTCGGCCACATCCCGCTGCATGACCAGGTCATCCCCTGGGCGATGCGCAAGAACGTCACGGTTATCCACCGTGCCGATAATCGCCTTGTTGCCGACTGGGTCAAGGTTGACTGATCCCGGCTAACCAGACGGCGCGGCGCCCACCCGGCGCGCGCCGTCTGTTTTTGGTTGTTCCCCTATGTTTGCTTTCATACTGCGCCGCCTGTTGCAGGCCGTAGCGGTGATGCTCACCGTCGCGCTACTGGCCTTTGTGCTTTTCCAATACGTCGGCGACCCTGTCACCATCATGCTGGGGCAGGACGCCACCGATGCCGAGCGCATCGAACTGCGTGAACGCCTGGGCCTGAACGAGCCCGCCATCGTTCAATTCGGCCATTTCGTGGCCAACGCCGCGCAGGGCAATTTCGGCATTTCGCTGCGCCAGAGCGAACCCGTTTCCACTTTGCTCAAGTCCCGCCTGCCGGCCACGCTGGAGCTGTCCATGGTGGCCGCCTTGCTGGCGCTGGTGGTGGGCGTGCCGCTGGGCGTGTACACCGCGCTCAAGCGCAACAGCCTGGTTTCGCAGCTGCTGCTGGCCGGTTCCTTGCTGGGCGTGTCGCTGCCCACCTTCCTGATCGGCATCCTGCTGATCCTGGTGTTCTCGGTGCAGCTGGGCTGGCTGCCCAGCTACGGGCGGGGCGATACCGTCGCCGTAGGCTGGTGGACGTCGGGGCTGTTCACCGCCACCGGCTGGAAGCACCTGATCCTGCCGTCCATCACCTTGTCGTTGTTCCAGATGACGTTGGTGCTGCGCCTGGTGCGTTCTGAAATGCTGGAAGTGCTGCGGTCGGACTACATCAAGTTCGCCCGCGCACGGGGGCTGAAGCGCCGCGCCATTCACTTTGGCCACGCGCTGAAGAACACGATGGTGCCCGTCATCACCATCACCGGCTTGCAACTGGGCGGCATCATCGCGTTTGCCATCGTCACGGAAACCGTATTCCAGTGGCCGGGCATGGGCCTGCTGTTCATCCAGGCGGTGCAATTTGCCGACGTGCCGGTCATGGCCGCGTACCTGTGCCTGATCGCGCTGGTGTTCGTGGTGATCAACCTGGTGGTCGATCTGCTTTATTTCGTCGTCGACCCGCGCTTGCGTTCCGGGATGACTCGCGCCGGGGGGGCTCACTGATGCGCGCCGCACTCAAACGCTGGTGGGACAGCGACATTGCCTGGGCCTGGCGCCGCGCGCCCGTGGCCATCATCGCGACCCTGTTGCTGGTGACGCTGCTGATCGGCTCGTTCGGCGCCGGCTGGGTCGCGCCGCACAACCCGTTCGATCTGACTACGGTAGAACTGCTGGACGCCTTGCTGCCGCCCGCCTGGGAAGCCAACGGCCAGGCCACCTACCTGCTGGGCACGGATAGCCAGGGCCGCGACCTGTATTCCGCCATCCTCTACGGCACGCGCGTGTCGCTGCTGATCGGGCTGGCGTCGGTGCTGCTGTCGATGTTGATCGGTATCGTGCTGGGGCTGATTTCTGGCTATGCGGGTGGGCGCATCGATGCGTTCATCATGCGGGTGGCCGACGTGCAGCTGTCGTTCCCGGCGATTCTGATCGCGCTGTTGATCGATGGCGTGGCGCGTGCCGCCGTGCCGCGCGAGATGCACGAGCTGATCGCGTTCCCCGTGCTGATCGGCGCCATCGCGCTGGCCGGCTGGCCGCAGTACGCACGCACGGTGCGCGGGTCCACGCTGGTGGAGAAAAACCGCGAATACGTGCAGGCGGCGCGCGTGATCGGCGTGGCCTCGCCCGTCATCATGTTCCGCCACGTGTTGCCCAATGTGCTGGGGCCGGTGCTGGTGCTGGCCACGGTGCACCTGGCCACCGCCATCATCACCGAGGCGACCTTGTCGTTCCTGGGGGTGGGCGTGCCGCCGACCGCGCCGTCGCTGGGCACGCTGATCCGCATCGGCAACGATTTCCTGTTTTCCGGCGAATGGTGGATCACCATTTTCCCGGGCGCGGCGCTGGTGCTGCTGGTGCTGTCGGTCAACCTGCTGGGTGACTGGCTGCGCGATGCGCTCAACCCGCGGCTGAATTGAGGTAACCATGAGCGCACTTCTGGAAGTCCGCAATCTGCGCGTGGAATTTCCCACGCGCCGCGGCACGCTACGCGCCCTGGACGACGTGTCCTTTTCCATCCAGGCCGGCGAAGTGCTGGGCGTGGTGGGCGAATCGGGAGCCGGCAAATCGCTGACCGGCGCCTCCATCATCGGCCTGCTGGAACCGCCGGGCCGTATCGCGGCGGGCGAAATCCTGCTGGCGGGCCGCCGCATCGACAACCTGCCCGACGAGCAGATGCGCCGCGTGCGCGGCCGCGAAATCGGCGCGGTGTTCCAGGACCCCTTGACGTCGCTGAACCCGCTGTACACGGTGGGCCGGCAGTTGGCCGAAACCATCGTCACGCATCTGGACATGACGTGGTCGCAGGCGCGCAACCGCGCGGTGGAATTGCTGGCGTCCACCGGCATCCCGGCCGCGCGCGAACGCATCGACCACTATCCGCATCAGTTCTCGGGCGGCATGCGGCAACGCGTGGTCATCGCGCTGGCGCTGGCGGCCGAGCCCAAGCTGGTGGTGGCCGATGAGCCCACCACGGCGCTGGATGTGTCCATCCAGGCGCAGATCATCGAACTGCTGAAACGCCTGTGCCGCGACCACGGCACGGCGGTCATGCTGATCACGCACGACATGGGCGTCATCGCCGAAACCGCCGACCGCGTGGCGGTGATGTACGCGGGCCGCGTGGCCGAGATCGGGCCGGTGGCCGACGTGATCCACAAGCCGCGCCATCCCTATACGGCGGGGTTGATGGGGTCCATCCCGTCAATGGACGGGCACACGGAACGGCTGGTGCAGATCGACGGCAGCATGCCGCGCCTGAACGCCATTCCGTCGGGCTGCGCGTTTAATCCGCGTTGCGGCCAGCGCCTGCCGCGCTGCGCGACCGAGCGCCCCGAATTACTGCCGGCGGGCACGTCCCGCGCGGCCTGTTGGTTGCATGACGACAAAGCGATGGTGGCCGCATGAACGCGCCCTTGGTGGAAGTAAAGGATGCCGCGCGCTGGTTCGACGTGTCGCCGCCGTGGCTGGAACGCAAGCTGGCGGGCAAGCCGCGTGTGATGCTGCGCGCCGTCGACGGTGTGTCGTTCGACATTGCGCGCGGTGAAACGCTGGCGCTGGTGGGCGAATCGGGCTGTGGAAAATCCACGGTCGCGCGCATGCTGGTGGGCTTGTACGGACTGACGCGTGGCGACATCCGTTTCGACGGCCAGCCGCTGTCACGCATGTCGGAGAAGGGCGGCCGCAATCTGCGCAAGCGCTTGCAGATGATTTTTCAGGACCCGTACGCCAGCCTGAACCCGCGTTGGCGCGTGGGCCGCATCATCGCCGAACCCATGCTGACGCACACCACCATGACGCCCGCCGAACGTGTGGCGCGCGTCAGTGAATTGCTGTTGCAGGTGGGGCTGGACCCGGCTGATCAGGGGCGTTATCCGCATCAGTTTTCGGGCGGGCAGCGTCAACGCATCTCGATTGCGCGGGCGCTGGCGGTGAACCCGGAATTCCTGGTGTGCGACGAACCGACATCGGCGCTTGACGTATCGGTGCAGGCGCAGGTGTTGAACCTGATGAAGGACCTGCAACGCAAGCTGGGGCTGACCTATCTGTTCATTTCGCACAACCTGGCGGTGGTGCACCATGTGGCCGACCGGGTGGGTGTGATGTACCTGGGCCGCATGGTGGAAGTGGCGCCACGCGATGAACTCTTTGCGCGGCCCAGGCATCCGTACACGCGGATGCTGCTTGAGGCGATTCCGGACATCAACGGGGCGGGCAAGCCGCGCACGGCGGTGGCCGGCGAGGTGCCCAATCCGCTGAACCCGCCATCAGGGTGCACGTTTCATCCGCGCTGCCCGCACGCCAATGACCGCTGCCGGGCCGAAGCGCCGGTTGCCATGTTGACTGGGGTTTCCGTGGTGGCCTGCCATGCGGTAGAGGAAGGGCGCGCCTGAGGAAGGATGCGCCCGAACGATAAGGGCGCGCTGCAATGGCGCCCAAGCCGTCACGGGCCGGACCCGACCCCGCCGGGTATCAGTGGCGGGGTTCGTGGACCGAGTCGTACGGCGTGTCGTCGTCCTCATCGTCCTCGTCCTCGTCTTCATCCTCTGCGTCGTCCGTGCTCGGGTCCGCTTGCGGTTCCTCGGTCAGCGCAAAGGGCAGGACGTCTTCCAGGTTGTCGGACCACGCGGATTCTTCGCCGTCGTGATCCAGCTTGATGAAGCGTTCGCCTTCGTTCAGCGAAATCTGCACGGCCCACAGGTACAGGCAGTCGTAGGTGTCGTCATCGGCATGCGGCAGGCCGCCGCGATTGCCCAGCAGGCGCGAGCCCGCGCCGCCCATCTGGACGTGAGTCTGCTCTTCGTCCGCTTCCGCGCCTTCGTCCATCGGCACGCCATAGGTGACCCACTCGGTGCCTTCGTCGCCCAGGATGACTTCGGCCAGCACCGGCTTGCCCAGATACGCGCTGAGGGCGTCGGCGGTCTTGGCCAGCATGTCCAGCTCGGACGTGCTGAAGTGGGTGACGGAGGCTGGGGGAGTGGCTGAGGCGGACATGAAGAGGGTTCCTGGGCGCGATGAAGCCGCGACGGCACGGCAAGATACGTAAAGTCAGGCGCTATTGTCGCGCGATCGGCGCTGCCTTGCATCAGGCGCTTGGATGACGCGGCGTTACAAGGCTGTCAGGCCCGCGCGGGCCGGCGGCTCAATGTCCTTGCCGGCGTCCTGCTTTCAGCCTTTGTTCCACCGGCAATGCCCGACCCGCGGCCGTATCCCGATGGCGTACCGCGGCAACGGCACACCGTCATTCGGACAGGCCCTACACTTGCGCCCTGTTCTTATATTCCTCTTTCGCATCACCCATCCATGTCGCGATCCGACCCTTCCGCCGTTCCCGCCCGCTACCTGCTGTTTCCGCTGTTGGCTGCCCTGATCTGGTCCGTCAACATGATCGTCACGAAGATGGCCGCCGGCGTGATTTCGCCCGCCGTCATCGGCTTTTACCGCTGGGCGCTGGCCGGCGCCGTGCTGACGCCGTTCGCATTGCGAGGCGTGTGGACGCAACGCCGCCTGATCCTGCCGTACCTGCCCAAGTTCGCGGTGCTGGGCGGTTTGGGCATGGCGCTGTACCAAGGCCTGGCCTATGTGGCCGCGTCCAGCACCACCGCCACCAATATGGGCATCATCACCGCCATGATCCCGCTCTTGACCATCGCGGTGGGTACGGTGGTGCTGCGCCAGCGGCCCACGCTGATGGCAATGCTGGGCGGCGTGGTGTCGCTGGCCGGCCTGGCCCTGCTGATCGGCGAAGGCGACCCCGCGCGGCTGCTGTCCGTGGGCGCCAACCCGGGTGACCTGCTGATGGGCATGGCCGCGCTGGCCTATGCGCTGTATGGCGTGCTGCTGCGTCGCTGGGGCTTGCCGGTGGGCCCGTGGGTGTCGCTGTACGTGCAGATTGGTTTTGGGGTGCTGTTCCAGTTGCCGGCATTCCTGATGGCCGCGCCGTCGCCGCTGAATGCCGACAACGTGCCCCTGGTGCTGTACGCCGCGATATTTCCGTCCCTGTTTGCGCCTTTCCTGTGGATGCAGGGGGTCAAGCACCTGGGCCCGAACCGGGCCAGCATTTTCCTGAACCTGATGCCGGTGGGCACGGTGGCCATCGCTTCGGTGTTCCTGGACGAAAAGCCGCATCTGTTCCATATCGTGGGCGGCGTGCTGGCGCTGGCCGGGGTCATGCTGGCGCAGATGCGTACCCCGCGCCTGGGGGCACGGCGAGGGTAGAGGGGCGACGAAGGGGCGACGAAGGGGCAGTGACCCGAGCAGCGACTTGGGCAGTGACAGGGACGGAGAGCCGGAGCGGAGAACGGGGGGTAACCCCGACGTTCCGCTCCTGACGCACGCCTGTCAGGGTTCCGGCCTACAATCGACGGTTCATCAGCTTTCTTTCCCTATACGAGCCCATGGCCCAATACGTCTACACCATGAACCGCGTCGGCAAGATCGTGCCGCCCAAGCGGCAGATCCTGCGTGACATCTCGCTTTCGTTTTTTCCTGGCGCCAAGATCGGCGTGCTGGGCCTGAACGGCTCGGGCAAGTCGACGCTGCTGAAGATCATGGCGGGCGTCGATAAAGAGATCGAAGGCGAAGCCATTCCCATGCCGGGCCTGAACATCGGCTATCTGCCGCAGGAACCGCAACTGAACCCCGAGCACACGGTGCGCCAATCGGTCGAAGAGGGCCTGGGCGCCGTCGTCACCGCCAAGAAGCGCCTGGACGAGGTCTACGCCGCCTACGCCGAGCCGGACGCCGACTTCGACGCGCTGGCCGCTGAACAAGCCGACCTCGAAGCCATCATCGCCGCCGCCGCCTCCAGCGGTTCGGACGACATCGAACACCAGATGGAAATCGCCGCCGACGCCTTGCGCCTGCCGCCCTGGGACGCCATCGTCGGCAACCTGTCCGGTGGTGAAAAGCGCCGCGTGGCCTTGTGCCGCCTGCTGCTGTCCAAGCCCGACATGCTGCTGCTGGACGAACCCACCAACCACTTGGACGCCGAAAGCGTGGAATGGCTGGAGCAATTCCTGCACAAGTTCCCCGGCACCGTCGTCGGCGTGACCCACGATCGCTACTTCCTGGACAACGCCGCCGAATGGATCCTGGAACTGGATCGCGGCTACGGCATCCCCTGGAAGGGCAACTACAGCTCGTGGCTTGAGCAAAAAGAAGACCGCCTGAAGCAGGAAGAGTCCTCGGAATCTGCCCGCCAGAAGACCATCAAGAAAGAACTGGAATGGGTGCGCCAGAACCCGAAGGGCCGTCAGGCCAAGGCCAAGGCTCGCCTGGCCCGCTTCGAAGAACTGTCGTCCTACGAATACCAGAAGCGCAACGAAACCCAGGAAATCTTCATTCCCGTGGGCGAGCGCCTGGGCAACGAGGTCATCGAATTCAACAACGTCAGCAAGGCGTATGGCGATCGCCTGTTGATCGATAACCTGAGCTTCAAGATCCCGCCCGGCGCCATCGTCGGCATCATCGGCGCCAACGGCGCGGGTAAGTCCACGCTGTTCCGCATGATCGCGGGCCGCGAGCAACCGGATTCGGGCGAAGTCACCATCGGCCAAACCGTCAAGCTGGCCTACGTGGACCAGTCGCGCGATGCGCTGGAAGACAAAAAGACGGTGTTCGATGCGGTGGCCGATGGCGCCGACATCCTGACCGTGGGCAAGTTCGAAATGTCGTCGCGCGCCTACCTGGGCCGCTTCAACTTCAAGGGCGGCGACCAGAACAAGGTCGTGGGCCAGCTGTCCGGCGGCGAACGCGGCCGCCTGCACATGGCCAAGACGCTGATCGCCGGCGGCAACGTGCTGCTGCTTGACGAACCGTCCAACGACCTTGACGTTGAAACGCTGCGCGCGCTGGAAGATGCCTTGCTGGAGTTCCCCGGCAGCGTCATGGTCATCAGCCACGATCGCTGGTTCCTGGACCGCATCGCCACGCACATCCTGGCCTTTGAAGGCGATTCGCAAGTAGTGTTCTTCGATGGCAACTACCAAGAGTACGAAGCCGACAAGAAGCGCCGCCTGGGCGAAGAAGGCGCCAAGCCCAAGCGCCTGCGCTACAAGGCATTGAAGTAAGCGCTGAAGTAAGTGCTGAAGTAAGTGCTGAATTAGCAATCAGCTTGTTCAGTCCAAGAATCCCGGCCCCCGCGCCGGGATTTTTTTCGCGGCGATGAACTCAAAATTGCGTCGTGCGTCCAGTGCCTTGCTGTGAACCGAAGACAAGCGGCGGCGCTCCGTCGCCAAGACGCTGAACCTGTCCGGTCGGGTCGCCGCTATATCATTAGGCAACCCGCGCGCGCTTCGGCTGCGCCGCGTTGCGGTTCCCCTCTATTCCGTTGCCGGCTTTCCGGAGATTCCCAATGCTGCTGCAAGCCTCCGATTCCACGTTCCTCATCGTCGACATGCAAGGCCGATTGATGCCCGTCATTCACGACAACGAGGCCGTGCTGCACACCACGCACAAGCTCGCACAGGCCGCGCGCTTGCTTGATGTGCCGGTCATCGCCACCGAGCATCACAGCAAGATGCTGGGCGTCACCGTGGACCCGTTGCGCGGCATCGTGCAGTCCACTTTTCAGAAGATGCACTTTTCTTCCACGCGTGAACCAGGCTTTGAAGCGTGGCTGCCGGCCGCGCGCAAGACCATTCTGGTGGCCGGTTGCGAGGCGCATATCTGCGTGCTGCAAACCGTGATCGGCCTGGCCGACATGGGCTATCACGCGGTGCTCGTGTCGGACGCGGCGGGCTCGCGCAAGCCGTCGGACCACCACGCCGCGCTGCGCCGCGCGCGGGCACATGGCGCGGATATCGTCACATCGGAAATGGCGATATTCGAATGGATGCAAACTTGCGAACATCCCCGTTTTCGCGAGGTGTTACGTCTCGTCAAATAGCCGACGCGCCCTGCAACATCGTCCCTGGGGCGCGCAATTATTCTCTCGCTGTTTGACACAATTCCTGGGCAAACCTAACACCGCTTGCGGGGATATTTTGAGATCCTGAAGTTTCTAAACCCATATGGGGATCGCGCGCTCGCGTCAGGTCCATGGTGCGGCCCCGGGGATAAGAATAGGAGCCTCATCATGAAAATCGCATCTCTTTCCAAAATCTGTGTCGCACTCGCAATGACCGCCGCCATGGCAGGCTGCTCGTCCTGGGATGGCATGAGCCATCGTCAAAAGAGCACGGTGGGCGGGGCCGCTTTGGGCGGCGTCGCAGGCGCCGTCATCACCAACGGCGGGGTCCTGGGTACGGTGGGTGGAGCGGCGATCGGCGGCGTGATCGGCGATCAGGTCGGCAAGCACTAAACGCTGCCCAGCAGCAAAAAGCCCGGCAATGCCGGGCTTTTTTTTGGCCGTGACCAAGATGCGATTCGCGCCGGCAAAGCGGCGCGACCGCCGCATCACGTTTCGTTCTGCGGCATCTCGATCTTCACTTCCAACACTTCCAGCGTGTCCTGGCGTTCCAGGTGCACCTTGATGTCTTCGGGGTTGATCTTCACGTACTTTGAAATCACGGCGATAAGTTCCTGCTGCAGCTGCGGCAGGTAGTCGGGCGAGTCGCCGCGGCCCCGCTCGTGGGCCAGGATGATCTGCAACCGTTCCTTGGCGACGGACGCGGAAGTTTTCTTTTGACCAAGCAGAAACGACAGGAAGGACATTGCTTACTTGCCTCCGAACAGGCGTTTCAGGAAACCGGGCTTTTCGTAATCGGTAAAGCGCAGGGCCTTGTCTTCGCCAAGGTAACGGGCCACGACGTCCTTGTACGCTTCGGAGACGTCGGTCTCTTTCAGGTGGATCGCCGGCAGGCCTTGGTTGGAGGCTTGCAGCACGGCTTCCGATTCGGGAATGACACCGATCAGCTTGATGCGCAGAATGTCTTCGATATCGCCCAGCGACAGCATCTCGCCGTCGACCACGCGCTTGGGGTTGTAGCGCGTGAGCAGCAGGAATTCCTTGACGGGTTCACCGCCGTCCACCGCGCGCTTGGACTTGGCCGCCAGGATGCCCAGGATGCGATCGGAATCGCGTACCGACGAGACTTCCGGGTTCGTCACGACCAATGCGTCGTCGGCGAAATAAGCGGCCATCAGCGCGCCCGTTTCAATACCGGCCGGCGAGTCGCAGACGATGTATTCGAAGCCCATTTCCTTCAGGTCGTTGATGACCTTTTCCACGCCTTCCTGCGTCAGCGCGTCTTTGTCGCGCGTTTGCGAGGCGGGCAGGATGAACAGGTTTTCAAGCTGCTTGTCCTTGATCAGCGCCTGGTTGAGGGTGGCTTCGCCCTGAATCACGTTGACGAAGTCGTACACCACGCGACGCTCGCAGCCCATGATGAGGTCGAGATTGCGCAGGCCGACATCGAAGTCGATGACAGCGGTCTTGTGGCCCCGCATCGCGAGGCCCGCGGAAAAACTGGCGCTCGTCGTGGTTTTACCCACGCCGCCTTTGCCGGAAGTCACCACAACAATGCGTGTCATGACGATCAAACCCTTATGTTCGAATAAATCGCGTTATCGTAAAGCAAAAAGCCCATGTAAGGCTTCTTACAGAATGTGTTGAGACCTGAGGTTCCGGACGATGTGCGTGGCGTGCGCGCACGCCGCCTTGCCATCGTCCGATCAGCTTTTCAGGGCCTCGATTCGCAGCGTGTCGCCATCCAGGCGAACCAGCGCCGGCTGGTTTTGCAACGTGCGGTCAAGCTTGTCTTCCACCACGCGGTACACGCCGGCCACAGCCAGCAGTTCCGCGTCCAGATGCGTCGTGAAAATGCGCGCCGAGGTATCGCCGCGCGCGCCCGCCATGGCCTTGCCGCGCAACGGGCCGTAGACGTGCACGTTGCCGTCGGCAATGACTTCGGCACCCTGGCTGACCATGCCGATCACGACCAGGTCCGTGTGGCGCGCGTACACGCGCTGGCCCGATCGCAGCGGCTTGGTGATGACCAGCGCCGATGCCGAATGCGGCGCGGCCTGCGTGGGGGTGGGGGCAGAAGTGGTGCTGCTGGCTTCGCGCGCGGGCATCGGCTCGGCGGACGTGGGCTTGACGGGCGTGTCAGCCGCAGCGCTATCCGTGGCTGCGTTATCCGTGGCTGCGCTGTCCGCCGCCGAGGTATCCGTGGGGACGGGCGCGGTTTCAACGGCCGCGGCCGGCACCGACGGCACGGGCGTCGACACATCATTGGGCGGCGCGGTGTCCACCACGGGGGCAGGGCGCGCGGGCGGGGTGGAAAGCTCAACCGGTGCCAGGCCGGCGTCGCGCGCGGCCTTCAGGTTGGCGCCTTCGGCCACCACGCCGATGGCGGGCAGGTTGTGCGCGCGCAGCGCGGCAACCAGCGCCGGCCAGTCGATGGCGTCTTCGACGCGGCTGGCGTCGATGACCACGGGTTCGTTTTCAAAAAAGCTGCCGGCATCCGCCATGCGCTTGGCCAGCGCGGCGGCGAGGCGTTCGGGGTCCGCGCTGTGCAGAACCACGCGAATGGCATAAAGGGTGGCGCTTTTGAAGTCCAGGGCTAGCGATTCAGTATTCATCTTGATTGTGGCTGGCGGTCCGGGCGCCAGAAAACGGCGCGCGTAACCGGCTGCGGGATGTCGGGCATGATAACCCGCGCCGGGGTGGGGTGCGCAGGGGGGAAGACGAAAGAAAAAGGCGCCCGAAGGCGCCTTTTTCCGTGTTACGCACGCGTGGCGGCGTGGCGCGGCGGCTTAGCCTTGCGCCCAGGAATCGCGCAGGGTCACGATGCGGTTGAGCACCGGCGCGTCAGGCGTGGATTCCTTCAGGTCGGCCGTGAAATAACCCAGGCGTTCGAACTGCCAGGTGGCGCCTGGCGTGGCGACGGTGCCGGGTTCCAGCCAGGCCGTGACGGTCTGTTTGGAGTTCGGGTTCAGGCAGGTCAGGAAGTCCTTGTCGCCACCGTCGGGACGCGCATCGGCGAACAGGCGGTCGTACAGGTGGATCTGGGCAGGCACCGCGTGGGCCGCGCTGACCCAGGTGATGTTGCCCTTGACCTTGACGCTGTCCGCGCCCGGCGTGCCGCTTTTGGTCTCGGGCAGGTATTCGGCCTGCACTTCGACGATTTCGCCGGCTTCGTTCTTGGTGAAGCCGGTGCAGCGCACGACGTAGCCGTACTTCAGGCGCACGGTGTTGCCCGGGAACAGGCGGAAGTACTTCTTGGGCGCTTCCTCGCGGAAGTCGTCGCGTTCAATCCACAGTTCGCGCGACAGCGGGAATTCGCGCACGCCGGCTTCCGGGTCGTGCGGGTTGCGCGGCGCGGTGCAGGGCTCGGACTGGCCTTCGGGGTAGTTCGTGATGACCAGCTTGATCGGGTCTAGCACGGCCACCGAGCGGGCCGCGATGGGGTCGAGGTCGTCGCGCACGGCTTGCTCAAGCAGGCTGTAGTCAATGCGCGAATCGGACTTGGACACGGCGGTGCGGTCGCAGAACAGGCGGATCGAGGCTGGCGTGTAGCCACGGCGGCGCAGGCCGAAGATGGTCGGCATGCGCGGGTCGTCCCAGCCGTCGACGTGGCCTTCGCGCACCAGTTGCAACAGCTTGCGCTTGCTGGTGACGACGTAGCTCAGGTTCAGGCGGGCGAATTCATATTGGTGCGGCAGCGGCTGGGCCAGCTTGCCCAGTTCGGCCAGGCGCGTCAGGATCCAGTCGTAGAACGGACGCTGATCTTCGAATTCCAGCGTGCAGACGCTGTGCGTGATGCCTTCCAGCGCGTCCTCCACCGGATGCGCCCAGCTGTACATGGGGTAGATGCACCACTGGTTGCCCGTGCGGTGGTGGGTGGCATGGCGCACGCGGTACATGACCGGATCGCGCAAATTGATGTTGGGCGAAGCCATGTTGATCTTGGCGCGCAGCACCAGGCTGCCGTCGGGATGCTTGCCGTCGCGCATCTCGCGCAGCAGGGCGATCGATTCAGCGGCGGGGCGGTTGCGCCACGGCGAATCGGTGCCCGGCTCGGTCAGCGTGCCACGGTTGGCGCGGATTTCCTCGGGGCTTTGCTCGTCGACATAGGCATGGCCGGCTTCGACCAGGGCTTCGGCGAATTCGTACATATAGCCGAAGTAGTCGCTGGCGAAGTACAGGTTTTCCTTGCCATCGGCGGCCTTCCAGTCAAAGCCCAGCCAGCGCACGGCTTCGATGATGGCGTCGACGTATTCCTGGTCTTCCTTTTCGGGGTTGGTGTCGTCAAAGCGCAGATGACAGACACCGCCGAAGTCGCGCGCCAAGCCGAAGTTCACGCAGATGCTCTTGGCGTGACCGATGTGCAGGTAGCCGTTGGGCTCCGGCGGAAAGCGCGTGCGGATGCGGGCCGGGTCCGGGTCGCCCTGTTCCTGCACGGCGGCCGGGCCAGGCTTGCCCGCCCAGCGTTTGCCCTGGAAGCGGTTGGCTTCGAGGTCGTCCTGGACGATGTTGAGCAGGAAATTGGATGCAGCAGGGGTCGGCGTCGTGGCGGAGGTCATTCTTGAAAGAATAGGAAAAAGCGGCGACAAAGCGTCAATTTTGCCACGTTCCGCAACAGGGGCCTTTTTGAACCCTCTGCAACCGGTTTCAAACTGTCCCCACAGCCTTGTAACTGGCTCTACACTACGGGCCATCATGGATATATCCACCCTTTCCCTGGCCCGTGCGCAGTTCGTGGCCAGCCTGAGCTTTCTGGCGCTTTTCCTGGCGGTTTCCCTGGCGCTTGCCTGGGTGCTTCTGTTTTTTAAAGTGCGCGCCCGCTGGTCCGGCCGCCCCGGCTGGACCGCCGCCTATCGGTTCTGGGTGCGCATTTTTGCGCTGGCTTTCGTCCTGACATTGGCGGCCAGCGTGCCCGTGCTGATCCAGATAGGCAGCCTGTGGGCGGGCCTGATGGACAAGATCGGCAACGTGGCCGGCCCGCTGCTGGGCTACGGCATCCTGTCGGTATTCATCCTGAAATCCTGCTTCCTGGGCGTCATGTTGTTCGGGCAGCGCCGGGTGTCCGACGGCGCCCATACCCTGGCCGTGCTGATGGTGGCCGTGGGCCAGTTGGTGGCGGTGTTCTGGGTGCTGGCCTTGCAGTCATGGATGCAGACACCCGACGGCGCGATCCTGGTTGATGGCCGCTACCAGGTCTACGACTGGGTGGCCGTGGTGCTGAACCCGTCGTTGGGCTGGCGCATGGCCGTGGTGGCGGTGGGCGCGGCGCTGGCTGCCTCGTTCCTGATGATGGGCGTGACGGCATTGCAGGCGCTGCGCCGTCCGCTGGGCGATGGCGAACGCAATGCCTTCAAGACCGCGCTGGTCATCGCCGTGCTGGCCGCGATCCTTCAAATTCCCGTGGCCACCGGCGCGGGCCAGATGGTGGCCAAGCTGCAACCGGCCAAGGCCGCCGCCGCCGCCGGCTTCTGGGAAAGCGGCGCCGAACCTCAGTTGGTGCTGTTTGGCTGGCCGGATGCGCGCGCCCACACCAACGTGTCCGACATCACCATTCACAATGCCGGTGGCCGCTGGCTGCATCGCAACGCCGACGGCACCTACCGGGGCCTGGACAAGTATTCCGGCATGTTGCCGCCGGTGGCCTTGACGTTCTGGTCGCTGCGGGTGGCGGTGGCGGCGGGGCTGTTGATGCTGGCCGTGGCGTGCGTGACGTTCCTGTGGACGTTCCGGCGCGGGCTGGACCCGTCGACGCTGCCCGTGTGGTGGCAGCGCGTGCTGTGCGGCATGATGTTTTCGGGCGGAATCGCCGTGGTGGCCACTTGGTGGGTGTCGATCATCGGCCTGCAACCTTTCGTGGTGAACGGCACCATCACGCAATCCGAAGTGCTGGGGCAGATGCCGTCCAGCACGGTGCTCTACGGGCTGATGGGCTATGGCCTGCTGTATGCCCTGCTGCTGGCCGCGTTCACGGGCATGCTGTTTCACGCCGCCCGCTATGGGGTGGTGCCGGTACGTAAATTGGGCGGAGGCTCGCCATGATCGCCATGCTGGCCGCATCGCAGGGGCTCAGCCCCGAAGACCCTTCTTTCTGGATGCCGTTGGCCTTCATGGGCCTGTTGTTCGTGGTGATTGCCGCGGGCATGGTCCTGGACGGCTTCGATCTGGGCGTGGGCATCCTGCTGCAACTGGCGCCCGAACACGAGCGCGGCCGCATGATGTCGCTGTTGAGCCCGTGGCGCGATGCCAACGAATTCTGGTTGCTGCTGGGCATGGGGCTGTTCGCCTCGGCATTCCCGTTTGCGTGGGGGGCGGTGCTGGGCAAGCTGTACGGGCCGTTGACGTTCATGGTGCTGGGCGTGGTGCTGCGCAGCGTGTCGTTTGAATTCCGCATCCGCGCGCGCAACGAAATGAAGCCGCGCTGGATCTTCGGCTTTTGGGCGGGCTCCCTCATCACGGCGTTCGGGCAGGGCATGCTGCTGGGGCGCATCGCCACGGGCTATCAGTCCGATGCGGGCTACGGCTGGTTCGCCATGTTCGTCGGCCTGTGCGCGGTAGCCGCCTATGTGCTGCTGGGTGCATCGTGGTTGGTCATGCGCGTGGACGGCGATTTGCAACGCCGCGCCGCCTATTGGGCGCGCCACGCCATCCGCTGGACGGCGGTGGGCATGGTGGCCATTGCCGTAACGCTGGGCCTGGCCAATGCCGGCATCTTCTACAAATGGAGCAACATCGCGCACCTGAGCCTGGCCGCCACGGTGTGGGTGCTGATGCTGGCAGGCTACGTGGCGGCCGAAATGCTGCTGACGCGCCTGCCCGGCCGCGCCGACCGCTTCAGCTGGTTGCCCTTCGTGCTGTGCGTGGCGCTGTTCCTGCTGATGTTGAGCGGCTTGGCCTACAGCCTGTTCCCGTACCTGATTCTGGACGACATGACGCTGTGGGATGGCGCGGGCGCGCTGGGGTCGATGCGCCTGGTCATGGCGGGCGCGGTCGTGGGCATTCCGGTGGTGTTGGTGTTCAACATCCTGGCGTACCGGTCGGTGTTCGGCAAAGAACGTCCGCCGGTGCCGCTGTTGCCGCCGCCGTCGTATTGAGGCTTGAGGCGCGGGGCGTGGGGCGGGGCGCCTGGAAAAGGAGCGCTCCCCCGGGGGGGGGCGGGCCCTTACAGCACTGGCTTGGCCACGCGTTGCAGGATTTCTTCGCCGTAGGCTTCCAGCTTGCGTGCGCCCACGCCGCTGATGTGGCTAAGGGCGTCCATGGACTCTGGCTGCGCCAGGGCAATTTCACGCAGCGTGGCGTCATGGAAAATGACATAGGCCGGCACGCCGTGGCTCTTGGCCACTTCGCCGCGCCAGGCGCGCAGCGCCTCGAACACGGGTTGCAGTTCGGCCGGCAGGTCGATAGCCGCTGCCTTGGGCCGCCCGCTGCTGGTCTTGCCCGACCGCGTTTTCTTTTCGGATTCGCGGCGCAGCATCAGCTGGCGTTCACCCTTGAGCACCGCGCGGCTGCCTTCGGTCAGGGCCAGGGTGCCGAAGCCTTCGTTGTCGACCGTCAACAAGCCTTGCGCCAGCAGCTGGCGCAACACGCCGCGCCACGCGGTATCGCTAAGGTCTTCGCCCACGCCGAACACGCTTAGCGTTTCATGGCCGTGCTGCTTGGTGCGGTCGGTGACCTTGCCACGCAGAATGTCGATGATGTGGCCCGCGCCATAGCGCTGGCCGCGTTCTTTCCACAAGCGGTAAACGGCGGACAGCACTTTCTGCGCGGCCACCGTGCCATCCCAGGCTTGCGGCGGTTCCAGGCAGACGTCGCAGTTGCCGCAGGCGGTAATGTGCTGGCCAAAGTACGCCAGCAGCCGCACGCGCCGGCATTCCACCGTTTCGCACAGGCCCAGCATCGCGTCCAGCTGTTGACCCAGCCGACGGCGATAGGATTCGTCGCCGGGGGATTCATCGATCATGCGGCGCTGTTGCACCACGTCTTGCAGGCCGTAAGCCAGCCACGCCGTGGCGGGCAGCCCATCACGGCCGGCCCGGCCGGTTTCCTGGTAGTAGCCTTCAACCGATTTGGGCAGGTCGATGTGCGCCACAAAACGCACGTCAGGCTTGTCGATGCCCATGCCGAAGGCAATGGTGGCCACCATGACCACGCCGTCTTCGCGCAGGAACCGGGACTGGTTGGCGGCGCGCACCTGCGGGCTGAGCCCCGCGTGATACGGCATGGCGTCAATGCCCTGGTTGCACAGGAATTCGGCGGTTTCCTCGACCCGCGCCCGCGACAGGCCGTACACCACGCCGGACTCGCCCTGGTGTTCCGTGCGGATCATCTCCAGCAGCTGCTTGCGCACTTCGTTCTTTTCAACGATGCGATAGCGGATGTTGGGGCGGTCGAAGCTGGACACGAAGTGCCGGGCGTCGTCCAGCGACAGGCGTTGGGCGATCTCGGTCCGGGTCTCGGCCGTGGCCGTGGCCGTCAGCGCGATGCGTGGCACATCGGGCCAGCGCTCGTGCAGCATGGACAGGCCCAGGTATTCTGGCCGGAAATCATGGCCCCACTGCGACACGCAATGCGCTTCGTCAATGGCGAACAGGGCGATGCGGCCGCGTTCCAGCAGTTGCAGGCAGCGGTCGGTCAGCAGCCGTTCGGGGGCGACGTAAAGCAGATCCAGCTCGCCGGCCAGAAACGCCTGTTCGACGTCGCGGGCCACGCGCCAGTCCTGCGTGGAGTTCAGGAACGCGGCGCGCACGCCCAATTCGGTCAGGGCGTCGACCTGGTCCTGCATTAGCGCAATCAGGGGCGACACGACAATGCCGGTGCCTTCACGCACCAGCGACGGAATCTGGTAACAGAGCGATTTCCCTCCGCCCGTGGGCATCAGGACCAGCGCGTCGCCGCCGTCGATCACTTGTTCGACAATGGCTTGCTGGTCGCCGCGGAAGGATTCGTAACCGAAAACGCGCTGTAGTACGCCCAGGGCGCGCGCGTCAGACATGGGGGTAGGCCGGAAGCATCATGGCAGGGATTTTAAGCCGCAATTTCCGGGCGCCTGTTTCAGGGGGATATTTCCGTCCGGCTTGCGGCCTGCTACCAGCTCAGCCACGTGCCGCGCATGAAGGTGTCCACCGGCATGCTCAGGTTGGCCCGCCATTCATAGTTGCCCGACACGATGTCGCGGTCGGCGCCCACGGCCAGCTTGACCTTGGGCGCGACGAACATGCTGTGGGTCAGCCCCACGCGCTGCTCGGCAAGCACCGAGCCTTCGTGCAGGCCCGAATAGGTGCCGCTGAAGGTGCCCCAGCCCTGGATCGGCACACCGGCCGACAGCGTGTTGCGCGATTGCGGGGCCGCGGCCACGCCGCCGGAGTAATTGGACAGGTCGCCAAAGCCCGCGCCGATCTGCTCGTTCGTGTAGCCCAGGTTGACGGCGTCCGCGACCTCGACGTTGTAGCCGAAGCGGTAGCGCCAGGCGTTGGACGCGTCGAACGAACTTTGCGTGGCGCCGGCCTGGAAGGTGCCGTATTCACCAGCGGCATAGGTGGTGCCCATGCCGCGCGTGGTCAGCGACGGGGCGCTTTGCATCTGGCCTTCGACGGTCAGCGCGGGCGTCAGGCCGTAGCGCACGCTGCCCATGCCGACCGACGCGCCATAGTCCACCGCGCCTGAACTGGCGGCGGGGTCCATGCGGTTGAGCTTGCCCACCGACGACGAATAGCCAAAGCTGCCCTCCGGCACGGTGGCGGCCGACCCGGCCCAATTGGCGATCTGCAAGCCGCCCACCGGGGCGGTGCTGCCCCACGCGGGGGCGTTGGCGTTGATGTTGCCCACCGTCAGCGACGGGCCGGCGGTGTTGCGGTAGACCCAATTGCGGTCGCCGCCGTAACGCAGGCCGTCCTGGCCGCTGACCGATGAAAACCACGGGCGAGTCGGGCGCGACACGCCCGAAATCACCACGACGGGGATGCGGGGTATGTCACTTTCTTCCAGCGCGAAGGAATAGTCCGGCACGCTGCTGTCCGACGTGCCGCTGTCGTCCGGCGCATTGCCGTCGGCCGCGCCCGCAACCTGATCGTCGCAAGCCAGCGCGCCGCCCTCCATGCCTTGCGACAAGCCCGTATTCAAACCGGGAATTGCTTCGTCGCCGCTGTCCTCGGTGCCTTGCACGCTGGTGTCCAAGGCCGGCTCGGCGGCCCGCAAGCCGCAGGGCGGCGGGCCCAGGGGCACGGCACGCGATTCGATCGACGGCGCCGGACGCACGGGGATCGGCTGTACCGGGGACAGTACGCCGATGCCGCGTGCCACAAGCACCGGCGCGCCCTGGGCGGGCATCGAATTGGGAAGGGGGGACGCAGCCAGCGTGTCGGCAAGCGCGGTAGCCAGCGGGCAGCACATTCCCGCCGTCAGCGCCGCATGCAACAGCCGTCTGCGCCAGTTTGCAGGGGCGACCATAAAAACAGTGTAGAAAGGGGACGCCGCGGTAGCTGTAAACGATTTTTAGTAAACCGGACCAGCGGCAAGGCAAGCAGGTATTTTACGGCCAGTGGGCCGGTGCGGAAAAGGGTCCGGAACGGGTTTTGCAGATGGCCAAGCACCTGCAAACCAGCCGCCGATCACGCGCCCACCGCCCGTGGTAGCTGCTGCCGGAGCGTTTCCAGACACCTGCCGTACATCATGCAACAGGTGTATTTCAGTTGATTTCCTGCCCCTTGCGGCTTGGCGCGCCGCGCCGCACTATGGCATCCATGGACAATCCTCATACCAAGCTGCTGGTCGTGGACGACGACCCGGCCCTAAGACAACTGCTGGCCGACTACCTGAATCGGCACGGCTACGACACCTTGCTGGCGCCGGACGCCACCGATCTGTCGTCGCGCATTACCCGCTACGCGCCCGACTTGCTCGTGCTTGACCGCATGCTGCCCGGCGGCGATGGCGCCGACGCCTGCCGCCGCCTGCGCGAGCAAGGCGAGGACATCCCCGTCATTCTGCTGACCGCGCGCGACGAGGCGGTGGACCGCATCATCGGGCTGGAAGCCGGGGCCGACGATTATGTCGGCAAGCCCTTCGACCCCCGCGAACTGCTGGCCCGCATTGAAGCCGTGCTGCGTCGCAAGCGCGGCCCGTCCGCGCTGACCAAAGACGCGCCGGTCACGTTCGGCCCGTTCCTTTTCGACCCGTCCACCCGCCAGTTGTCCCGTGACGGCACCGTCGTCAAGCTGACCGGCGGCGAAATCAACCTGCTGGAAGCGCTGGTGCGCAACGCGGGCAAGCCGCTGTCGCGCGAACGCCTGCTGGCGCTGGCGCGCGACGATGACGCGGGCGAACGCAACGACCGCGCCATCGACATCGCCATCCTGCGCCTGCGCCGCGTCATTGAAGACGACCCCAAGCAACCGCGCTGGATCCAGACCGTCTGGGGCATCGGCTACCGGTTTTCCCCCTGATGCGTTTTCCCGCCCGCTTTCTGGTGCCGCGCTCGTTGCGGGCGCGCCTGATCCTGCTGATCCTGGGCGCCGTGCTGTTGACGCAAGCGGCCACGCTGGTGACGGTGTCGTACTTCCGTCACAAGTTCATGGAAGACGTGGCCATCGGCTATATCGTCACCACGATCCGCACGCTGCGCGCGGCGCTGTCCGAGGTGCCCGCCGAGGACCGCGCCGATTTCGTGCGCACCGCGTCGCAGAACCAGTGGCGCCTGTGGTCGCGCGTGTTGCCGGCCGAAGCCAAGCTTCAGCGTTTCAACGGCCGCCGTCCGCCGCCGCCGCCACGTGCCGCGCCACGTCCGCCACCGCCTTCCGACGCCCGACCCGATTCCAGGTCCGACACCCGGTCCGACACCCGGCCCGATTCGCGACCCGACTCCCGGCCCGGCGAATCGCCGCCTCCGCCGCCGTCTGACGGGCGTGGCGTCGACCCCGGCGACTCGCGCAGCGCCCAGCAGCGCGAGGCCGACCACGCCGCCCATGAAGAGCGCATGAAGCGCTACCAGCCCGAACCCGACGACATCCGTCGCGACCTGCGCGTGCTGGTGCAGTTGCTGAACGAACGGCTCAATGACGGCACGCGCGTGGCGCTGTCGCGTGGCCCCACGCCCGAGATCTTCATTTCGCTGGCGCCCAATTCCGCCAGCGAAGACGTACCGCGCCTGCGCGAATGGCTGGTCATTCCGCTGGAACGGTTGGACCCGCCCGTTGCCACGCCGTTCATCGCGGCCTGGCTGGGCGGATTGGGCCTGTTGCTGCTGTTGGCCGTGGGCTTTTCGTGGCACATCACGCGCCCCATCACGCGCTTGGCCGATGCGGCCGACCAGCTTGCCGCCGGGCAGCCGCAGCGCGTGGAACCATCTGGCCCGCACGAGACCCGCGCGCTGGGCGAACGTTTCAACGCCATGCTGGACGCCCTGGCTGAGTCCGACTCCGTGCGCCGTACGCTGCTGTCCGGCCTGCCGCATGACCTGAAGGGGCCGTTGTCGCGCATGTGGCTGCGCATTGAAATGGCCGACGATTCCAAGCTGAAGGAGGGCTTGCGCACCGACCTGCAAGACATGCAGCACATGGTCGACCAGTTCATCGGTTTTGTGCGCGGCACGGACCCGGCCGCCTACCGCTATGCGCCCATCGTGCTGTCCGACTGGCTGGTCGAACGCGTGGGCGCGTGGCAGGGGGCGGGCACCGATATCCATCTGGCGTCCGTGGACGACGATGCGCCGCTGGTGGTGCAGGCCGACGCGGTGGCGCTGGGCCGCCTGTTGGATAACCTGATCGGCAATGCGCTTAATCATGGCGCGCCGCCGGTCAATGTCAGCCTGCGCCGCGAAGACCGCGAGGCCGTGCTGAACGTGTCGGACCATGGCCCCGGCATCGTGCCGGAACGCCGCCAGGAGGCGCTGCGCCCCTTCAGCCGCCTGGACGACGCGCGTACCCGCACGGGCAGCGTGGGCTTGGGGCTGGCGCTGGCCGAGGCGATTGCGCGCGCGCACGGCGGGTCCCTGGAACTGCGCCAAGCGGAATCCGGCGGGCTGTGCGTGCGGGTGAAGCTGCCGTTGTCGGAAAACGGCTGACGCGGGTGGGGGCCAGCTAGTCGCCCCCACCACGGCCCGCCCCCGCCGACTCGCCATACGGTACGATGCATCCTGCTTCGTCCCTTGTCGTTTTTCGCACCATGGCCATTCAGTCCGATTCCCTTTCCTCTCGTCCCGACGCCCCTCGTATCGTGGCGCCGCAGCCGGTGTCGCCCAACGAGGAATCGATCGAGCGCGCCTTGCGGCCCAAGGCCCTTCAGGAATACGTCGGCCAGCAGCGCGCCCGCGAACAGCTTGAAATCTTCATCGCGGCCGCGCGCAAGCGCGGCGAGGCGCTGGACCACGTGCTGCTGTTCGGCCCCCCCGGCCTGGGCAAGACCACGTTGGCCCACATCATTGCGCATGAAATGGGCGTGCAACTGCGCCAGACGTCGGGCCCTGTGCTGGAACGCCCCGGCGACCTGGCGGCATTGCTGACCAACCTGGAAAAGAACGATGTGCTGTTCATCGACGAGATCCACCGCCTGTCGCCCGTGGTCGAGGAAATTCTCTACCCGGCGCTGGAAGACTTCCAGATCGACATCCTGATCGGTGAAGGCCCGGCCGCGCGCAGCGTCAAGCTGGACCTGCAACCGTTCACGCTGGTGGGCGCCACCACGCGAGCCGGCATGTTGACCAACCCGCTGCGTGATCGTTTTGGCATCGTGTCGCGGCTTGAGTTCTACAACGCCACGGACCTGGGCCACATCGTGACCCGCAGCGCGGGTTTGCTGAACGCCGTCATCACACCGGACGGCGCGGCGGAAGTGGCACGCCGCGCGCGCGGCACGCCCCGCATCGCCAACCGCCTGCTGCGCCGCGTGCGCGACTACGCCGAGGTCAAGGCCAGCGGCACCATCGACGCCGACGTCGCGGGCCGCGCGCTGGCCATGCTGGAAGTGGACCCCCAAGGCCTGGACCTGATGGACCGCAAGCTGCTTGAAGCCATCATCCACAAGTTCGATGGCGGCCCGGTCGGCGTTGACAGCCTGGCCGCCGCGATCGGCGAAGAACGCGACACCATCGAAGACGTGATCGAGCCTTACCTGATCCAGCACGGCTACCTGCAACGCACGCCGCGCGGGCGCACCGCCACGCTGTCCACCTGGCGCCATCTGGGCCTGGCGCCCCCGGCGGGCGCCGCCACCGGCAGCGGCGACCTGTTCAACAAATAGGCTAGTCGCCTCGGCGGGCGGCGCAATCGGCGTGACGGGTTTATGATCCTGGGGTTTTTCGACATTCCCGCGATCAAAGGACCAGATTTCCATGCTGCCCGAACTGCCTACCTATGATGACGTCGTACGCGCCAGCGAGCGCCTGGCCGGCAACGCCCACCGCACGCCCGTCCTGACCTCGGCCACGGCCGACGCGATCAGCGGCGCGTCGATCTTCTTCAAGTGCGAGAATTTCCAGCGCATGGGCGCGTTCAAGTTTCGCGGCGGCTACAACGCCATCGCGCGCCTGACGCCGGAGCAGCGCGCGGCGGGCGTGGTGACGTTTTCGTCGGGCAATCACGCGCAGGCCATCGCGCTGGCTTCGAAGCTGCAAGGCGTGTCGGCCACGATCATCATGCCGCTGGACGCCCCTGCGGCCAAGCGCGCCGCTACCGAAGGCTACGGCGGCAAGATCGTCACCTACGATCGCTACACCGAAGACCGCGAGCAGATCGCGCTGCGCATCCAGGCCGAAACCGGGGCCACGCTGATCCCGCCTTACGACCACGAAGACGTGATCACGGGGCAGGGCACGGCGGCCAAGGAGTTGTTCGAGGAAGTGGGCGAACTGGACTATCTGTTCGTCTGCCTGGGCGGCGGCGGCTTGTTGTCGGGATCGGCCCTGTCGGCGTTTGCGCTAAGCCCGCGTTGCCTGGTGTACGGCGTTGAGCCGGAAGCGGGCAATGACGGCCAGCAGTCGCTGCGCAAGGGTGAAATCGTCCGGATTCCCGCGCCCAAGACGCTGGCTGACGGCGCCGCCACCACGCACCTTGGCAATCTGACGTTCCCGCTGATCCAGAAGTATGTGCGCGATATCGTCACGGTCACGGACGCGCAGTTGGTCACCACCATGAAGTTCTTTGCCGAACGCATGAAGATGGTGGTGGAACCCACGGGCTGCCTGGCCGCCGCGGCGGTCATGCAAAACGTGGTGCCGGTAAGCGGCGCGCGGGTCGGTGTCATCATCAGCGGTGGCAATGTCGACCTTCCGGTCTACTCCCGGCTACTGGCGTCCTGACGCGGAAGTGGCGGCCCGTCCCCGGGCCGTCGATGCGTGCTTGCGGTTGTTGCCCGTGCAGGGCAGAATCGGGTCTCGATCCTGACTCGAACAGGGGCTGCGGCATGCGTATCCTTGTCATCGGCGGCACCGGTTTCATCGGCCGTCACCTGATTGCCCGACTTTCCGCCGACCTGCACCAGATCATCGTGCCCACCCGCCTGTTGGCGCGCGGCAGCGAACTGCAAGTCCTTCCGACCACCACGCTGATCCAGACCGACATCCATGACGATGCCGTGCTGGACCGCCTGGTGCGGGGTTGCGACGCGGTGGTCAATCTTGTCGGCATCTTGCACGGCAACGTCGGCCGGCCTTATGGTTCGGCGTTCGCGCGGGCGCACGTGCATCTGCCGCAACGCATTGCGCGGGCGTGCCAACGTCACGGGGTTCGGCGCCTGCTGCACATGAGCGCGCTGGGGGCGGATTCCCAGGGCGACAGCATGTACCAGCGCTCCAAGGGCGACGGCGAGGCCGCCGTCAAAAGCGAATTCCCATCCGCCAACGATACGGGATGGACGATCTTCCGGCCCTCGGTCATCTTCGGCCCGGACGACAACTTCACGAATATGTTTGCGTCGCTGGCGCGCTGGCTGGCGGTCTTGCCGCTGGCGGGCGCCAACGCGCGCATGCAGCCGGTGTATGTGGGCGACGTGGTGGTGGCCATGGCGAACGCGCTGGGCGATTCCCAGACCTGTGGCAAGACCTATGAACTGGGCGGCCCGCAGGTTTATACGCTGGGTGAAATTGCGCGGCTGTGCGCGGCCTGGAGCGGCCATCCGCGCCCGGTGGTGCCGGTGCCGATGGGCGTGGGGCGCATCCAGGCGCGCCTGTTCGAGTGCATGCCCGGCGAACCCTTGATGTCGCGCGACAACCTGGATTCCCTGCGCCGCGATAACGTCTGCGTGGGTCCGATGGCGCCTGAATTGCGCGTGGTGCCGACCGGCCTGGAAGCCGTGGCGCCACGCTACCTACAGCGGGCGCCTTAGCGCGCCAACGCCTTCAATGCCTGCTTGATGCCGTCGGACACGCCCACGCCTTCGGGCAGGGTCTTGAGCGCCGACAGCGATTCCTTCTCTGAATAACCCAGCGCCAGCAGGGCGTTCAAAATGTCCGACTGGTTGTCCGGCGTGGCGTGCGACGACGCCCCGATATCCGCCCCCAGCTTGCCGCGCATTTCCAACAACAGGCGTTCCGCCGTTTTCTTGCCGATGCCGGGCACTCGCGTCAGGCGGCCCGATTCCTGCAAGGTAATGGCCTGCGCCAGGTCGGCCACCGACATCCCCGACAACACCGACAGCGCCGTGCGCGCACCAATGCCGCTGACCTTGATCAGCTGGCGAAACGCGCTGCGTTCGCCGGCGGTGCCGAAGCCATACAGGATGTGCGCGTCTTCACGCACGGTCAGGTGTGTATAAAGCGTGACGCGCGCGCCGGTCTCCGGCAGCGAATACAGCGTGCTCATGGACACGTCGATGTCATACCCCACGCCGCCCACGTCCACACAGATGGTGGGAGGCAGCTTTTCAATCAGGGTTCCGGTAATGCGTCCGATCATGGTGATGATGGCCTGGTAGCAATGGCGCGCGCGGAATGCGCGGCGAATGCGGGCATTCTATACGCCCGGGCAGGCGGTGCGCTGCGGCTCAGCCGATCAGGCGGCCATTGCGCAGGCGCGTCTTGCCGCCCATGCGCAGCGCCGTGCCCAATCGTTCCAGCTTGTCCTGCAAGGGGCCGACGTGGGCATGGCAGATGGCGCAGGCCAGCGCGTCGGCGGAGTCGGGCGCGGGCACGCCGTCCAGCGACAGCAGGTGCTGCACCATCATCTGCACCTGCTCCTTGGCGGCGCGGCCGGTGCCGACCACGGCTTTCTTGATCTGCAAGGCCGTGTATTCATGCACCGCCAGCGAACTGTCGGCCAGCGCGCACAACGCGGCGCCACGGGCCTGGCCCAGCAGCAGGGTAGACGCGGGGTTGGTGTTCAGGAAAACGATTTCAAGCGCCGCGACATCGGGTTGCGTGTCGCGCGCGACCTCGCGCAGATTGTCCAGGATGACTTTCAGGCGCTCGGCCAGCGTCAGCGCCGGCGGGACCACGATGGTCCCGCTGGCGACATAGCGCAGCCGCGAGCCCTCGGCATCGATCACACCGAAGCCGGTGCGGCGCAAGCCGGGATCGATGCCCAGGACGCGCATCAGTGGCGGAAGTGGCGGGTGCCGGTCAGCACCATGGCGATGCCGTGCTCGTCGGCCGCGGCGATGACTTCATCGTCACGCATGCTGCCGCCCGGCTGGATGACGCAGGTTGCGCCCGCCGCCACCACGACGTCCAGGCCGTCGCGGAACGGGAAGAACGCGTCCGACGCCACGGCCGAGCCTTGCAGCGTCAGGCCGGCGTTTTCCGCCTTGATCGACGCAATGCGGGCCGAGTCGATGCGGCTCATCTGGCCGGCGCCCACGCCCAGCGTCATGCCCCCGCCCACGAACACGATGGCGTTGGACTTGACGTACTTGGCGACCTTCCAGGCGAAAGCCAGGTCGTTCATTTCCTGTTCGGTGGGCTGGCGCTTGCTGACCACCTTGAGCGCATCGCGCGGCACGTTGTAGGCGTCCGGGGTCTGCACCAGCCAGCCGCCGCCCACGCGCTTGATGTCGAAGGCGTTCTGGCCCACGCCCATCGGCACTTCCAGCACGCGCACGTTCTTCTTGGCGGCCAGGATGGCCAGCGCGGCGCCGTCGTAGGCGGGTGCCAGCAGCACTTCCATGAACTGGCCGCTGACGGCTTCGGCCGTGGCCGCGTCCACCGGACGGTTAAAGGCGATGATGCCGCCGAAGGCCGACGTCGGGTCGGTCTTGAAGGCTTGCTGGTAGGCGCCCAGCGTGTCGGCCGCCACGGCCACGCCGCACGGGTTGGCGTGCTTGACGATGACGCAGGCGGGCACATCGAAGCTGCGCGCGCATTCCCATGCCGCGTCGGCATCGGCGATGTTGTTGTAGGACAGTTCCTTGCCCTGCAATTGGCGGTAGTTGCCCAGCAGCCCGGCCGGACGCTGCGCGTCGACGTAGAACGCGGCGGTTTGGTGGGGGTTTTCGCCGTAGCGCAGCGCCTGTTCCTGCTTGACCTGCAAGGTCAGCGTGCCGGGCCATTCGTTACGGGCGGGCACCGATTCCTGGGCCGGTTCGGCTTCGGTCAGGCTGGTCAGGTAGGCGGCGATGGCGCCGTCGTAGGCTGCCGTGTGGGCGTAGACCTTCGAGGCCAGCGCCAGGCGCAGGCCGTAGGACGTGCTGCCGCTCTTGTCCATTTCGGCCAGTACGCGGGAATAGTCGATCGGGTCGATCACGACCGTCACGCCGCCCGCTTCGGTGCCGTGGTTCTTGGCCGCCGCGCGCAGCATCGCCGGGCCGCCGATGTCGATGTTCTCGACGGCGTCCGCGAACGTGCAATCGGGCTTGGCCACGGTTTCACGGAACGGATACAGGTTCACCACCAGCATGTCGATGCGGTCGATGCCCGCCGCCTTGATGGTGTCCATGTGCTCGGCGCTGTCGCGACGGGCCAGCAGGCCGCCGTGAATCTTGGGGTGCAGCGTCTTGACGCGGCCATCCAGGATTTCCGGCGAACCCGTGTGGGCGGCCACTTCGGTGACGGTCAGGCCGGAGTCGGCCAGCAGCTTGGCGGTGCCGCCGGTCGACAGCAGGCGCACGCCACGCGCGGCCAGGGCGCGGGCAAATTCAACGATGCCGGTCTTGTCGGACACCGAAAGCAGGGCGGTTTCGATTTTCATGGTGGGGGACGGGAGTCGGGCGGTGGGCCTTTCTCGTTCAGGTCGGGATGGGAATCTGCGAAGGAAAGGACGGTGCCCGCCGGGGGCCGTCCTTCTTGAAAAAGCTATACCTGGATATTGTGCGCCAGCAACTTCTTGCGCAGGGTGTTGCGGGTGATGCCCAGCATTTCGGATGCGCGCGACTGGTTGCCGCCCGACCGCTCCAGCGCCACTTCAAGCACCGGGCGTTCCACGCAGCGCATCACCATGTCCCACATATCGTGGGGCTCGGATTCACCCAAGTCTTCGAAATAGCGCTCCAGGCTGGCGCGCACGCATTCTTCCAGGACATCTTTCTTGCTCATTTGAGTACAGATATTTTTATGTTGGTGTTGAGGCGGTTATGCCGCCAGCAGGGCTTCTGCGACCGGCGCCGGATGGGGCTCTCCGTCGCGCGAGAGGGTATCGAACCAATCCGACACCGCCCGCCACTGGTCGCGGGTATTGTCGATCAGGTTCATGTGGGCGCAGAACGAATCCGCCCCCGGCAGGCCGTCCAGATACCAGCCAATATGCTTGCGCGCCGTGCGTACGCCGGTGTGCTCGCCATAAAACCGGTAATGGTCGTCGAGATGTTCAAGCAACAGCTCGCGCATTTCCCCATAGGAGGGAGGGGCCAGTGACTCGCCCGTGCGCAAATAGTGATCGATTTCGCGGAAGATCCAGGGACGGCCTTGTGCCGCCCGGCCAATCATGACCGCGTCGGCGCCAGTGTAATCCAGGACGTGCTTGGCTTTTTCAGGCGAGTCGATATCCCCGTTTGCGATCACGGGGATGGTCAGCTCGGCCTTGACGGCGCGGATAGTGTCATATTCCGCCTCGCCCGTATAGAGGTCGGCGCGGGTGCGGCCGTGCAGCGTCAGCGCCGCGATGCCGGCATTTTCGGCCAGCTTGGCCACCCGCAGCGCGTTGCGGCTGTCGCGGTCCCAGCCGGTGCGGGTCTTCAGCGTGACCGGCACGCCCAGCGGCGCGCAGGCCGAGACCACGGCGTCCAGGATGCGGACGATCAGGTCTTCGTGGCGCAGCAGCGCGGACCCGGACGCCACGTTGCACACCTTCTTGACCGGGCAGCCCATGTTGATGTCGATGATGCGCGCGCCCTTGCCGGCGTTGAAGACGGCGGCCTCGGCCATCATGGCGGGGTCGGCGCCCGCGATCTGGACCGAAATAGGGGCGATCTCGCCATCATGATTCAGCCGCCGGGACGTCTTGACGCTATCCCATAGCTTGGGGTTGCTGGCGGCCATCTCGGACACGGCGTAGCCCGCCCCCAACTTCTTGCAAAGTTGTCGGAACGGACGGTCCGTCACGCCCGCCATGGGCGCGACAAGAACGTTGTTGGGAAGGGTCCATTGGCCTATGCGCATGGTCACATTTTAACCGGCTCGAATCGGACCCCTGTTTTCAGAGGCCGACAGCTTGGTAACAAGCGGCGCGGTTCAGGCGCGAAAGCCCTGCAACAGGTGCTGGGCCAGCGGGGCGCGCAGGGGCGAAGCCAGGTCCATGCCCAGCAAGGCCAGTCCACAGGCGTGCTCGACGGGCGCCAGCCCCGTGGCGAACACGCGCGGCATCAAATCGGTCAGGCCCGCGGTGATGAAACGGTCGACCTGCCGCGCCTGTGCGAATTCCGTCAGGCGCGCGGTGGGGCTGGATTCTGGCTGCGCCAGCCAGCCGGCCAGCGTCTGCGCCAGGCGGGCGGCGTCGCGCAGGCCCAGGTTCAGGCCCTGGCCGGCCACGGGGTGCAGCGTCTGCGCGGCGTTGCCGATGGCCACCACGCGCCCTTGCACCTGGGCGCGCCGGGCGGCCAGCGCCAGCGGGAAGACGTGGCGCGGGGACTGGCTCGACAGCCGGCCCAGGCGGTCGCCAAAGGCTTGCGTCAGCGCTGCCGAGAACGCGGCGTTGTCCATCGCGGCCAGTTCGTTGGCGCGTTCGGGGGCGCTGCACCAGACCACCGAGTACGCATCGGGCGTTTGCGGATGGGGCAACAGGGCCAGCGGCCCTTCAGCGGTAAAGCGTTCCCAGGCCCAACCCCGGCGCGGCAGCGTGGCGTGGGCCGTGGTCAGCACGGCATGCTGGCCGTAATCGCGGCGCAGGTCCGTGGCGCCGGCACCGTCGGACTGCACGGCCACCTGGCACAGCAGGGTGTTGTCGCCCTGCGCGATGCGCACGCCGTCGGCGTCCTGGCGTTCGACCTGCGCGGCGGGGCCGGACAGCACGGTGACGCCGCAGGCGGCCACGCGTTCGTCCAGCTTGGCGTGCAAGCCGGCATAGGCCACCACGCTGCCCAGCTGCGGCACGTTGAAATCGGTGTTCTGAATGACCGTGCGACCCAGCCGGCCGCGCTGCGACACATGGATGTTGCGTATGTCGGCCGAGCGATCCGGCCACGCCAGCAACGACTCCAGCAACACGCGGCTGCCGTGGTTCATGGCAAGCACGCGCGGATCGGCGGCGGGAATGGTGGCGGCGGGGCTGGTAGCGGCGGGAATGGTAGCGGCGGGCGATCCCGCGGCGGGCGATCCTGCGGCGGGCGACCCCGCGGCGGGCGGACCCGCAGTGCTCGGCGCGGCGGGGGCTGCTGCCGGAACGCTGCCCGCCAGCAGGGCGATGCGCGACGGGTCCGGCGCGACGCGCGCCAGCATCAGGGCCAGTACGCGGCCCACGGGGCCGGCACCAAGAATCGCGATATCGAAGGCGGATGCAGTCATGCCGGGATTTTAACCGTCCACTACAATCCGGCACAGCCAGCGCGGCGGGCCGCGCGTAACCCTTCCCGGTTGATCGACATGACGCAGGTTCAGGCTTCTTCTTCGGTGTCCGCTGCATCGGTTAGCGCCACTGCATCCGCCACCGCCCGCCGCCCGCGCGGCAAGGTCGCCGTGGGGCTGCTGGCCTGCCTGTTCGGCTCGTTTGGCGCGCATTGGTGGTACCTGGGCCGCCGCTACGCCTGGGCGGTAACGTTGCTGGCCGTCGTCAGCCTGTTCTGCGCGTTTCGCTTCTACCCCGTCTGGTACGACAACCCGGCCTTCTTCCTGTTGTTCATCCCGATGATCGACGGCTTCATTGAAAGCGCCGTGTTCTCGCTGATGTCCGACGAAAAATTCGACCGGCGCTACAACCCTGACCTGGGGCGGCCCACGTCCACGGGCTGGGGCCCGGTGCTGGTGGCGCTGCTGGCCTGCCTGGTGGGTTCGGTGGTGTCGATGTTCGCCATCGCGATGGTGGTGGTCTACGTCTGGGTCGCCATGGGCTGGCTGGACGGGCTGGTGCTGTAGCGCGGGATGCTGTCCGCCGCAGCGCTCATCGCTGCCCACGGCCTGCTGCGCTTTGCGCCCCCGCCCGGCGGCCCTATTCGCGCATCAACGCTTCGATTTCGGATGCCTGCACCGGCACCCCGCGCGTGATCAATTCGCAGCCTTCATCGGTAACCAGCGCATCGTCCTCGGTGCGGATGCCGATGTTCCAGTAGCTTTCCGGCACATCGTCCGAGGGGCGCACGTAGATGCCCGGTTCGATCGTCAGCATCATGCCCCGTTCCAGCGTGCGCCACGGCCGGTCGCCGGAGGGCTGGGCGGGGCCGGGTTGCCGATAGTCGCCCACGTCGTGCACGTCCAGCCCCAGCCAATGGCCGGTGCGGTGCATGTAAAAGCGGCTGTAGTCGCCCGATTCCAGCACGCCGTCCAGGGACCCCTTCAGCAGCTTCAAGTCGATCATGCCCTGTGCCAGCACGCGCAACGCGGCGTCGTGGCCGTCGTTGAAGGTGCGCCCGGGCGCGGTGGCCGCTGCCGCGGCTTCTTGCGCGGCCACGGTCAGGTCGTACAGCGCGCGCTGCGGGCCGCTGTAGCGCCCGTTGACGGGAAAGGTCCGAGTGATGTCGCTGGCGTAGCTGTCGACTTCGCAGCCCGCGTCGATCAGCACCAAGTCGCCGTCGCGCAGCACGGCTTCACCTGCCGGGTAATGCAGCACGCAGGCGTTGGCGCCCGCCGCGACGATGCTGTTGTAGGCCACGGCCTGGGCGCCGTGGCGGCGAAATTCATAGAGCAGTTCCGCTTCCAGTTCGTATTCGTGCATGCCGGGGCGGGCCACGCGCATGGCGCGGGCGTGCGCGCCGGCCGATATTTTGGCGGCGCGCCGCATGCTGGCGATTTCAGAGGCGTCCTTGATCAGCCGCATTTCCGCCAGCAACGGTCGAATGTCTTGTTGCCGACTGGGCGGCGCATGCCCGGCCCGCCCCGCATCACGCGCGGCGGACAGCCAGCGATGCAGGCGGCCGTCGCGATGCTTGTCGCCGGCCAGGGGCGCATACAGCGTGGGGTGGTCCAGCATCAGCTTTGGTATCAGTTCGTCCAGCGCATCGATCGGGTGCGCGTCGTCAAAGCCGAAGTAATCGGCGGCCGCTTCGGGGCCGAACCGCTTGCCTTCCCATATTTCATGTTCGACATGGCGCGGCCGGCAAAACAACAGCGCGCGATCCGTGGCGCCCGCGATCAGTACCAGCCAGGCTGCCGGCTCGGTGAAACCGGTCAGGTAGAAAAAGTCGCTGTCGTGGCGGTAAGGGAACTCGGCGTCGCGGTTGCGGATCGCCTCGGGGGCGGTCGGCAAGATGGCGATGCCGCCGCCGTCGGCGCGCATCCGTTCCATCAGGCGTTGGCGGCGGGCGGCAAAGGGAGCGATGTCGGCGGGAGGCAGGCTCATGGCGGGCAGGGGCGCGAGCCCCGCGAAAGGTGAGGGATGCGGCTTACTTTACCCCGCTATCGCGCGCGCACAACAGCAGAAAGCCAACCGGCGCGGTCCAGGCGAATTTGACTGGACGGCGCGATTTGCGCTGCTACAATCGCGGCTCTGTCATTGGGGAGTAGCCATCCTTTGTCCCCAAAGGAGTTAGCGTCAACAGACTTGGTGGTTCAGTGCCGCGTAGCGGTTGCTAGAACTCCATGGCGCTAACGGTTTCCATGCAAGCGGCCCGCCCGCCGCATGGATCAGCCAGGCGAGACCTTTGGCCGCGTAGCGTTCACCCTAGCCGGGCGAGCCGTTGCGTCGCGCCAATTGGTTTCTGCTCGTCCGGCTGCGTTCATATGTTGCTCACCCTGTTCCTGTTTTTCCTGTCCGCGGCAGTGATTTATTTCGCCTGCGAATTCTTCGTCAATGGCGTTGAATGGGTCGGACACCGCTTCCATCTGGGCGCTACCGCCACCGGCACCGTGCTGGCGGCCTTCGGCACGGCCTTGCCCGAAAGCGCGGTCACTTTCATGGCCGTCGTGTTCGGCGACACCCCTGAACAGAAAGACATCGGCGTCGGCGCAGCCATGGGCGGCCCGCTGGTGCTGGCGACCCTGGCATACGCCGTGGTGGGCATCGCGCTGTGGCGCGCCCGCCGTGGGGGGCAGCCGGAAAAAGCCAACTGTATCAACGCGGACCAGCGCCGGCTGGCCCGCGACCAGGCCTGGTTCATGGGCATTT
This sequence comes from Achromobacter sp. RT286_PF, assembly GCF_059760425.1. Lineage (NCBI taxonomy): Bacteria > Pseudomonadati > Pseudomonadota > Betaproteobacteria > Burkholderiales > Alcaligenaceae > Achromobacter > Achromobacter sp. RT286_PF. The sequence continues at coordinate 95,550 of NZ_JCBAMR010000001.1, forward strand.
TCATTTTCAAGGTGGGGCTGGGCCTGCTGGCCTTTGCCTGGAAGCCCTGGCTGGGCATTCTGTTCCTGGCCACTTACGGCATGTACGTCAAACGCGAACTTAGCCATGACGAAGAACGGGCCGATTCCGAAGACCTCGAACCGCTTAAGCTGCGGCCCCGCGACACCGACCCGTCGATGTTCTGGGCGGCGATGCAAACGGTGCTGGCGCTGGTGGTGATTGCCGGTGCATCGCACGTGTTCGTCAACCAGATCGAGCTGCTGGGCGTCGCCATGGGCGCGTCCCCGCACGTGGCCGCCTTGTTGCTGGCGCCCGTGGCCACTGAGCTGCCCGAAATCATGAATGCGCTGATCTGGGTCCGGCAGGGCAAGGAACGGTTGGCGCTGGCGAATATTTCGGGCGCCATGATGATCCAGGCCACCATACCCAGCGCGCTCGGTATTTTCATGACGCCGTGGCTGCTGGATGCGCCCTTGCTGGCGGCGGGCCTGTTCACGATGCTGTCGATCGGCCTGTTGTGGCTGCGCTTTCGCCGCTCGGTCATGAGTGTGCCCGCGTTGTCGGCGGTGGGCGGTTTTTATGCCCTGTTCGCGGCCTATCTGGGCTGGCATTTCTACGCCTGACAGCAACTGGCCTGAACGGAAAACACGGCGCACGGCCTGCCAGGCCCGCGCCGCTTTTCTTTTTTGCATCAGTTGCGTCGTTGCACCGCAAAAACCTTGTCCATCAGTGGAAACCCGCGTAAAATCCGTCCGTTATCCATCCCAGGAGCAGTCTTCGTGAATACCGATTCCGGCGAAAGTAGTCGATCTTGCATCGACATCGCTGTCTGACAGGAAACACGCAGAGCTCCATCTGCCGCATCCTGTCATACAGGTTGCGGCGTATCCCAAGCCCAGGGTTCCACCCCAGGCAATAGCGCAAGCCTTCGGCTTGCCGGGAAATTCCCCAACGTAAACCGCCAGAACCGCCGCTAGTCGCAGCGTCAGCGTTCGTGCACGTCTTTTGTGCGCGTTTGCCATGCGCTGCGTCCGGCTGCACGCGTACTCGCGATCACGCTCCCCATTTTCGCAATGGAGGTCGTTATGCGTTTCTTCGACTTGTTCCTACGCCGCGCCGGCGTAGACCGTGCCACCGCCCTGGGCCGCCGTCGCGGCACGTCGCGTTTGACGGTCATTTGCCCGCGCGACGAACTGGGCGCCTTGCGCAAACAGATCTGCCTGGACTTCAGCGCCGCCGGCCTGGATGTCTCGCAAGTGCAGGTCGACCAAGGCCGCGACCCCAACCTGGCATCGGCTTGCATCACCGTCAATTGCCCGCCCGAACTGCGTGCTGAATTGATGTCGCAAGCGCGCCGCCTCAGCGCCAACCCCGCCGTGCGCCACGTGCATTTCGGCGCGCAAGCCGCCGCAATGGCTGCGTAACGCCCACTTGTCCCAGGAGAGATCATGCCTAGTGCCTTAGACCCCGACCCTCGATTGCGCCAAGTGCATGGCGCCGGCATGCCTGTCTGACCTGTCTTCTCGCTTGCGAGCCGACCGGCCGGACAGACTTCCGGTTCCGACGGACTCCGCAGCATTGAATCCCCGGCCTTACCGCGTCCACTGACGAACGCGTCCACGGCGCCGGTTTCGATTCCCAGCTAGCTCCCTTTCCGTTTTTTGCACTCCGGCGCGATTCACCGCGATCCGGACACCGGCAACATTGCCCCGGTGCCTGCGCACGCCCGCATGGGCGGACCCACGGCTTTCCATCATGGCCGTGGCCCGTTCCTGCCCGCGTGGCCGGCGCCTGGGCGGCAAAGCCGTGTCTCCGACAAAAAATCCAAGAAAAACCGGAGCACTCCGATGTTTACCTTTCTGAAATCCTTCTTTTCGTCGGCTGCCGGCCGCCGCCGCGCAGGCCGTCACTTCCGTCGCACCCCCATTCTTGAACAGGGCGCTCAAACCGCCGTTGCGTCGACGCCGTCGGAGGCATCGCGGCGCGCCAACCGCCGCATGCTGGAGCAATCCCGCATGGGGCTGGACGCCTTGTTCGCGCAGTTGGCCAGTGGCCGTGGCGGCTTGACGCAGGCCCAGGCCGACGCTGCCCGGGAACGCCACGGCGCCAACGAAGTCGACCACGAAAAGCCGCTGTCCTGGTATTCCCACCTGTGGCTGTCGTACCGCAACCCGTTCAATCTGCTGCTGACGGCGCTGGCCGGCCTGTCCTGGCTGACCGACGTGCGGATGGCCGAGGCCGACGACAAGTCGTGGACAGCCGTGGCCATCATCGGCTCGATGGTGGTGATTTCCACTGTGCTGCGCTTTGCCCAGGAACTGCGCTCGAACCGCGCGGCCGAAGCGCTGAAAGCCATGGTGCAGAACACCGCTACCGTGCTGCGCGCGGACGTGTTGACGCCGGATGCCGCCAACGGCCGGCGCGTCTTCGGCGCCCCACTGCACGACTCGGGCTCGTACCAGCTGGAAGTGCCGCTGGCTGAACTGGTGCCCGGCGACGTGGTGCTGCTTTCGGCCGGCGACATGATCCCCGCCGACTGCCGCATCCTGAACGCCAAGGACCTGTTCATCGCCCAGGCCGCCTTGACAGGCGAATCCCTGCCCGTTGAAAAGCACGCCGTCCAGCGCGAGGAAACCGACAACTCGCTAGAGCTGGAAAACATGGCTTTCATGGGCACCAACGTGGTCAGCGGATCAGGCAGCGCGCTGGTCATCGCCACCGGCGCCAATACCTACTTTGGTCAGCTGGCCGGCCGGGTCACGCAGGAAAGCCGTGCCCCGACGCAGTTTCAGCAAGGCATCAACCGTGTCAGCTGGGTGTTGATCCGCTTCATGCTGGTCATGGCTCCCATCGTCTTCGTCATCAATGGCGTCACCAAGGGCGATTGGCTGGAAGCCTTGCTGTTCGCGCTGGCAATCGCCGTGGGCCTGACGCCGGAAATGCTGCCGATGATCGTTACCGCCACACTGGCCAAGGGCGCGTTGCGCATGTCGCGCCGCAAGGTCGTCGTCAAGCGCCTGGACGCGATCCAGAACCTGGGCGCGATGAACGTGCTGTGCACCGACAAGACGGGCACGCTGACACAAGACCGCATCGTGCTGGAACGCCACACCGACGTGTACGGATCCAGCAGCGACGATGTGTTGGCCTATGCCTACCTGAACAGCTACTACCAGACCGGCCTGAAGAACCTGCTGGATGTGGCGGTGTTGCAGCATGCCGAGGTCAAGCGCAGCCTGAACCTGGCCACCAAGTACCGCAAGGTCGATGAGATTCCTTTTGATTTCTCGCGGCGGCGGATGTCCGTTGTCGTCAACGAAACGGAAAACGGCCGTGACCATCACGAGCTGATCTGCAAAGGCGCGCTGGAAGAAATGCTGACGGCGTGCACGGGCTTGCGCGTGGGCGATTCGGTATTTCCGCTGACCGACGCGCGGCGCGCGGATATCCGGCGCGTCACGGCCGAGCTGAACCGCGACGGGCTGCGCGTAATCGCGGTGGGCGTCAAGGAAATGCCGCCCACGCAACTGGCCTATGGCGTGGCCGACGAGTCCGACCTGGTGCTGGTGGGGTACATCGCCTTCCTGGATCCTCCCAAGGAATCGACCGGCCCGGCGCTGGCCGCGCTGAAGGCGTCCGGCATCGAGGTCAAGGTGTTGACCGGAGACGTGGAACTGGTCACGCAGAAAGTCTGCCGCGAGGTCGATTTCGAGGTGCGCGGCGTGTATCTGGGCGCGCAGATCGAAGCCATGGACGATGCGGAACTGGCGGTGGCGGTGCGCCAGGCCAACGTGTTTGCCCGCCTGACGCCCGCGCACAAGGAACGCATCGTGCGCAGCCTGCGTGCACAAGGCGATACGGTGGGGTTCATGGGCGACGGCATCAACGACGCCCCGGCCCTGCGCGCGGCCGACGTCGGTATTTCCGTGGATTCCGCGGTGGATATCTCGAAGGAAGCCGCCGACATCATCTTGCTGGAAAAGAGCCTGATGGTGCTGGAGGACGGCGTGATCGAAGGCCGCAAGACCTTCTGCAACATGCTCAAGTACCTGAAGATGACGGCCAGCTCGAACTTCGGCAATGTGTTCTCGGTGCTGGTCGCGAGCGCCTTCCTGCCGTTCCTGCCGATGCTGCCCATTCACCTGCTGCTGCAGAATTTGATGTACGACGTATCGCAAACGGCAATTCCCTTCGACAATGTCGACGAAGAGCTGCTGAAGAAGCCGCAGCAATGGGATGCGGACGGCCTGGGCCGCTTCATGGTGTTCTTCGGCCCGATCAGCTCGCTGTTCGATATCGCGTTGTTCGGCATCATGTGGTTTGTGTTCCATGCCAATGCGCCCGAGCATCAGACGCTGTTCCAGTCCGGCTGGTTCGTCGAGGGCTTGCTGTCGCAGACGCTGATCGTGCATATGATCCGGACGCGCCGCATTCCTTTCCTGCAAAGCCGGGCGTCCTGGCCGTTGATGGCGATGACGGCAATGGTGGTGGTGCTGGGCCTGATGCTGCCGTTCTCGCCGCTGGCCGAGTACTTCCAGCTGCAAGCGTTGCCATGGGGCTATTTCCCCTGGCTGGTGGGGGTGTTGCTGAGCTACTGCGTGCTGACGCAGTTGCTCAAGGGCATTTGGGTACGTCGTTACGGCTGGCAATAAGGCCGCAATAAGGTCACATCTGGCGGGGCGGGCAATGGCGCTCGCCCTGATAGGAGAAAGCATGAAAAAGGCATTCTGCGCGGTCGTCATGGCCGTGGGGCTGACCGTGCCGCCCGTGCTGGCTACGGCCGCCGCCGTCGAGGACTTTGGCCTGCACCTGTACGGGGTCGTCGATGCCGGGGTAGCGGTGACCAGCGTGTCCGGCCAAGGCAGCCACGCCGGCGTGCTGAACGGCGGGCTGACGGATTCACTTTGGGGGTTGTCGGGCACCGACGATCTGGGCGGCGGCTGGCGCAGCCGCTTCGGCCTTGAAAGCGGCTTCGACCCGTCCAGCGGCCAGCTGGAAGACGAGGGCCGCCTGTTCAACTACGCGGCCTGGGTCGGCTTGGGCAACGATACCTATGGCGAGGTGCGCCTGGGGCGCCAGCGCACCATCGGCCAGACGTTCGGCAACGCGCTGGATATTGCGTCCTGGAAGGACATGGGCATGGGCGCCACGTTCAAGGCTTCGGACAACTTCCAGTTCAGCAATATGGTGAACGTGACGTCGGCGGACTGGAACGGCTTCCAGCTAGGCGCGGGCTACTCGTTCGATGCCGGCGACCAGAATCGGTTTCGGTCCAACCAGAACACCCGCGCGGTCAGCGCCGGGCTGAAGTACGAAAGCGGACCACTGCTGGCCGTGGCCACGGGGGATCAATTGCAGCTGGCCAGTTCCGATTCGGCAGCAGGGGCCAAGCGGCCCCGCGCCGTGCAATTGGGCGCGGCTTACGACTTTGAAGTGCTGAAACTGTCACTGGCGTGGTCGCGGCAACAAAACGGCTATGTCGGCCTGGACGGCGGCGACCCCGACAACCTGGGCCAGGGCCTGGGTCCGGCCCCGTTTGTCCAGGGCGGCACCATCAATGCCTGGCTGGTGGGCGCCAGCGTGCCGTTCGGCCCGGGCACCGTGCTGGTGCAGTGGTCCCTGGCGCGACCCGACTGGCAGTGGGACAACGGCATGACGGCGCGCAAGGCCCAGGTGGCGACCCTGGGTTATACCTATGCCTTGTCACCGCGCACGACGCTATACGGCTTTGCCGGGTACGCGTCCAACTACACGCTGGACGACCAGTTCGACCCCGCCCATTCCCACACCACGCGCGTCGGAGCGGGCGTTTCGCATCACTTCTGATCCTGCCGGCCCACCGGACCACGGGCCGGCGCGGTCTACTACAATCAGCCCACAGGCCGGCGCGCGCCGCCGGCCCCGTCTTTCCCGATGTCTTTCGGATGGCCCGCATGGATAGTCTTGAATGGCTCATACCCTGGGAGTTCTCTCCCACGTTGGTCGCCTCCTTCGTGGTGGCGATCGTGCTGTTCGTGCGCGGGCAACGCGTTCACCATGTGACCGGCGCGCGTCGCTTTTTCTTTTGGCTGGGGCTGGTGCTGCTGTATCTGTCGATGCATACGCGCGTCGACTACTACGCCGAACGGATGTTCTTCATCCACCGCATCCAGCATCTGGTGCTACACCATTTGGGTCCGCTGCTGGTGATGGCGGCATTTCCGGGCCAGGTCATGCGCGCCGGGCTGCCGATGTCCTGGCGCATCCGGCTGCGTGACTTTCTGCGCACGCGCAGCGGGCGGGTCACCGTTGCCGTACTGACCAACAAGATTTTCGTGCCGACGCTGTTCGTCTTCCTGGTGCTGGTCTGGCTGATTCCGTCCGTGCAGTTCTATTCCATGCTGGACTGGCGCCTGTATCGCCTGATGAACTGGTCCGTGGTGATCAGCGGCTTCATGTACTGGAACCTGATCCTGGACCGCCGCCCCGCGCCGCCCGCGGCCATGACGCCGGGCGGACGCGTGATTTCTCCGGTACTGACCATGCTGCCGCAGATGGTGGCGGGCGCCGTCATCGCCTTCACTGAAAGCGATATCTATCCGTTGTTTGAGCTCTGTGGCCGCGCCATCGCCATGTCGGCGCAAACAGACCAGACCATCGGCGGCCTCACGATGTGGATTCCGGCTGCCTTGGTCGAGGTGATCGGCTTGATGGTGGCCTTGGGCACCTTGATGCGCTTGTCCGCCAAGGGGCGGCTGCGCAAGGTGGACCGCGATGCGCGCGCCCGGGCCAAGGCCCGTGCGGCGCTATCCGCCTGAACGTGGTTCAGGCCGGCCGGGGCTTATTCCGGCACCAGTCCGTGATACTTCTTGCCCAACGCCACGGTGGCCTGGAACATCCCCGCCTTGTTGCCGCAGTCGTAGCGCACGCCGTCAAAGCGGTGCGCGAACACGGCGCGCTCGCGCATCAGCGAGGCAATGCCGTCCGTCAGCTGGATTTCGTTGCCCGCGCCCATCTTGGTTGAACGCAGGTGGTCGAAAATGGCGGCTTCCAGCACGTAGCGGCCCACGACGGCCAGCGTCGACGGGGCGGCATCGGGCTCGGGCTTTTCCACAATATGCGTGACGCGTTCCGTGCGCGGATCCAGATTCGCTTCGCCGGCGCGGGTGGCCACGATGCCGTACTTGCGGGTATCGGCGCGGGGCACATCCTGCACGCCCAACACGCTGGCGTTCTGGGCCACGGCCACATCCACCAATTGCTTCATGGCCGGCGTGTCGGCGTCGATCAGGTCATCGGCCAGCAATACGGCAAAGGGTTCGTCGCCCACGGCGGGGGCGGCCGACAGCACGGCGTGGCCCAGGCCCAGCGGCGCGGATTGGCGGATGTAGAGGCAATTGACATGCGCGGGTAGAATGCCCCGCACCATGGCAAGCAGCTCGTGCTTGGCTTTGCTTTCCAGGTCGGATTCAAGTTCCGGGGCCGAGTCGAAGTGGTCTTCGATGGCGCGCTTGTTGCGGCCCGTCACGAAGATCAGATCGGTGATGCCGGCGGCGACCGCTTCTTCAACGGCGTATTGAATCAATGGCTTATCGACCACGGGCAGCATTTCCTTGGGCATCGCCTTGGTGGCGGGCAGGAAGCGGGTGCCCATGCCGGCGACAGGGAAAACGGCTTTACGGACGGGACGCATTGAGACCTCGTTGGGAGTATCGATGAAACATTTTAAGCTCATCGCTATCATAGGCTTATGAACCGCAGGAACATGCCATCCATTTGCGCTATTGCGAAACGAAGCGCGATTCTCGCCCTGAGCGCCGCGTTGATCGCCCCCTCCCTTCCCGTTGCCGCCTGGGCGCAACCGGTGGGTCTGCCAACCATGGGGGCCGCATCCGCCGCCGAGCTCTCGCCCATGCTGGAACGCAGCCTGGGCGAGGCCATCATGTCGCAAGGCCGGCGTGACCCGACTTATGTCGACGATCCCGAACTCAGCCAATACCTGACCACCATGGGCCGCAAGCTGGCGGCCTTTGCGCCGGGGGCCGTGCCCGACGTCGAAATGTTTGGCGTGCGCGACCCCGAAATCAACGCTTTTGCGATGCCGGGCGGATTTATCGGCGTCAACACCGGCCTGATCGTGTCCTCGGGCAGCGAATCGGAACTGGCCGCCGTGCTGGCGCACGAAATCGGCCACGTCGTGCAGCGCCACATCGCGCGCGGCATGACGCAGCAGAACCAGAACGGCATGGTGATGCTGGCCAGCCTGGCCGGCGCGTTGCTGGCCGCGCTGGCGGGCGGGGGCGGCAACCTGGCGATGGGCGTGGCGGCATTTGGCCAGGCCGCCGCCATCAACCGCCAGCTGGGCTTTTCGCGCGATGCGGAACGCGAGGCCGACCGGGCCGGTTTCCAGATGCTGACCAAGGCGGGGTACGACGCCGAGGGCATGTCCCAGATGTTCTCGCGGCTGATGAATGCGTCGCGCCTGAACGAAGGGGCCGGGGGCGGCTCATGGGCCAGCACCCACCCTTTGTCCATCGAACGGATGTCCGATGTCCAGAACCGGGTGCGGTCATTGCCGGCCTCGCGCCATATCGACAGCGACGATTTTTGGTACGTGCGCGCCAAGATGCGCGTGGTGCAGGGGCGCGACGCCGTCAGCCTGCGCTCGGCCGGGCAGCAATTGCAGGACGAGGCGCAAGCGCTGTCAGGGGTGCGGCAGTCGGCCGCCTATTACGGGCTGGCCCTGCAAGCGTTCCAGCGCAACAACCTGGCTGAGGCCGACCGGTACTGGAACCTGGCCACCGCAAATGGGCGCAATTCCGCGCAATTGGCCAAGCTTAGCGTCGACATTGCGCTGGCGCGCAAGGACACCGCCCGCGCCGTGGAGTTGGCGCAGGCCGCCGCCAAGCGCTGGCCGGACCAGCGGGCGCTGGGTATCGCCTATGCGCAGGCGTTGCAAAGCAACGGCCGCCATGCCGAGGCGCAGGATTATCTGCGCGCCAAGATCAAGCAATGGGGCAGCGACGAACCGAGCCTGTATCAGATGCTGGCGCAAAGCGAAGAGCGCAACGGCAAGCCCGTGCAGGCGCGCCGAGACCTGGCGCGGTTTTATGTCATGACCGGAGCGTTCGCCGCCGCCGAGTCGCAGCTACAGCAGGCGCGCGGCCTGTCGACCGACTTCTACGAGCAATCGCAGATCGACGTGCAGATCAAGGAAGTCAAAGACAAGCTGGCCGAAGAACGACAGCTGCTGGAACGCTTCAAATCGGGCTGATGGCGGGCGGCATGGCCGTAATGGCCGGAGTCATCCGGCCGCCGCTTGTGCCAGCGGCCAACTACTGCCGCGCTTACCGCTACAGCTACAGGCCCGTTTCGAAGAAGCGGCCCAGCCGCTGGGGCAGCCAGTTCAGGTGTGCGGGAAACGCGCCCGTCGGAAAGCCGGCATGGCCGCCGTCGCTGGGCTGGTGCAGCAAGATGGTTGGCGAGCAGTCTTCCGGCTTGGGCAGCGATGCTGCCGGAATGAAGGGGTCGTTGCGGGCGTTGAGCACCAGCGTGGGCACCGAGATCTTGGGCAGCCACGGCTTGCTGGACGCGCGCGTCCAGTAGTCCAGCGCATTGCGAAACCCGTGCATCGGCGCGGTGTAGGTGTCGTCGAATTCGCGCAGGTCGTGCGCATGCGCGATACGCATCACGTCGATCGCGCCAGGAAAACGGTGCGCCTTTTCCAATACCTTGTGCTTGAGCGTCTTCAGGAAATGCGCGGTGTAAACGCGCCGGTTGAAGATACCGGTGGACAGGGTCTTGCCGCAGGCGACCAGGTCCAGCGGCACGGAAACGCCTGCCGCGGCGGTCAGCCAGGTGGTGTCTTCCTGGTGTTCACCCAGGTATTTCAATAGCGCATTGCCGCCCAGCGACACGCCCACCGCATGCCAGCGCGCGTGCGGAATGCGGTCGCGCACGGTCTTGAGCAGGAAGCCGACTTCAGCGGAATCACCCGAGTAATACGCGCGCGCCAAGCGGTTGGGCACGCCCGAACAACCCCGAAAATGCGCGATGACGACGATCCAGCCGCGCGCGCGGAAATAATGGGCAACGGACTGGGCGTAGCGGCTGTTGCTGCCGCCTTCCAGGCCATGGAACAGGATCAGGGCGGGGGTGTCGGGCGTTTGCGGCAGCGACTGCCAGTCGGGGGCCGTCATCCATCGCGCCGCGGCGGTCTTGCCATTGGCAACCGGGCCCTGTCCGCTGACAGGCGCACCGTCGGCAGCCTTGTGCGGAAACAGGCCGGGTCCGGTCCAGTCGAAGTCTACGAAATCGGTGTCGGGCGTGTCCACTCGGTCGCGCACGAAGGCGATCCGGTGGTATTGCGCGAACAAGGACGCGTAGACCGTCTGGCTGTCGCCTCCGGGTAACCAGGAGGGGACGGGGCATGGAGACGAGTCAAGACGAGCAGCGGCCAACTAAAAATCCACCCGATTCAATGCAGCATGTCGGGTACGTCGTGCAAGTCGAGCACCCCGGCTTCCGTGGGCGCCGACGACGAATGGTGCATGACCATGCGCCATCCGGTTGGACCCTTGTGGTAGATGTTCGTGGCGTAGCAGTTTGCAAACTGCGTGCCTTCGCGCGTGCGCACCGCCACCTGTTCAACCAGCACGTGCACCGCGCACATCATGCTGAGCATGACCAGCGGGCGCAGCGGACGGACATGCAGCGGCCCGTTGGACAGCACCTGCTGCCAGGAGTCGTGCACCGCCGAGTGGCCGACAATGCGCAGGCCCCCGGGGTGGATGCAGACGACTTCTTCGTCGTCGGCCCACACCTGCATCAGGCGGACGCAGTCCCCCTGTTCCAGGGCTTCGTAGAACGCGTGTTCGGCTTCTTCGGGGGTGGCAAACATAGGGCTGCGGTAACCGTGGCGTTGAGCGTCGAAGGCGGCTGGCTTAGTGGTGGCCGTGCAGCACCGTGCCGGCCTTCAGGCGATATTGCGCGCCGCAGTAGGCGCAGCTTGCAGAGCCGGTACGGGCCACGTCAAGGAAGACGCGCGGGTGCATGCTCCACAGCGGCGCCTTCGGGCCGGGACAGAAAACGGGCAGGTCTTCAGCGCCGACTTCAATGACTTCGTGAGCGTTCGGGACGGCGGCCGGGGCAGCGGTCATGGATCTTCCTGAATAAAAAAACCGATAAACGGCGGGTTGGGCAATGTGCGGCCGGTATTGAACCCACCGCGCGAATCACAACTGACTTAGCCAGTGATGGTACTTCGGGACGCGGCCATTCACCATGGCCGATTTTGCGCCGCGCCAGGCCCGACCAGCCAAGAATTTTCAGGCGCGTATTGTATCAAGCGACGAGGTTACAATACCGGCCTATTCGCGCACCGGCGTGGTGCCATTCGGCCCACGCAATCCGTAAGAGTTCCCATGTCGTCCTGTCCGAACCGCCAGGGGCCAGCCGTTGTCCTCTGAATCCGCGCTTTCTGAATCCGAAGATCCCGGCGCGGTGCGCCAGCAACGCCTGAACGCCTTTCGCGCCGGCGTGCACGCTATCGTGCCTGCGTTGATCGCCACGGCAACCTGGGGCTTGGTGACGGGTGTGGCGATGGTCAAGTCGGGGCTGACCGAATCCATGGCGTTGGCCATGACGCTCTTGCTGTACGCGGGCTCGGCTCAGTTGACGTCGTTGCCGCTGATCGCCACGGGCGCACCGCTGTGGCTGATCTTCGCCGCCGGCTTTGTCGTGAACCTGCGCTTTCTGATTTTCGGCGCGGCCTTGCAGCCGTATTTCCGGCATCTGTCCTGGCCCAAGCGTTTGGGGCTGGGCTACTTCACCACCGATATGGGCTTCGTGCTGTTCATGCCGCGCTACGGCGATTCGGCCGAACGCGGCACGCGCGATCAACTCTGGTTCTTCCTGGGCACCATCGTGCCGGGGTGGCTGGTGTGGCAATCGTCTTCCATCGTCGGCATTTACCTAGGCACCATGGTGCCCACCGGCTGGTCGCTGGATTTTGCGGCGGTGCTGGCCCTGTTGGCGATTACCGTGCCGCTGGCCAATTCCAAGCCGATGCTGGTGTCCATGCTGGCCGCCGGCGTGGTGGCCTGGACCGGGCAGGTCCTGCCATTGCGGTTGGGCTTGGCCGCGGCCGTCATCGCGGGCGTCGTGGCCGGCATGTGGGCCGAACGATTCTTCAAGGCGCGTCCATGACCCTCTGGCCCTCCGAGATCTACGTCTATTCGGCGATCCTGTTGCTGGCCCTGTGCAGCGTCCTGACGCGCGCCGGCTTCATGCTTTTCGGCGATTACATTCCTTTGCCCGATGGCGTGCGCCGCGCGTTGCGCTATGCGCCCGCCGCCGCGCTGACCGCCATCGTCGTGCCGGACCTCTTGCCTTGGAAGGCGGGCTTGGGGCCGGTGTTCGATTACAAGCTGGTGGCCGGTCTGGTCGCCATCCTGGTTTTTCTCCGCACCCGTAGCGCGGTGCTGGTGATCGTGGTCGGCATGCTGGTCTTGTGGGGGCTGCGCTGGCTGGCCGGCTGATGTTCGGCTTTCCATCATGATTAGTCCACCTGGTGGACAGTCTAAACCGGCTGGAAGCGGGCGTGCCCGTTGTCTGGCGGTGTTGCCGTACCCGTCTGAAACCACTCTTTGATGTTGTGGTAGGGCGCCTGCGCTAAAATCCACGTTATCCACAGCAATCCGGGCCTGGTACTGCCCTCATAAGTATCGAATCCCGAATGCGCCCGCTGGCCTGCAAGGCAGGGTGCCGATTGCCCGCGAAGCCGAATCCGCTTCGCGGCGATTTGCGTGCCGTCGCGATGCGACCACGCGTATTCAGATTGCCCCGATGCATATGTAGTGCAGTGCATGTAGCACTCTCGTTTTGTTCTTTTTCACTGGTCCCGGTATCTGCCAAACCCTGATGACTGAATCCACTCAATCCGTAGCACCCCCCGCCGACGCGCCCGCGCCGACGTTTGCCGATTTTGGACTGCACCCGCTGCTGCTCCAGTCCATCGCCGAAACCGGCTACACCATTCCGACGCCCATTCAGGCGCAAGCCATCCCCGTCGTGGTGGAAGGGCGCGACGTCATGGGCGCCGCCCAAACCGGCACCGGCAAGACGGCCGCGTTCACCGTGCCCATCCTGCACCGCCTGATGCCGCTGGCCAACACCAGCGCCTCGCCCGCGCGCCACCCGGTGCGCGCGCTGATCCTCACGCCCACGCGCGAGCTGGCCGACCAGGTGTTCGAAAGCGTCAAGCGCTACAGCAAGCAAACGCCCCTGCGTTCCGCCGTGGTGTTCGGTGGCGTGGATATCGGTCCGCAAAAAGAAGCGCTGCGTCGCGGCTGCGAAATCCTGGTGGCCACGCCCGGCCGCCTGCTGGACCACGTCGAACAAAAGAACGTGAACCTGAGCCAGGTCGGCATCCTGGTGCTGGACGAAGCGGACCGCATGCTGGACATGGGTTTTCTGCCCGACCTGGAACGCATCATCCGCCTGCTGCCCGCGCAGCGTCAGGGCCTGCTGTTTTCGGCCACGTTCAGCAACGAAATCCGCAAACTGGGCCGTTCGTACCTGAACCAGCCGGTCGAGATCGAAGTCGCGGCGCGCAATGCCACGGCCACCACCATCACGCAGATCGCCTACAAGATGTCCAGCGACGCCAAGCGCGCCGCCGTCGTGCATCTGGTGAAGTCGCGCGGCCTGAAGCAGGTGATCGTGTTTTCGAACACCAAGATCGGCACGGCCCGGCTTGCCCGCGAACTTGAACGCGATGGCGTCAAGGCTGAATCGATTCACGGCGACAAGACCCAGGCCGACCGCATGAAGGCGTTGGAAGCCTTCAAGGCCGGCGACCTGGAAGTGCTGGTGGCCACCGACGTGGCCGCGCGCGGCCTGGACGTGGCCGGCGTGCCTTGCGTCATCAACTATGACCTGCCGTACAACGCCGAAGACTACGTGCACCGCATTGGCCGGACCGGCCGCGCGGGCGCATCGGGCGAAGCCATTGCGCTGTTCACGCCGGATGAAGAACGTTTCCTGCTCGACATCGAAAAGCTGATCAAGCGCGAAGTGCCGCGCGGCACGCTGGACTTGCCGGCCGACGCCGTGGCGCGCAGCCATCGCCGCAGCGAAGACCGCCCGTCGTCCTCGTCCTCGTCCTCGCGCGAGGGGCGTGAATCAAGCCGTGAAGGAAGCCGTGGCGACCGCGGTGGCCGTTCATCCGATCGCCGCTCGGGCTACACGTCGGGCGGCTCGCGCCAACCGGTGGATGATTTCTTCCTGAAGCCCTACGAGCCCTCGGCGTCGTCTTCGTCCGAGCAAGAACCCGCGCCCAAGAACGACAGCGGTTCGTCGTCGCCCAAGCGCCAGGTGGCAGTGTTGCTGGGCGGCTCGCGCAAGAACTGATTGCCGCCCCGCGCCGCATAAAAAAAAACCCGCAACGCCGTTTGGCCTTGCGGGTTTTTTTCGGAGCCGGGGATCAGGCGGCTAGCAGTTTTGGCAGATCGGGTAGTTCGGAACTGACTGCCGGGCTGTTCGCGTCCACGCTTTCAATCAGGCGTTCCAGATGGCCGATGTGCGGCAACATGGGGCCATAGAACACCACGCGCGACCCGATTTGCACCAGCAGAGTCGGGAAGTTCTCGACATCGATATCGCCCAGCAGTTCGGCATGGTCTTCGATGTCTATCCAGGCGAACACGTGCTGCGGCAAGGCGTCTGCCAACGCTTCAAGCTTGGGCTTGTACTGTTCGCAGGTGTCGCACCAGGCCGCGCAGAAGCAGGCGATGAGCCAGGTGTCGGGGGTTGCGCTTAGCCGCGCGCGCAAGGCGGCCAAGTCAGAGCCGGGTACGAGTAGAGACATGTGAGCAGATCGGGGCGTGTTTGACTATCATACCCGGGATGTCCACCCCCTTTTTCAAGCTCTTATGACCGCTTTACGCACCGATACCGCCGCGCCCGGCAATGGCCGATTCTCTGGCGCCGGCACGGGCGCCGTCAGCGTTGGCCAGGCGTTCAAGCGCGCGCTGGTGTCGCAATGCCATCCCACGATGCTGTTCGCGGTGCTGTTGCCATTCCTGATTGCGCTGGTCGGCGCGTTCCTGTTGCTGTATCTGTTCTGGACGCCGTTGACCGACTGGCTGCGCGCCGAGGTGTCCCACTGGGACATGGTGAATCGCGCCGACGAATGGATGATCGCAATGGGCCTGTTTTCGCTCAAGATCTATCTCATCCCCGTCATTGCCGCCGCCATTTTGCTGCCCGTGTCCGGCATCCTGGGCCTGGCCATTGCCGCTGTTTTCGTGATGCCGCTTGTGCTGCGCCACGTGGGGCAGCGCGAATATGCCAGCGTGACGCCGCAGGGCAAGTTCTCGACGGCGGTCAGCGTGTGGAACGCCATCTGGGTATCGGCCGCCTTCGCCGCCGGCTGGGTGCTGACGCTGCCCTTGTGGCTGGTGCCGCCCATGGCGATCATCCTGTCGATCTTCTGGTGGGCCTTTGCTTTTTCGCGGATGATGCGCGTGGACGCCATCGTGGAACACGCCAGCCCCGAAGAACGCAAGCTGATCCTGGAACGCAACAACGGCGGCTTCTGGACCATCGGGCTTATTTGCTCACTGCTGAACTTGCTGCCGCCCGCCTGGATTATCCTGCCGGTGTTTTCGGCGCTGGTCTACGCGCACTACGGCCTGGAAGCGCTTCGGCGTTTGCGCCAGGATCGTGTCATCGAAGCCTGACCGGCATTTAACCCTTACCGTTTTGGAACTGGACATGGCCGCAGAATCCGCCGCCCGTCGCATCGGTCTTATCATCGTTGGCGACGAAATCCTCTCGGGCCGCCGTCAGGACAAGCATTTTTCAAAGGTCGTCGAGCTCCTCAGTGCTCGCGGCATGCAACTGGGTTGGGCCGAATTCCTGCCCGACGACCGCGACACACTGGTGGCGGCCTACAAGCGCAGCTTCGCCACGGGCGACGTCGTGTTCTCCTGCGGCGGCATCGGCGGCACGCCTGATGACCACACCCGCCAAGCCGCCGCTGCCGCGCTGGGCTTGCCATTGGCGCTGCACCCGGAGGCCGAGCAGGCGATTGCGCTGCGCACCGCCGAAATGGCGGCCAAGGGGCAGGGCACGGCCGACATGAGCGCGCCGGAAAACCAGCAGCGCCTGCAAATGGGCGTGTTTCCGCAAGGCTGCGAGATCGTTCCCAACCCGTACAACCGTATTCCGGGCTTCTTCATCCACGACCACACCTTCGTACCCGGCTTTCCCGTGATGGCCTGGCCGATGCTCGAATGGACCTTGGACACACGCTATCGTGCGCTGCAACATGTGCGCGCCCATGTCGAGCATTCTTTCCTGGTGTTCAGCATGCCCGAATCGCGCATTACGCCGGCCATGGTCAGCGTGGAAAGCCGCTGGCCCGACGTGCGCGCCTTCAGCCTGCCCAGCGTGGGCGAAGCGGGCGGAACGCCCCATATTGAGCTGGGCGTCAAAGGGGAACCGGCGGCCGCCGCCGAGGCGCTGGAGTTCCTGCGCGCCGAGGTGCTGCGCCTGGGCGGAAAGCTGGCGCCGCCCGCCGCGGCTTGATCTCGTCGCAAAAAAGCCATTGCAAAATGGCGTCTTAAATTTCACAATACGGGAAAGAACTGTTTGCTGCGTTGCCGCAAGGCCGGTCTTTTACGGCGTTGCGGCGCGAGCCTATCTCCCCCATGCCCCGTCTGACGACACCCCGCACTCCCCTGGACGCCGAGACCGAAGGCGCGTCCGGCCACCCCATCGCCATCCAGGTCATCGAGCGAGCCATGCGCCTGCTTGACGCCCTGGCCGCGCAGCAAGACCCGGTCACCCTCAAGGAATTGTCGGCCACCACCGGCCTGCATGCCTCGACCGCGCACCGCATCCTGAACGACCTGGTCGTCGGACGCTACGTTGAACGCGTGGACAACGGCCTGTATCAGCTGGGCATGCGCCTGCTGGAATTGGGGTCGCTGGTGAAAGGGCGGCTGAACGTTCGCGAAGCGGCCATTTCCGCCATGCGGTCCCTGCACAAGCTAACGGGGCAGACCATCAACCTGTCGGTCCAGCAGGGCGACGAAATCGTCTATATCGACCGCGCCTGGAGCGAGCGCTCGGGCATGCAGGTGGTGCGTGCCATTGGCGGCCGTGCCCCGCTGCACCTGACCTCGACCGGCAAGCTGTTCCTGTCCACCGGCGATGCGCGCCAAGTGCGCGCGTACGCGCTGCGCACCGGCCTGGCCGGCCATACGCGCAACAGCCTGACCGACCTGGATCGCCTGGAACGTGAACTGGCGCTGGTACGGCGCCATGGGTACGCCCGCGACAACGAAGAACTGGAGCTGGGCGTGCGTTGCATCGCCGCCGGCATTTTTGACGATACCGGCAAGCTGGTGGCGGGGCTGTCCATCTCGGCCCCGGCCGAACGCTTGCAGGACGACTGGATTCGCGCGCTGGTCGATACCGCCGCC
Source organism: Achromobacter sp. RT286_PF (assembly GCF_059760425.1). NCBI lineage: Bacteria > Pseudomonadati > Pseudomonadota > Betaproteobacteria > Burkholderiales > Alcaligenaceae > Achromobacter > Achromobacter sp. RT286_PF. Next base: position 113,021 of record NZ_JCBAMR010000001.1, read on the forward strand.
AGCATTTCCGAGGCGCTCGGCTACGAACCCTCGGTGTCCACCGGGTTCAACGGCTTGGGCATGGCGGCGGAAGCCTTGCGGCCCTGAGCAGTCCGCGCCCGCGCCGGTCCGGACCATGAAAAAAGCCCCTTTCGGGGCTTTTTTGCCATTCGGCCAGGGTTGGCCGTCAGCGTCAGCTTATTGCTGCTCGACGCCTGCCTTCTTGAACAGCTCGGCCCATTGCGGAACCTGCTGCTTGACCTTGGCCTCAAGTGCCTGCGGGTTGGCTTCGGCCGTCAGCACCGTGGCACCAAGCTGCTTCATGCGTTCCTGGAACTTCGGGTCGGCCAGGCCGGCCTGCAGGCTCTTGATCAGCTTGTCCACCACCGGCTTGGGCGTGCCCTTGGGCACCCACATCCCGTGCCAGATGCCCACTTCGAAACCCTTGTAGCCGGATTCGTCCATGGTCGGCAGCTTGTCCAGCGTGGGCACGCGCTTCAGGCTGGTCACGGCATAGGCCTTGACCTTGCCGCTTTCGATCTGCTGCGTCGTGTTGGTGGTCTGGTCGCACAGCAGGTCGACCTGCTTGCCCAGCAGGTCGTTCATGGCGGGGGCGGTGCCCTTGTACGGAATCGTCAGCAGCTGGACGCCCAGCGCTTCCACCAGCATGGTGCCGCACAGGTGGCTGGCCGCGCCGATGCCGGCGTTGGCCAGCGAGACCTTGTCCTTGTTCTGTTTGACGTATTCGGCCAGTTCCTTGATGTTGTTCGGCGGGAAGTCCGAACGCGCGATGATGGTCATGGGCACGTCGACCACCAGGCCGATGGGCTCAAAGCTCTTGTACGGGTCGTAGCCGGGGTTCTTGTACAGGGACGGCGCCGTGGAGAAGCCGGCGTGCATCAGCAGAATGGAATAGCCATCGGGCTGGGCGCGCGCAACCTGCGTGGTGCCGATGGTGCCGCCGGCACCGCCCTTGTTCTCAACCACGACCGTCTGTCCCAGGCTCGGCCGCATGGCTTCGGCCAGCGATCGGGCGACGTTGTCGGTCGGGCCGCCTGCGGCGAACGGCACCACCATATTGATGGGGCGTTCCGGAAATTCCGCGTGGGCGGCGCCGGCCGCGAACATGGCGCTGGCCGCGAGCAGGGCCGTAAGCGTGCGGGGAATAAAGGTCATGAAGTCTCCAATTGCAGGGTTTTGCTTGCTGCGATTTAGTTTTTGGCCGCTGACTTATGGATTGTTTTTTCTGTCATCAGCGTGAAAGCAGTTTAGAAAAGAATTGATACGCCGTCATGTCGGGTTTTTCCCGAAGCAGAGCAAAACCTTGTTCTGGATCAATGGCGTGCACGCGCCTGCACCGTTAAAGTGCAAATACTTGTTGCGTTGCACAAAAACTGCTTGACAGCAATTTATGGCAGTCTAGAATGTGAATTGTGCAGTGCATCAAACGGGCCGGCGGTAGCTTGTAGTACCAGTTTCCGCGCACGTTCCTATTTCTCGTCGCAGACACCAATCCTTCTTGCCGGAAAGCTTCCGGCTACCCCTAAAGGAGCATTCTATGAGCGCAATTCCGCAGCAAGTCCTGGACCGCCAAAAGGCAAGCATCAACACTTTTGTGGCTGCCCAGTCCGCCGTTTTCGCCGGCTTTGAAAAGCTGGTTGAGCTGAACATGAAGGTTGTGCGCGCCACGCTGGACGAAGTCGCCCAGAAGTCGCAACAAGCCTCTGAAGTCAAGGATCCGCAGGAAGCCGCCGCGTTTGCGTCGGGCCTGCTGCAGCCGGGCGCTGAAAAGGCCATGGCTTACACCAAGCACGTGTACGACATCGTTGCCGGCGTGCAAGGCAGCCTGGTCAAGCTGACCGAAGAGCAAATCGCTGAAAGCCAGCAGCAACTGAGCGAAGCCGTCGACCAACTGTCGAAGAACGCTCCGGCTGGTTCGGAAAGCGCCGTTGCCCTGATCAAGTCCTCGCTGGCCACCGCGACCAGCGCCTACGACTCCGTGACCAAGGCTGCCAAGCAGGCCGCTGAAGTCGCCGAATCGAACCTGAATGCCGCCGCCAACGCGACCTTCAAGGCTGCGACGGATGCTGCCGACGCCGCCACCAAGGTTGCCAGCCGTAGCCGTCGCACCGCCTGAGTCCTGGCGCGCGATGCTGCGCAAATCGCAGTAATGTAGTACTGTTGAGTGACAGAGCAGAGCTGGAATTAGGGCCACCCACCGGGTGGCCCCTTTTTTTTGTCCCGCATCTTGCGCTGCGCGCCGCGTGCGTGGGGAGGCAGCGTTCAGCGCTTTGCCGTAGCCCGCACGCATTCGCCCACCAGGGCGGGGCCCCGGTAGATCAAGCCCGTATACAACTGCACGGCGTCCGCGCCGGCGTCCATCTTTTCGCGGGCCTGTGCGCCCGACAACACCCCGCCCACTCCGATAATCGCCAGGCTGTTGCCCAGCTGCGCCTTCAGGCGGCGAATCACTTTCAATGACAGCTCGTGCACCGGTGCGCCCGACAGGCCGCCGGCTTCTTCGGCATGCGCCTGGCCGGTGACCGCATCTCGCGACAGCGTGGTGTTGGTGGCGATGACGCCGTCAATGCCATGGCGGGGCAGCGTGTCGGCGATGGCGTCGATCTGTTCTTCGGTCAGGTCGGGGGCGATCTTTACCGCCATGGGCACGCGGCGCTGGTGCTGGTCTTCCAGCGCACGGCGCTTGTCGGCCAGTTGCGCCAACAAGGCAGAGAGCTCGTCCCCGCTTTGCAGCGCGCGCAAATTCTTGGTGTTGGGCGACGAAATATTCACCGTCACGTAATCGGCATGCTGGTACACGCCGTCCAGCCCGATCAGGTAGTCATCAGCGGCGCGCTCGATCGGCGTGTCCGCGTTCTTTCCAATATTCAGGCCCAGGATGCCGCCTTGCTTGCGCCACTGGCTGCGCTGCACGTTCGCCAGGAACGCGGGCAGGCCCTGGTTGTTGAAGCCCAGCCGGTTGATCAGCGCGTTGGCGCGCGGCAAGCGGAACATGCGCGGCTTGGGGTTGCCGGGTTGCGCGCGAGGCGTCACGGTGCCGACTTCAATGAAACCAAATCCCAGGTTACCCAGCGCGTCGATATAGGCGCCGTTCTTGTCCAGCCCCGCCGCCAGCCCGATGGGGTTGGCCAGCCGCATGCCCATCAGCGTGCTGGGCGCCGAGGGCTGCGCATGCATCAGCTTGCGCGTCGCGCCGCATTCATAGGCGCGTTGCAGGCCCGACAGCGTGACTTCGTGGGCGGTTTCCGCGTCCATGGCGAAAAGCGCCGGGCGGGCCAGGGGGTAGGCGTGGAAGAGGATAGACATGGGGCGGAATTGTAGAGCCAATTTCGCCGCGCTTGCCGCAATCGGGCCGCGCACCGTACGGCACGATCAAAGGGACAGGTAGTCCTGATTCCGCCATTCCCCGTCGACAAGAAACTGCGCGGGTTGGAAGCTGGACTTGTAAGACATCTTGCGGCTTTCGGCGATCCAGTAGCCCAGGTACAGCCACGGCAGGTTCAACGTGCGGCACTGCTCGATCTGCCACAGGATGCTGTAGGTGCCCAGGCTGCCCTCGATATCGGGGTCGTAAAAGGTATAGACCGACGACAGCCCGTCATCCAGCACGTCGATGATGGACACCATCATCAGCACGCCGTCCGCGTCGCGAAATTCAACCAACCGCGTGTTGACCCGGCTGGTCAGCAGAAACTGCGCATATTGCGTGCGGCTGTCCTCGTCCATGCCGCCGCCCGGATGCCGGCCTTGCTGGTAGCGCGTATACAGCCGGTAGTGCTCGGGCGACCACGCCAATTCAGCAACGAACGACTGCAACGATTGGTGATCGCGCCACGCCCGCCGCTGGCTGCGGTTGGGGGCAAAGCCCGACGTGTCGACACGCACCGGCACGCAGGCATGGCAGTTGTCGCAATGGGGACGGTACGTGAACAGACCGCTGCGGCGAAAGCCCTGTTCGACCAGTTGGGAATAGGTGCCCGCGTTGATCAGATGCCCGGGCGCGGCAACCTGCGACCGCGCCTGGCGGCCCGGCAGGTAGCTGCACGGGTAAGGCGCGGTTGCATAGAACTGCAGCGTGGAGAAGGGAAGTTCTTTGAGCTGGCTCATGGGGAAGTGCGCATCGCGCGGTACGTCCGCGACGCGATGGCTACATATTAACGCTTAAGTGGCGTTGCATCGGACGCTGAATCCCGCGTCGGTTCCGCTGCCTGGTGGGGTGTGGAACGGGTCGCGGGCAACAGGCGGCCCAGGCTGTCCAGCGTGCCCGGCGCCCAAGAAATCGGGGGCTGGGCGGCGGCCCGGCGTACATGTTGCAGGAACTGCGCGCGCGGTATCGGGCGTGCGCCCAGGCTGGCCAGATGCTGGGTCTGCTGCTGGCAATCGATGCGCTCGACGCCTTGCGAGGCCAGGTAGCGAACCAGGTACGCCAGCGCGATCTTCGACGCGTTAGGGGCGAGCGTAAACATGGATTCACCAAAGAACATGCGCCCCAGGCTGATGCCATACAGGCCACCGGCGAGCTCGCCGTCGATCCAGGTTTCGATGCTGTGCACGTAGCCCGCCCGATGCCATTCGGCATACGCCTGCTGCATGGCGGCGGTGATCCAGGTGCCCGGTTGCCCGTCACGCGGCGCGGCGCATTGCGCCATGACCCTCGAAAACACCGTGTCGACACGCACTTGCACGCGCGGCTGGGCGTCGATTTCCTGCGCTGCGATCTGCCGCAGTAGCTTACGCAGCGAATGGGACGGCGAAAAATCCTTGGTGGCCAGCACCATGCGCGGGTCGGGGCTCCACCACAGCACGGGCTCGCCTTCGGAATACCAGGGAAAGATGCCGTTCGAGTAAGCCTGGATCAGCCTGTCCATCGACAGGTCCGCGCCGGCCGCAAGCAGGCCGTCGGGTTCCGTCAGCGCATATTCCGCTGGCGGAAACGGGGTGTCGACGGCAAGCCAGGGCAGCTTCAACGGTGCGATTCTAGGGTGTAGTGATGGGGCACGAACGCGCCTTGGCGTCGGTCGTCGAAGTAGTGTTGCAAGGTCGTTACCACCGTGCGAAACGCCAGGTCGTCCCAGGGAATGTCGGCTTCGTCGTACCAGCGGGCTTCCAGGCTTTCGGGGCCGGGGTCCAGTTCGGGGCCCAGTGCCTGGGCCAGATAGAACACGTGCACCTGGTCGATCTGCGGCAGGTCGATCATGGTGTAGAGCTCGCCAAGCTGAATGCGCGCGCCGGACTCTTCCAGCGTTTCGCGGGCCGCGCCTTGTGCCGTGCTTTCGCCCAATTCCATGAAACCCGCCGGCAGCGTCCAGGTGTTGTAGCGCGGTTCGATCGCACGGCGGCAGAGCAGTACGCGGTTTTCCCACACGGGCACCGTGCCAACCACCAACCGCGGGTTCTGGTAGTGGATCGCGCCGCAGTGATCGCAGACGTCGCGCTCACGGTTGTCGCCTTCCGGCACCCGGCGGGTGATGGGCGTGGCGCACTGGCTGCAAAAAAGCGAACGGCGGGGGGCGGGGAAGTATTCGATGGACGGTTTCGCGGTCATGGGTAGGATTCTAACGGCTGCGGCGCGCCGTGGCGCGTCCCCCTGGGGCGGCCGGCGCACTGCCGCCAAACCGCTCTTCAAGATGCTCGACAAAAGAGCGGACCTTGGGCGACAGGAAGCGGCGATGCGGATAGATGGCGTACATGGAAATGGGCGTGTGCGCATAGTCGGCCAGCAAGGCCACCAGGCGCCCCGCGCGAATGTCGTCGCCCACCAGGAACTCGGGTTGCAGGATAACGCCGTGGCCCGCCAGGGCGGCCGTGCGCAGCACATCGCCGTTATTGGCGCGCAGCGCTGCGTTCACCCGAACCAGATGCGTCACGCCGTTCTTCTCGAAATGCCATTCATTGCCGGTGCTGGCGTACGAATAGTGCAGGCAGCGATGCTGCTTCAAGTCTTCCGGGGTGGTCGGCGTGCCGTGCTGCTTCAGGTAGGCCGGCGCCGCGCAGACCAGCAACTGCTGAGGCGCCAGCGGGCGCGCAACCAACGATGAATCCTGAAGCGGACCGATGCGCACCGCCACGTCGTAGCCGTCCTCGACCAGATCCACCACGCGGTCGTTCAGGTCCAGGTCGATGATGACGTCGGGATAACGTTGCAGGTATTCGGCAATGGCCGGCCCCAGGTGCAGGATGCCGAACGACACGGGCGCGCTGACGCGCAAACGGCCGCTGGGGCGCTGGCCTTCGGCCTGTAGCGACAGCTCCAGGTCGGCGACTTCCGCCAGGATCGGCCGGACGCGCTCGTAGAAGGCGCGCCCCGCGTCCGTCATGCTGAGTTTGCGGGTGGTGCGGTTCAACAGGCGCACGCCGTACTTCTGTTCCAGGTAGGCGATCTGCCGCGTCACGACCGAACGCGCCTGGCCCATCTTGTCGGCGGCTGCCGCGAACGAGCCAAGCTCGACGACCTTGGCGTAGGTCTGCATGGCGATGTGAGTGTCCAAGATTGTTTCCTATCGGGGAACAATAATTTGCAATTCTGCCTATTTATCTTTGTTTTTGGAATCGTAAGAATGGCGGCCTGATGCATCGTCCGGTCTTGGACGATCCGCGCTACCCAGAAGGATTTGCCATGATCGATACCCGTACCGCTCCCTATGCCGCGCTGTTGCTGCGCGTGGCGCTTGGCGTCATGTTCCTGGCCCACGGCCTGACCAAGCTGCTGGTCTTCACGCTGCCCGGCACCGCCCAGTTCTTCGCCAAGATCGGCTTTGCCGGCTGGCTGGCCTATCCGGTCACGTTCTTTGAAGTGGGCGCGGGCGTGCTGCTTATCCTGGGCATCGTGCCCCGCTGGGTGGCGGCCATTGCGGTGGTGCAGTTGTTCGTAGCGTCGACCGTGCACTTTGGCAACGGCTGGGGCTTTGGCAACGCGGGCGGCGGCTGGGAATATCCCATCTTCCTGACCGTGGCGGCCGCCGTGCTGATGCTGCTGGGCGATGGCAAATTTGCCCTGGTCAAAAGCGGCCGGGGCTGATTCCCGCAACGCCTTGTGTTGCCAGTAGGCGCCCCGTGTGCCCCGCCGCAGATCTGGCGCTACGCGGCCGGATTTGGCTCGAAGCCCAGGCGGCGCGCCACCTCCTGCCGCGTGATCGCGCGCAGCGGCGCGGGGGCGTAGACGCCCGGCCATGACACGGTGATCTCAGCGTCAGGCGCCAAGCTTGCCAGGGCGTTCAGGACCGGCGCGCCGTCTCCGGTCGACAGTTTTTCCAGCAAGGCGGGCAGATCACGGTCCAGAACCAGCCCGGCGCCCGCCGCCGTGGACGCATATAGCTGGCCGCCATCGTCCAGCCACCAGGCGCTGACGGCGTCGACCGCTGCATCCGTGTGCGTGCGCAACCCGTGATTGTCGTCGTTCAGGCGCAGCACGAAGGGCGCGCCATCCAGCCGCACGAACACGCGCTGCGGGCCGTTCTGGAAAAACCAGCGGCCCGCGTCATCGTGTTCATAATTCCGATTCATGAAATCCAGGATCTGGGCATTGGTGATGGATTCGCCGGGCCCGCCTTGCGCAGCCTGCCCCTGCGGATGCAGCCGCCAGCGCCCGCGCCCGTCCAGCGACAGCCAGCCATACACGGCCGGCACGTTGGGCCAGCGGGCAATGGCGTCCTTCACCGATTGATCCATGTTCAGGGCCGGATGATGATTGAAGGCGGGGTGATGACGATGGCAGGCGCGGGCATAGGCATTACGACCTGCGGCGCGGCGTAATAGCCTTCGCGATAGTCATCGCGGCACTTGCGCTTTTCCTGATATTCGCCGTTGCGCTTCCATTTGCGCTCGACCTTGCACGCGCCATCCCAGTACTTTTCTTTGTACTCACGCCCATGGCGATGATGATGGCGGTCGGAGTCGGCTTCGGCCGCTATCGGCGCCAACGTCAACATCGCGGCGGCGGACAGGGCAAGCACGGGGAAACGAGCGCGAAAATTCAGAATGCGGTGCATAGTGTCGACGTCAATGGAAAACGGCGTCACCTTAGCAATCATTCGATTGTCAGCGCGTAGGGATGCGTAACGAGATGCTGGGGGGAGGGGGGAAAGATGCTGGAGGCGCAAGCCGGAATCGAACCGACGTACACGGATTTGCAATCCGCTGCATAACCACTCTGCCATTGCGCCAGCACTTGCAAGAAAAAAGGAAGCGCGGTGTTGGCCGATGCTTCCTTCTTGTATTTGGAGCGGGAGACGAGTCTCGAACTCGCGACCTCAACCTTGGCAAGGTTGCGCTCTACCAACTGAGCTACTCCCGCGGGGTACTGCTTACAGCCATTGCTTTTGCTGTATTTCCTGCTTTGCCGAAGGAAATTCCTGCTGGAACCGCCACCGGTTTTGGTGAAGTTTGAGAAGCTTTTCTCAAAGGCCGTGTCCACCAAAGACAGCGATTATACACAGAATTTCAGGCTTGTGTAGCGGGGCGCGTGGGGCGAAGAAAAAAAGCGTCGGGCCCGGTTTCCGCGCCTATCGCCGAGGCAAAACCCGGCCCATGGGCGTCATGGTCGAACGTGCGGGGATTGCGGCGTTCCGAGCTGGGCGCCGCGCCATAGACCGCGCGGTAGGTCTTGCTGAAATGGCAAGGCGATTGAAATCCGCATGCGGTGGTGATGTGCGTGATCGACATCGGCGTCTGCCGCAGCAGTGCCCGCGCATGCCGCAGGCGCAGGCTCAGATAATGTTGCTTGGGCGTCGTACCCAGGTGCTCGCGGAACAGGCGTTGCAGTTGCCGCTGCGATGCGCCCGACAATTGCGCCAGTTCCTCCAGCGACAGCGGCTCTTTCAGATTGACCTCCATCAGCGCGATCACCTCTGCCAGCGCGGGATGCGAGGCGGGCATGCGGATCGACGTCGGCATGCGTTGCCTGTCCTTGTGGTCGCGCACATGCCCGATGGTGAATTGGTTAGCGATCAGCGCGACGATGGCCGGTCCCACGGATTCGCCCACCAGGTTAAGCATCATGTCCAGCGGCGCGGTGCCGCCTGTACAGGTAATACGGTCGCGATCGATAACGAACAGCTTGTGCGACAGCCTGCTATGCGGAAATTCGCTGCGCAGCGCGACCAGGTCTTCCCAGTGCATGGCGCAGGTATAGCCGTTGAGCAGACCGGCCTGCATCAGCGTGTGCGCGCCGGTGCACAGGCTGCCCAACGTTACGTCGCACGCCGCCAGGCGCCGCAGCCAGTCTCGCGTGGCCGGGTCGTTGTCCACGCGGTTGCGCTTGCCCCCGCAAACGAACACGGCGTCGGGCAAAGTGGCCTCGTCCAGCACGTCTGCGTGCACCTGCAAGCCATTGCTGGCCGTGATGGGTCCGCATGACGGCGCTACCACCGACCAACGGTAATACTGCCGGCCCAACAGGTGGTTGGCCATGCGCAGCACTTCAATCGCCGTCGAGAACGACAGCATCGTGAACTGCGGCAAGGGCAGGAAACCGAAGTGGCGCAGGTGCCGGCGATCACGGTTTGGCGAACGTGCAGTCATGGCTAGGCTCCTTGGTAGGAATACACGGACTGAATGCCGGTACTGACCTTCCGGCAGTTGACCGTTGCAATCGTAGGCCAGCCGGACGCGTCTGCCCTTAGGAACAATACGAAAATTGCAGAGGATTACGACATATGCCTTTGCGCGCTGTGCGACCCCCTGTCGTAATCGGACAAGATGTGGTCCGGTTCAGATAACAGTGCACATGACCTTTAAGAAAGAATGCTTCACAGGCCCCGCTTACGCCGGATTCTTGAACGTCATTGCTCCTTCAGGCAGGTCGACATGTTCCAGTCTTCATCCCCGTTCTTCTCCTCGCCGCTCGACAAGCGCGATCCCGTCGTGATGGCCATGCAGGACCGGGAACTGCGCCGCCAGCAAACCCAGATCGAGCTGATCGCGTCCGAAAACCTGGTGTCGCGCGCCGTGTTGCAAGCGCAGGGTTCGGTGCTGACCAACAAGTACGCCGAAGGCTACGTCGGCCGGCGCTATTACGGCGGCTGCGACCACGTGGACGAGGTCGAGTCGCTGGCGCTGCTGCGCGTACGCGAACTGTTTCACGCCGACTACGCCAACGTGCAACCGCATTCCGGCGCGCAGGCCAACGGCGCGGTGATGCTGGCGCTGCTGGAACCCGGCGACACCGTGCTGGGCATGTCGCTGGATGCCGGCGGGCACCTGACCCACGGCGCACGGCCGGCAATGTCGGGCAAGTGGTTCAACGCGGTGCAGTACGGCGTGCGCCGGGAAGACAGCCTGATCGATTACGACGAGGTCCGGCGACTGGCGCTGGAGCATCGGCCCAAGCTCATCATCGCGGGGTTTTCAGCCTATCCCAGGCAGCCGGACTTTGCCCGCTTTCGCCAGATCGCCGACGAGGCCGGCGCCATGCTGATGGTCGACATGGCGCATATCGCGGGCCTGGTGGCGGCGGGCAGGCACCCCAGCCCGGTGCCGCACGCACATGTCGTCACGTCCACCACGCACAAGACCCTGCGGGGTCCGCGCGGCGGCTTCATCCTGACCAATGATGGCGCCATCGCCAAGAAAATCAATTCCGCCGTGTTTCCCGGCTTGCAGGGCGGACCCCTGATGCACGTGGTGGCGGCCAAGGCGGTGGCCTTCGGCGAGGCGCTGCATACGGACTTCAAACGCTACATCGACCGCGTGCTGGCAAACGCCGACGTGCTGGGCGACGTGCTGCGTGAAGGCGGCATCGACCTGGTTTCCGGCGGCACCGACAACCACCTGCTGCTGCTCGACCTGCGTTCCAAGGGGCTGACCGGCGCGCATGTGGAGCGCACGCTGGAACGCGCCGGCATCACGTGCAACAAGAACGGCATTCCGTTCGATACGCAAAAGCCGTCGGTCACTTCCGGCATCCGGCTGGGCACGCCGGCCGCCACCTCGCGCGGGTTTGGCGAAGACGAGTTTCGCGCCGTGGGCGAAATGATCGTGCATGTCGTGGACATGCTGGCCACCAGCCCCGACGAACACGAAGCAACCGAACGACGCATTCGAGCTGAAGTCCACGCGCTGTGCCAGCGCCATCCCATCTACTAAGCGGCACAACATCGGGGGGGAAATCCCATGGTTACGCTGCATCAGAAAAGCATGGTTATCGACGGCCTGATCATCTCGAAATGGGATCGGTCCGTTTTTGAAGACATGAAGCAAGGCGGCCTGACCGCGGCCAACTGCACGGTGTCGGTGTGGGAAGGGTTCGAGCAAACGGTCTCGAACATTGCCGCCATGAAAGCCCTGATCCGCGCCAACGAGGATCTGGTCACGTTAGTGCGCACCACGGACGATATCCGCCGCGCCAAGCGCGACGGCAAGACGGGCATCATTCTTGGCTTTCAGAACGGCCAGGCGTTCGAAGACAATCTGGGCGCCATCGAAGCTTTTGCCGACATGGGCGTGCGCGTGGTCCAGCTTTGCTACAACACGCAGAACCTGATCGGCACCGGCTGCTATGAGCGCGACGGCGGCTTGTCCGGTTACGGCCGCGAAGTCATCGCCGAGATGAACCGCGTCGGCATCATGGTTGACCTGTCGCACGTGGGCGCCCAAACCTCGGAAGAGGCGATCCTGGCATCGACCCGGCCCGTTTGCTATTCGCACTGCCTGCCGGCGGGCCTGAAAGAACACCCGCGCAATAAAAGCGACGCGCAGCTGCGGTTTATCGCGGAACGCGGCGGCTTCATCGGCGTGACGATGTTCCCGCCGTTCCTCAAGCGCGGCGTGCAAGCCACGGTGGACGACTACGTCGAAGCCATCGGCTACGTCGTGAATCTGGTGGGCGAAGACGCGGTGGGCATCGGCACCGATTTCACCCAAGGCTACGGACAGCCGTTTTTTGATTGGCTGACGCATGACAAGGGCCGGTACCGCCGGCTGACGGACTTCGGTGCCATCCGCAACCCCGAAGGCATCCAGACGATAGGCCAATTTCCCAACCTGACCGATGCGATGCAGCGCGCGGGCTGGAGCGAAATCCACATCCGAAAAATACTCGGCGAAAACTGGCTGCGCGTATTTGGCGACGTCTGGCCTGCCGACGCGCCGGCGGCTTAAGGAGCAACCAACATGAATCCCCAGCTTCCGATCGACGTCAACGAACAGACGGGCGTGTGGAGCACGGACGGCATGCCGATGCTGTATGTGCCGCGCCATTTCTTCATCAACAACCACACGGCGGTGGAGGCGGCGTTGGGCCGGGAGGCCTACGCGCGCATTCTGTACGACGCCGGGCACCGCTCGGCCTACCACTGGTGCAATGAAGAGTCGCGCGAGCATCGCCTGAGCGGGCTGGCGGTTTATGAACACTACCTGATGCGGCTGTCGCAGCGCGGCTGGGGGCTGTTCCGGCTGACGGACGCGGACCCCACCGCGATGACGGCGCGCATCGTGCTGCGCCATTCCGCATTCGTGCTGGGCCAGCCCCAGGGCGAGGGCAAGCGCTGCCACATGTTTGCCGGATGGTTCGCGGGGGCGATGGACTGGGTGGCCGACCAGCACGGCGGCGCCACGCGCGCCCAGTGCGTGGAAAGCCAATGCGCCGCCGAAGGGCACGCGCACTGCGAGTTCACCGTTAGCCCCATCACCTGAGGCCGGCATGCGTTATCCCCACCTGTTTGCGCCACTGACGCTGAACCGCCTGGTGCTGCGCAATCGCATCGTCAGCACCGCGCACGCCGAAGTGCACGCGGACCCGGGCGGCTTGCCGGGCGACCGCTACATTGCCTACTACGAAGAAAAGGCCAAGGGCGGCCTTGGCCTGGCCATCTGCGGCGGCTCCAGCCCCGTGTCGCTGGATAGCCCGCAAGGGTGGTGGCGGTCGGTCAACCTGACCACCGACCGCGTCATCGAACCGTTGGCCAGACTTAGCGAAGCCATGCATCGCCACGGCGCCAAGGTGATGATCCAGGCAACGCACATGGGCCGGCGTTCGGCATGGCACGGGGAGCATTGGCCGCATTTGCTGTCGCCGTCCGGTGTGCGCGAGCCCGTGCATCGGGGCAACGCCAAGACGATTGAAGTCGAAGAGATCGGCCGCATCATCAGCGACTTTGCCGCCGCGGCAAAGCGGGTGCAGCAGGCCGGCATGGATGGCATCGAGATATCCGCCGCGCACCAGCATCTGATCGACCAGTTCTGGAGCCCGCGCACCAACTTTCGTACCGACGCCTATGGCGGCAGCCTGCGCAACCGTCTGCGCTTCGGGCTGGACGTGCTGCACGCCGTGCGCGAGGCGGTTGGCGCCGATTTCTGCGTGGGCCTGCGCATGTGCGGCGACGAATTCCACGACGATGGACTCGACCACGAGGCGCTGCGCGAAATTGCCCAGGCCATGGCGGACACCGGCCTGATCGATTACCTCGGCGTCATCGGCTCCGGCGCCGACACGCACAATTCCCTGGCCAACTGCATGCCGCCGATGGCGTTGCCGCCCGAACCCTTCGCCCACCTGGCGGCCGGCATCAAATCGGTGGTCCGGATACCGGTGATGCATGCACAAAGCATCCGCGACGCGGTGCAGGCCGAACGGCTGCTGGCAGCCGGCCATGCGGATCTGGTGGGCATGACGCGCGCGCATATCGCCGACCCGCATCTGGTCGTGAAGATCCGCGACGACCGCGAAGACGAGATCAAACAATGCGTGGGCGCCAACTACTGTATCGACAGGCAGTACGACGGGCTGGACGTGCTGTGCATCCAGAACGCGGCAACGGCTCGTGAAGAAACCATGCCGCACGTGATCGCGCGATCGCGCGGCGTGGAGCGAAAAGTGGTGGTGGTTGGCGCGGGGCCCGCAGGCATGGAAGCCGCGCGCGTGTGCGCCGAGCGCGGGCATGAAGTCGTGCTGTTTGAACGCGCCGCCGGCATTGGCGGCCAGATTCTGCTGGCGGCCAAGGCGCCGCAGCGCGAACAGATGGACGGCATCGTGCGGTGGTTCGCGCTGGAGCTCAAGCGCCTGGGTGTGGACTGCCGCCTGGGCGCGCTGGCAACCGAAGAAATGGTGTTGGCGCAGCGCCCGGATATTGTTGTGTTGGCCACCGGCGGACTCAGCCACGTTTACGAACACCAGGGCTGGGGCGTGGCGCGCGGTCTGGCCGTGAGCTCCTGGGACATACTTTCCGGCCAGGTCGAGCCCGCGAAAAACGTGTTGGTGTACGACGGGGTCAGCACCCACGCGGGGGCGGGGGTAGCCGACTTCCTGGCCAGCCGGGGTGCGCACGTCGAGATCGTTACGCCCGACACCAAGGTGGCCGAGGACGTGGGCGGCACCACGTTCCCGATCTTCTACCGCCGCCTGTATGCGCAGCAGGTCGTGCTGACGCCCAACCACTGGCTTGAACGCGTCAGTGCGGAAGGCGACAAGAAGGTGGCGCTGCTGCGCAACGAATATACCGAAGACCGCGAAGAGCGCGTGGTGGATCAGGTGGTCATTGAAAACGGCATCGTGCCCAATGACGCGCTGTACGGCATGCTCAAGCGCAAGTCCGTCAACATGGGCCAGACCGACCTGCACGCCTTGTACGCGGCCGACCCGCAGCCCGCGCTGGGCCAGCCTCTGGGCGACGGCCGTTTCCTGCTGTTTCGGGTGGGCGATTGCGTGTCGATGCACAACATCCACGCCGCCATCTATGACGCATTGCGGCTGTGCAAGGACTTTTGACCATGGAACAGTTTGCCGTCGTGGTTACCGCACTGTTCTGGGTGTCGCTGCTTGGGGTCTGCGTCGGCGGATGGCGGCGGGCTGCCTTGTGGCGCGTGGGCCGGGCCGCGCCGGTGCGCTGGCTGGATTTGTTGGCGGTGCCCAAGCGCTATTTTGTCGACCTGCATCGCGTGGTGGCGCGCGACCCGTACATCGCCCGGACTCATGTGGCGACGGCGGGCGGCGCGGTCGCGGCCATGGTGCTGGTGGCCATCAACTACGGCCTGGCGCTGTACTCGCCCGTGTTGGATATGGCCATTGCCGTGGCCGCCCTGGTGATGCTGGGCGGGCTGATATTCGTCTGGCACCGCCGTCGCAAACCGCCCAAGCGCCTGTCGCGCGGCCTGTGGGACCGCCTGCCGTGGATGCTGGGCGCATTGGCACTGGGCCTGTTGCTGCTGGGCGGCGTGTCCGCGCCCTGGCTGGCGGGCGCGGCCGGCCTGGGCACCGTGGCGCTGCTGACGCTGGGCGCCTGGGAGCTGACGGTCGGCATGGCGCGTGGCGGTCCCATGAAACATGCGCTGGCCGGCCTGCTGCACCTGGCTTTTCACCCCCGGCCAGAACGCTTCGGCCGCGCGTTGCCCGGCCAGAAAGCGGCCCTGCGCCCGCTGGCGCTGGGCGGCGACCCGACGGCCGAGCCCCTGGGCGTGGGCAAACCGGCCGCCTTCGCCTGGAACCAACTGCTAAGTTTCGATGCGTGCGTGCAGTGCGGCAAGTGTGAAGCCGCGTGTCCCGCCTTCGCCGCCGGGCAACCGCTGAACCCCAAGAAGTTGATACAGGACATGGTCGTCGGCATGGCGGGCGGGTCGGACGCCGCCTATACCGGCAGCCCGATGCCGGGTGTGCCCGTCGGCGCACGCGAAGGCGCGGCGGACAAACCGCTAGTGCCCGGCCTGGTGGCGGCCGAGACGCTGTGGGCCTGCACCACGTGCAGGGCCTGTGTACACGAATGCCCCATGCTGATCGAACACGTGGACGCCGTGATCGATATGCGTCGCCAGCAGACGTTGCAGCACGGCGCCGCGCCCGGGACGGCGCCCACCGTCCTGGCCAACCTGCGCGAGACCGGCACGGCAGGCGGCTATGACCTGGGCGCGCGCCACCACTGGGCGGTGGACCTTAACGTGCCGTGGATACAGCCGGACCAGGCCGTGGACGTGTTGCTGATCGTCGGCGAGGGCGCCTTCGGACTGCGATACCAACGCAGCCTGCGCGCGCTGGTCAAGGCGATGCACGCGGGCGGTGTGGATTTCGCGGTGCTGGGCGACCGCGAAACCGACACCGGCGACATTGCCCGTCGGCTGGGCGACGAAGCCACGTTCCAGGTGCTGGCCACGCGCCTGATCCAGACGCTGGCGGGCCTGAGCTTTACGCGCATCGTCACGGCCGACCCGCACATCCTGCACAGCCTGCGCAATGAATATCCCGCGCTGGGCGGCCTGTACCAGGTGCAGCATCACACCAGCCTGCTTGCCGAATTGGCGGACGCCGGGCGGCTGCGATTCAAGCCGGCTGACGACGCGCGCATCCTGACGTATCACGACCCCTGCTACCTGGGCCGCTACAACGGTGAAACCGAGGCGCCGCGCAAGTTGTTGCGCCGACTGGGCCTGCGTATCAACGAAATGGAACGCCATGGCTTGAACGCGCGCTGCTGCGGCGCGGGCGGGGGAGCGGCGTTGACGGATATTCCCGGCGAGCGCCGCATTCCCGACATCCGTATCCAGGACGCGCGCGATACCGGCGCGAGCCTGGTGGCGGTGGCCTGTCCCAATTGCACGGCCATGCTGGAGGGCGTGGTCGGCCCCCGCCCCGACGTGCGAGACATCGCCGAACTTGTCGCCGACGCCTTGGAGGCATGATGAACCCGATCCGCAGAATCGACCCGCGCAGGCAGTACACCGTGGCGCCTTCGGGTATTCGCCGCCTGGTGCTTGGCGCCGACCCCTCGGGCGATGCCATTGGCCGGCAAGCGCGCACCGTGCACAAGCCGGTACGCGCCACCGAAGCGTTGCGCTGCGTGCTGGCGGTGGCGCATAGTGATCGCGGGCAGCTGGACGCCCACGCTTGCCAAGCGGTGGCGGCCGCCGCACTGCTGGCCGCGCACGACACCTGGGTCCACCTGCTGGTGTTTGGAGAATTCCAGGGTGATGCCGCCGACTTGGGCGCGGACAGGCTGACCGTCATTGCCGCGCCGCCGGCCTATGCACCCGACGCCGAACTGGCCGTGGTGCTGGCGCTGATGGAGCGCGACCGCCCGCTGCACGTCTTCCTGCCCGACAACGGGCTGCCCGACGGCGACCTGGGCCGACGCCTGGCCGCCGCCACGCGCGACACGGTCGCCACGCACGTCGTGGAACTGAGCCGCGACGGAGTGGCCAGCCCGTATCGCCAGGTGGCCGTGGGACGTGGCGCCTTCGGCCGCGCGGCATCGACGCCGGTCGCGTCGGCTCACGTCGGCCTGTCGCGGTCGCCGAGCGTGCCGAACCCGCCGAACCTGCCCACCCCCCAACACACGGGTCCAAGACGCACGCGGCGCGCCTTGCCCCGCATCGTGTTGCTGGCCCCGGACGCCGTCGATGATCGCTTGCCCTTCGTGGGCCACGGAGAAGCCGCTCGCGTCATGCCGCTACCGATGACATCGGCCTACCGTGACCATGGCACGCGCACGCTGCCCGCCACGGAAGTGGACCTGGAAGAGGCCGACCTGATCGTGTCCGCCGGTAACGGCATGCGCGACCTGGAAGGCTTTCATGCGCTGGCCGATGAGCTTGGCGCGGCCATCGGCGCCAGCCGTGTGGCCGTGGATGACGGGCGATTCGCGCGGGGCCAGCAGATCGGCGCAACGGGAAAAACCGTCAGCGCCAGCGCCTACCTGGCGTTCGGCATATCGGGCGCGGTGCAGCATCTGCAAGGCATCAAAGACTGCCGCCATGTGATTGCGATCAACCTGGACGCCGCCGCGCCGCTGGTCCGGCGCGCCGACCTCAGCATCATCGACGATACCCAACGCGTGGCGCGGGCGCTGCTCGCCCGCGTCAAGCAGGCGCGAGGCGCGCATCGACATCGCGAGGCTCCCGATGGCTGACCTGCGCATTGCGGTACTGGTATCGGTTGGCGCGCACCCGGTCAGCGGGGCGGCCCGCTTCAGCCGCAATGACGCCTTGGCCCTGGCCTTGGCGCGGACGATGGCAAGCGGCGAGGCCAACGTTGACGTTGTCCACGCTGGCAACCCGGCCGATCCGGCGCTGCGCGACTACCTGGCGCTGGGCGCGCCGACGGTCCATGCCATCGACGTGCCGCCGGGGCGCGACGTTGCGGAGGCATTGGCCGAGCACGTGCGCGGGTACGACCTGGTGCTGTGCGGCACGCGCGCGGAAGGCGGCGACGGCAGCGGCCTGTTGCCCTATCTGGTAGCGCAGAAACGGCACCTGCCTTTGTTGCCCGCCGTACTGTCGGCCCGCATCGACGCGGGCAGCGTCGTCACGCAGCAATGCCTGCCCAAAGGGCGGCGGCGGGAAGTGGCCGCAACCCTGCCCGCGGTGGTGGCCGTGCATCCGCTGGCGGCGTTCGACGTGCGGCACGTCTATGCGCAAGAGCGCGCCGGGCAGGTGACGACGCACGTGCCCAAGGTTCCGGCCGCGGCGCTGGCCGCCACGCGCATCGAGGCCGCCACGGGCAGCCCGCGCAAGTTGGCGGCGCGTGAATCGCGGTCGGGGCGCGCGCGCCTGCTGGCGGCCATCACGATGGAAAGCCGTGGCGGCACAGTCATCACCGAAGGAACCCCCGACGAAAAGGCGCAGGCGGTCATCGACTACCTGCGCACCCACAGCCTGATCGACTACTGAGGTGGAACATGACCATCATCCAGCAGGTTTGCGCGGTGCGACCCCCTATCGATGCATCGCTACGCAAGCTGATCGCCGCGCGCCGGCCGGGCTATAGCCTGGACGCCGACTTCTATCTGAGTCCGGCCGTGTACGACATGGACATGGAAGCCATCTTCGGCCGGCACTGGCTGTTCGTGGCGGTTGAGCCCGACATCCCCGAGCCCGGCGATTACCTCACCGTCGACATCGGCCGGCAGTCCGTGGTGCTGGTGCGCGACGACGACGGGCAGGTGCGCGGCTATCACAACGTCTGCCGGCATCGCGGCGCGCGCCTGTGCGTGACGCCGCAGGGTTCGGTCGGCAATCTGGTCTGTTCCTACCACCAGTGGACCTACACCTTGAACGGCAAGCTGGCCTACGCGGAACACATGGGCGAAGACTTCGACAAAAGCCTCTACAGCCTGAAGCCTGTCCGCGTGGAAACCTTGAGCGGCCTGATCTTCGTCTGCCTGAGCCCGGACGCGCCCGACGACTTCGCGATGATGCGCGCGCAGGTGGAACCTTATCTGCGGCCCCATCAATTGCGCGAAACCAAGGTCGCCGCGCAGATCGATATCGTCGAAGACTGCAACTGGAAGCTCACGATGGAGAACAACCGCGAGTGCTACCACTGCGCCGTCAACCATCCCGAACTGACCGTCTCGCTGTTCGAGTTTGGCTACGGCTACCAGCCCTCGCTGTCCAACGCCGCGCAAATGGATCAGTTCGAGCAAATGTCGGCCGCGCGTTGCCGCGAATGGGAAGCCGCCGGCCTGCCCAGCGCCGAGCGCGAAGCGCTGGACAGCTGCGTGACGGGCTATCGGGTGCGGCGCCTGCCGCTGGATCTGGCCGGCGAGTCGCAGACGCTGGACGGCAACGCGGCCTCGAAGAAACTGTTGGGAACCCTGACGCGCCGCGACCTGGGCGGCTTGTCGCTGTGGACGCAGCCCAACGCGTGGTTCCACTTCATGAGCGACCACATCGTCGCGTTCTCGGCGCTGCCGCTGGGGCCGGAAAAGACCCTGGTGCGCACGCGCTGGCTGGTGCACAAGGACGCGGTGGAAAACGTGGATTACGACGTCCAGAACCTGACGGCCGTGTGGCGGGCCACCAATGCACAGGACCGTGCGCTGGTCGAGATCTCGCAGCAGGGTGTGCGCAGCCCCGCGTACCAGCCCGGGCCGTATTCGCCGTTTACCGAAAGCCTGGTCGACAAGTTCTGCAACTGGTATGTCGGCCGCCTGGCGGCCCATTATCTGGATTAGGAGACCGCCATGCCGCACGCGCTTTTACGTATTCATCAGCCCGAATTCTGGCAGCGGCTGCCTTCCCCGTGGGACTGCGACATCGAAGAAACCCTGCTGTGCTGCCAGGTGCGGCAAGAGACCGCCGACGTCAAGAGCTTCTATTTCCGCTCGCGCGCTGGCCATGCGTTCCAGTTTTCGCCGGGGCAGTTTTTGACGTTTGAGCTGGATATCGACGGCGAACGCCTGAACCGTTGCTACACGATATCGTCGCCGCCGACGCGGCCGCATACCCTGTCCATCACCGTCAAGCGCGTGCCGGGCGGAAAGGCGTCGAACTGGCTGCATGACTGCCTGGAGGTGGGCGACCCGTTGCGCGTGCTGGGTCCGGCGGGCGTGTTTTCGTCCGCCTTGCATCCGGCCGAGCGATATCTGTTCCTGTCGGCCGGGTCGGGCATTACACCGTTGATGTCCATGGCGCGCACCCATCGCGACCTTTGCGACGACCGCGACACGGTATTCGTGCATAGCGCCCGCACGCCCGACGACATCATCTTCGGCCGCGAGATTGCGCTGTTTGCCGCTAGCCAGCGCCACTTTCGCGCGCACTTCATCTGCGAAAGCCTGGGCGAGCACACCGGGTGGCACGGCTTGACCGGCCGCTTGAGCCTGCCCTTGCTGGAATTGATTGCGCCTGATTTCCGGCAGCGCGAGATCTTCGTCTGCGGCCCCGCGCCGTATATGCAGGCGGTAAGCCAGATGCTGCGCACGGTGGGTTTTGACATGGCGCGTCATCACGAAGAGAGCTTCTCGTTTGAAACGCTGTCTGATGCGGCGACGGCGCGCAACGACGCGTCGCCGCCGAACCCGCCCAGGGCCGCCGATGCCGCCACAGATACCGCCACAGATACCGCCACGGACACCACTACCTACAGCATCCGCTTCCAGCAAAGCGACCGCACCATTGCCTGCGCGGCCGACCAGCCGTTGCTGGAGGCCGCGCGCGCTGCGGGTTTGCGGATGGCGGCTTCCTGCACCCAGGGCTTGTGCGGCACGTGCAAGGTGCGGCTACTGGAAGGCAACGTCAACATGCAACACCAGGGCGGTATCCGACAACGCGAAATCGATCAGGGCATGGTGTTGCTATGCTGCAGCCGGCCGTTAAGCAATTTGCTCATCGACAAATGAAGAGGGGGCCAATATCCATGCCTATGCACGCAGCGTCCGCGCGCATTGCCGACCCGTCCTGGCCGGTGCTCGAGGCGCCCGCCGTCGAGCCCGGCCAGGTGCATTTCGGCTTTTTGCTGTTGCCCAATTTTTCGATGATCGCGTTTTCGGGCGCGGTGGAAGTCCTGCGCATGGCCAACTACGTCAGCCGCCGCGAACTCTACCGCTGGTCGGTCATGACGCTGGATGGCGCGGCGGTGCAAGCTAGCAACCGGCTGCCGATCCGGCCCTTGCCCTCAAGGGGGCTGGTGGACGACTGGGATGCGCTGATTGTCTGCGGCGGCCTCCAGGTGCAGGACCAGGTGACTGAACCCGTCATCAAAGTGCTTCACAGCGCCGCCCGCCAAGGCGTGGCGCTGGGCGGCATCTGCACCGGCAGCTACGCGCTGGTCAAGGCCGGCCTGATGACCGGGTATCGCTGCGCCATGCACTGGGAAAACCTGTATGCCGTGCGCGAAGAGTTTCCCGCTGTCGAGCTGACCGAAGAGCTCTTCGTCATCGACCGCGACCGCATGACCAGTTCCGGCGGCACCGCGCCGATCGATCTGATGCTGGGCATCACCGCCGAACGCTTCGGACCCGAGCTGGCGCAGGGCGTGTCCGAACAGTTCATGCTGGAACGGATCCGCCTGCCGTCGGAACGGCAGCACATTCCGATGGTGGCCCGCGTGGGATTCAACCGCCAGGAACTGCTGAACGTCGCGCAGCTGATGGAGGAGCATATCGAAGACCCGCTGTCGTTCAGGCAGATCGCCGTCCAGATCGGGCTGTCGCAACGCCAGCTGCAACGCATGTTCAAGTACTACCTGGGCATGTCGCCCATGCGCTATTACCTGTGGTTGCGCTTGCTGCGCGCGCGCGAACTGCTGCTTCAGACCCACATGACCATCATGGGCGTGACCGTGGCCTGCGGGTTTCAGTCGCCTTGCCATTTCAGCAAGGCGTACCGCGCCCGCTTCGGGCGTTCGCCCAGCAGCGAGCGCAGGCAGGCGCTGGATTAGCCCGGGCTCAGGCGGACAGCATCGCGTGCGGGTCGATCACGAATTTCTTCGGGGCGCCCGCGTCAAACGCCGCATAGCCGTCCGGCGCGGCGTCCAGCGTGATGACCTGCACGCCCACGACCTCCGCGATGTTGATGCGGTCCCACAAGATGGCCTGCATCAGCGCGCGGTTGTATTTCAGCACCGGCGTTTGGCCCGTGTGAAAGCTGTGCGCCTTGGCCCAGCCCAGGCCAAAGCGCACTGACAGACTGCCGCGGCGCGCGGCGGGATCGTTCGCGCCGGGATCGTCGGTAACGTAAAGCCCGGGAATGCCGATGCGACCCGCCACCCGGGTCACGTCCATCAGCGCGTTCAACACGGCGGCCGGCGCTTCCGCCTGCGACCCGGTCGAGCCATGCCCGCGCGCTTCAAAGCCGACGGCGTCGATGGCGCAGTCCACTTCCGGGGTGCCCAGCAGCGTGGCGATCTGCACGCCCAGCGGCGCGTCCAACGACAGGTCCGCCGTTTCGAAGCCGACCTTGCGCGCGTGTTGCAGCCGCTGGCGATTCATGTCGCCCACGATGACCACCGCCGCGCCCAATAGCCGCGCGGACGCGGCGGCGGCCATGCCGACCGGGCCGGCGCCGGCCACGTATACCGTGCTGCCCGGGCCTACGCCCGCGCTGACGGCACCGTGGAAACCGGTGGGCAGGATGTCCGACAGGCAGGTCAGGTCGCGGATCTTGGCCATGGCCTGATCGCGGTCCGGAAAGCGCAGCAGGTTGAAATCGGCATACGGCACCATGACGAACTCGGCCTGTCCGCCGATCCAGTCGCCCATGTCCACATACCCATAGGCGCCGCCCGCGCGCGCCGGGTTGACGGTCAGGCAAACGCCAGTGTCCTGTTCTTTGCACGTGCGGCAGCGTCCGCACGCCACGTTGAAGGGAACCGACACCAGGTCGCCCACCGCCAGCGTTTCCACGTCGCGGCCCACTTCAATGACTTCTCCGGTGATCTCGTGGCCCAGCACCAGGCCCGTTTGCGCGGTCGTGCGGCCGCGCACCATGTGCTGGTCCGAGCCGCAGATGTTCGTGGATACCACCTTCAGAATGACGCCATGTTCGATCTTGCGGCCGCGGGGGTCCTCTAGTTTGGGAAAGCTGATCGACTGCACTTGGACCCGCCCGTCGCCCACATACACCACGCCTCTGTTCGCTGCCATGACTGCGTCTCCCTGCCGGCCGGGCCGGATCAATGCGGGCCGGTGCCCGCCACCGCCAGATTTTGGCAAGACGCAATGCCGTCAACCTTGACGCGTGCGACATGAATCAGCCGGTATGCGCCAGCGGGCGCCTGGGAGGCGGGCTTGTCGGAATCAGGCAAGTTCATGGCCGACGCGGCACGTCATGGCCCGCGCCTTCAGAGAAGAATGGATCACCGTCTAGGAGCCACGATGAGCCGCTATTCCCTGTTCAGCCTGATCCGCAATGGCTTTTCAAACCACGAACGCTGGCCCCGCGCCTGGCGCAGCCCGGACCCCCGGCCCGCCTACGACATCGTGGTGGTCGGCGGCGGGGGCCATGGGCTGGCCACGGCGTACTACCTGGCCAAGGAGCACGGGCTAAAGAACATCGCCGTGCTTGAAAAGGGCTGGGTGGGCGGCGGCAATACCGCGCGCAACACCACGATCGTGCGATCCAACTACCTGTGGGATGAATCGTCCCAGCTGTATGAAAAATCGATGCAGCTGTGGGAAGGGCTGTCGCAGGAGCTCAACTACAACGTCATGTTCAGCCAGCGCGGCGTGATGAACCTGGCGCACACGCTGCAAGACGTGCGCGATACGCAGCGGCGCATCACTGCCAACCGCTACAACGGCATCGACGGCGAATGGCTGACCCCCGCGCAGGTCAAGGAAATCGTTCCCGCCATCAACCTGGACTGCCGCTACCCGGTGCTGGGCGCGTCGTTCCAGCGGCGCGGCGGCGTGGCGCGGCACGACGCGGTGGCGTGGGGGTACGCGCGCGCGGCGGACCGGCTGGGCGTGGACATCATTGAAAACTGCGCGGTCACGGGGATACGTCGCGAAGACGGGCAGGTGCGCGGCGTGGAAACGGCGCGCGGCTTCATCCAGGCTGGCAAGGTTGCCGTCGTGGCCGCTGGCCATTCCAGCGTGATCGCCGACATGGCGGGCCTGCGGCTGCCCTTGGAAAGCCATCCGCTGCAAGCGCTGGTGTCCGAGCCGCTCAAGCCCGTGCTGGACACCGTCGTGATGTCCAACGCGGTGCACGCGTATATCAGCCAGTCGGACAAGGGCGATCTCGTGATCGGCGCGGGCATCGACCAGTACGTGGGCTATGGGCAGCGCGGCAGCTTCCACCTGATCGAAAGCACCTTGCAGGCGATCGTCGAGATGTTCCCGGCATTCAGCCGCGTGCGCATGAACCGCCAGTGGGGCGGCATCGTGGACGTCTCGCCCGACGCCTGCCCCATCATTTCAACGACGCCCATCAAGGGGCTGTACTTCAACTGCGGCTGGGGCACGGGCGGCTTCAAGGCCACACCGGGGTCGGGATGGGTCTTTGCCTACACGGTGGCCAACAACGCGCCGCACCGGCTGAACGCCCCGTTTTCGCTGGACCGCTTCCATACCGGCCACTTGATCGACGAACACGGCGCGGCCGCCGTCGCGCACTGATTGCGGAGCTTACCCATGCTGATGCTGACTTGTCCCTACTGCGGCCCGCGCGCCGAGACGGAATTCACCTGCGGCGGCGAGGCCGACATCGTCCGGCCGCTGGATTGCGATGCCCTGACCGACGCGCAATGGGCCGACTACGCATTCATGCGGCGCAACGAACGCGGCCGTGCCCGCGAGCAATGGCAGCACGCCCACGGTTGCCGCCGCTGGTTCCTGGCGGAACGCGATACGGTCAGCCACGAATTTCATGGCTTCCACACTTTCGAGCACGCGGCCGGAGAACGCAAATGACGCAACCCCATCGGCTGGCGCACGGCGGACGCGTCGACACGGCGACGTCCATCGAATTCACCTTCAATGGCCGCACCCTTTACGGCTGCCAGGGCGATACGCTGGCGTCCGCGCTGCTGGCCAACGGCGAGCATTTCGTGGGGCGCAGCTTCAAATACCACCGCCCGCGCGGCGTCATGACGGCGGGCGTCGAAGAGCCCAACGCGCTGGTGCAACTGGAAGACGGCGGGCATACCGTGCCCAACCCGGCCGCCACGACGATTGAACTGTATGAAGGCCTGCGCGCCACCAGCGTCAACGCCGCGCCCGACCTGGAGCGCGACCGCATGGCCATCCTGCAACGGGTGGGGCGCTTTATTCCGGCGGGCTTCTACTACAAGACCTTCATGTGGCCCAGGCGCTGGTGGCCGCGCTACGAACGCCTTATCCGCCAGGCGGGGGGGCTGGGGCGTGCGCCGGCGCAGCCCGACCCGGACCACTACGACAAGCGCTACGCCCATTGCGATGTCCTGGTGGTGGGAGGCGGGCCTGCCGGCCTGGCCGCGGCAATGGCGGCGGGCATGGCGGGCGCGCGCGTGATCCTCGTCGACAACCAGTCCGAACTGGGCGGCGGCCTGCTGTCCAGTCCCGCGCTGATCAATGGCGCGGCCAACAACGACTGGGTCCGTCAGACGCATGCCGCGCTGCAAGGCATGAGCGATGTGCGCATCTTGTCGCGCAGCACGGCGTTCGGCTATCACGACCAGAACCTGGTGACGGTGTGCGAGCAGCTTAGCGACCATCTCCCCGTGACGGGGCGTCGCGGGGTGCGTCAACGGTTATGGAAGGTTCGCGCCAAGCAGGTCGTGCTGGCCACCGGTGCGCACGAACGGCCGCTGCTGTTCGGCAATAACGACTTGCCCGGCATCATGCTGGCATCGGCGGTGTCGACCTATGTGCGGCGCTACGCCGTGCTGCCCGGGCGGCGCGTGGTGCTCTACACCAACAACGACGGCGCGTATCGCACGGCGCTGGACTTGCGCGAGCAGGGCGCCAACGTGACCGTGGTGGACCCCCGGCCGCCAGGGCGAGGGGCCTTGCCCGACGCCGTGCGCAGCGCCGGCATCGAGGTGCGCAATGAATCAGTGGTGTTGCAGGCGCGCGGCGGGCGGCACGTGAAGGGCGTGGTCCTGGCCTCTTACGTGGGCGGGCAAGCCGGGCCGGCCACTGCCCGGCTGGCTTGCGATCTGGTCGCCGTGTCCGGCGGCTGGAACCCGGCGTTGCACCTGCATGCGCAGTCGGGCGGGCAGACGCGCTGGGACGATGCCCATGCCTGCTTTGTGCCGATGGGCTCGCAACAGGCGCAGGCCAGCGCCGGCGCGGCCAACGGAGAGTTCTCGCTGGCACTGGCGCTGGAAGGCGGGGCAAAGGCGGGCAGCCGGGCAGCGATGCTGGCGGGCCTGAACCCGGCGGGCGCGCTTGCCTGGCGCACCGCCGACATCGCGCAAGATCCGTTGATGCCGCTGTGGCAGGTGGCCGGTCGTGTGCGTCCCAGCCGGGGCGCCAAGCAATTCGTGGACTACCAGAATGATGTCACGGTGGCCGACATCCACCTGGCCGTGCGCGAAGGCTATCACTCGGTCGAGCACGTGAAGCGCTATACCGCCATGGGTTTTGGCACCGACCAGGGCAAGCTGGGCAACATCAACGGCGCGGCTGTCCTGGCCGACGCGCTGGGCAAGACCATTGCGCAAACGGGCACCACCACCTATCGGCCAAACTACACGCCCGTGGCGTTCGGCGCGCTGGCCGGGCGCGAGCTGGGCGATTTCTTCGACCCCATCCGCAAGACCAGCGTGCACGAATGGCACGTGTCGCGGGGAGCGGTTTTTGAAGACGTCGGCAACTGGAAGCGCCCCTGGTACTTTCCGTTGCCCGGCGAGAGCATGCAGGCCGCGGTTGCGCGCGAATGCCTGGCCGTGCGCAACGGCGTTGGCATGCTGGATGCGTCCACGCTGGGCAAGATCGACATCCAGGGTCCGGATGCGGCGACGTTGCTGAACTGGGTCTACACCAACCTGTGGAGCAAGCTTGAAGTGGGCAAGGGCCGTTATGGCCTGATGCTGGACGAGAACGGCATGGTGTTCGACGACGGTGTCACGATGCGCCTGGGCGAGCAGCACTATCTGATGAGCACCACCACCGGCGGCGCCGCCCGCGTGCTGGCATGGATGGAACGGTGGCTGCAAACCGAATGGCCGCATCTGGATGTGCACCTGACCACCGTCACGGACCATTTCGCCACCTTCGCCGTGGCGGGGCCGCTGGCGCGCAAGGTCTTGCAGAACGTCTGCCCCGACATCGACTTTTCAAACGCGGCATTCCCGTTCATGAGTTTTCGTGACGGCTCGGTTGCCGGTGCCGGTTGGTCCAGCCCCGCGCGCATCATGCGCATCAGCTTTTCGGGCGAACTGTCGTACGAAGTCAACGTGCCCGCAAACCTGGGGCAGCGCGTCTGGAATGCGTTGATGGAGGCCGGCCACGAGCACGGCATCACGCCCTACGGCACCGAAACCATGCACGTGTTGCGCGCCGAAAAGGGCTACATCATCGTGGGCCAGGACACGGACGGCTCCATGACGCCGCAGGACTTGGGCATGGGCGGCATGGTTGCCAAGTCTAAGGACTGCTTGGGCAAGCGTTCGCTGTCACGCGCCCACACGGCAGGCGCACAGCGCAAGCAATTCGTCGGCTTGCTGGCGAGCGATCCGGCGGTTGTGCTGCCCGAGGGCAGCCAGATCATGCACCGTGCAAGCCGTGCGCCCATCGCGCCCATGATCGGCCACGTCACGTCCAGCTACATGAGCCCCACGTTGAACCGGTCGATTGCGCTGGGGTGGGTGCAGGACGGGCAAGAACGAATGGGGCAGCTGGTGGAAGTGGCGCTGCCCACGGGCGGCTTCATGCCCGCCACCATACACAGCACGGTTTTCTACGATCCCGAAGGAGGGCGCCAGCATGTGGACTGAAACCTATCAGGAGTCGCCCTTGAAGGGCTTGAAGCCCGTGCAGGCACCCGCGCAAACGAGCGACACCCAGCGCTTGCGCATCGTCGAAAGACCATTTCTGGATCTGGCTGTGTTGCGGGGCAATGCACGGTCGCCCGGCTTTACCGACGCGATTGAAAGCGCCCTCGGAGCCGCGCCGCCGCTGGCGCCCAACACGGTCGTCCAAGGTCGCCTGCATCTGGTGGCCTGGATGGGGCCGGATGAATGGTGGGTGCAGTCGCTGGCGCCGGCGCGGCCGGCGCTAGATGGCGCGCTACGTCCGGCATTGGCCGGGCTATCGGCAACGGTGGTGGATGTCAGCAGCGGCTATACGGTGCTGCAATTGCTGGGCGACTCCGCGCGCGACGTGCTGGAAAAAGGTTGCCCGCTGGATTTGCATCCGCGCGTCTTCGGCCCGGGGCAATGCGCGCAAAGCCACTATTTCAAGGCGGGTGTGATGGTGCGCGCGCTGGAGGCGCGCGGCGTGGAAGTGGTAGTACGCCGCAGCTTCGCGGACTATGCCGGCCGCATGCTGCTGGACGCGGCGCGCGAATTCATGTCGCCCAACCAGCGTATCGAGCGCGCATGAAAAAAGGGCCCAGGGGGCCCTTTTTTTCAACTACCAGAGCCCGGGGGCTCTTTTTTGATTTGCAGCAGGCAAAAACCCAATGCTGCCAATCTGAATGTGGAGCGGGAGACGAGTCTCGAACTCGCGACCTCAACCTTGGCAAGGTTGCGCTCTACCAACTGAGCTACTCCCGCAATGTACTGCTACGGCTTTATCGCTACGGCTACCGCTTTACCGCTACCGCTTTATTTCTGCGCTTTATTTCTGCGCTTTATTTCTGCGTTTTACCGCTATCGCCATGCGTTGCCATCCGCGTCTTGATGTCGTTTTCTGGCAAGCGAGGCGGAAGTATACCTAATTTTTTGAAAAATGCACGCCGGCCGTGGATCGTGATGCCGCTGTGCGCACTTGCGCCGGTTTAAAGGACGCCGGCGCGGCCTGCTTGCGCGGCGCGCGGCGCCAGGCCATGCGCGACAAGGTGTCGTCGCGGGCGATGAAGTGGTGGGCAAGCGCTGCCACAATGTGCAGCCCCAGCAGGCCGTACAGCCCCCACGTCAGCATGTCGTGCATCCATACCGTGGTGACCACCAGCGCCGGATCGGCGGCGACCAAGCGCGGAAACTCCAGGTTGGTAAAGGGCACCGGTACGGCCAGGCCCTTGGCGTTGACCACGACCCAGCCCACCATGCACGACGCAAAAATGAACGCATAGATGAACAGGTGCACCGCGTGGGCGCAGGCATCCTGCATGCTGAAGTCAGCGCCGGCGGCGCGGCGGCGCGAGATACGCACGACCGTGCGCACCATCGTGACGGCAAGCAGCGCCATGCCGCAGCCGATGTGCACGATCATTACCGAGCGCATCGACACGCCCGTCTGCGCGGTCAGCACGTGGCGTAATTCGCCGGCAAGAATCAGGATGCCCATCAGGCTGACACTCAGCCAATGCAAGGCGATTTGCGAGGTGGAGTAGGCCTGTGTGGCCAGGGCGGCGGGGGGGGAATGCATGGTCTTCCTTCTAGCGGTGCCAGCCGGCTCCGCGTGCGGCGGGGCTTGGCCAAGAGGCGAGATTGAAGCGCCGCCACCCCCTGCCGCGCCATCTTCCTCAACACTTCCTGAAGGCCAAAAGCCCCTCCGCCCGGCCCCTTTAGGCTCTCTTTAGAAACGTTGTTGGCCCATCGTCCACATGGAAATATGCCGGCCTGCGTAGAGATTTTTCCGCCTTTGATGCGCCCGGCCACACCGGCGCTCGGATCGGCATCGTTGCTCACGATGCCCGCCTCTGCCCCCCCTCGCACTTCACTCCAGATTGCCGCCGCGCGGTAATCGCACATTCAGAAAAAGTGGACTCATGAAGACTCTTACCTTCCGACGCCGTCTTGGCCTGCAACAAGGTTTCACCTTGCTGGAATTGCTGGTCGTGCTGCTGATCATTGCGTTGCTGGCCGGATACGTCGGCCCCAAGTTGTTCTCCCAGGTCGACCGCGCCAAGGTGCGCGCCACCCAGGCGCAGATGAAGACGCTGGGCGATGCCTTGACCCAATACCGCCTGGACGTGGGCAGCTATCCCACCACCGAGCAAGGCCTGGAATCGCTGGTCAAGGCTCCGCAGGGCGCACCCAACTGGCACGGCCCGTACCTGGCCAAGGATGTGCCGGCCGATGCGTGGGGCCGCCCCTACGTGCTGAACGTGCCCGGGCGCAGCTCGGACGCAGAAGTGGTTTCTTTCGGCGAGGAAGGCCGGGCGGGAGGCAGCGGTGAACTGGTCTACGGCCTCTAAGTGGGTGGCGGCCGGGCTCGTCGGGATGACGTTCTCGGCGGCCGCCGCCGCCAGCTGCTGGCAGGAATCGGGCGACCGCCACGGCGTGGACCCCTTGCTGCTGTTTGCGATTGCGAAGGTGGAGTCGTCACTGAACCCTCGCGCCATCAACAACAACACCAACGGTACCCAGGACGTCGGCCTGATGCAGATCAACAGCATCCATCTGCCAGCCCTGGCCAAGCGGGGCATCACGCGCCAGCGTTTGCTGGACGAGCCCTGTCTGTCAATTGATGCCGGCGCCGAAATCCTGGCCGGCTTCATCAAGCGCTATGGCTACACCTGGCGCGCGGTCGGTGCCTACAACGCCGGCGGCGCCGCCAACCGCGAAGCGGCGCGCAAGCGCTACGTGAATCGCGTGTGGCAACACTATCTGCAACTGACCCAGGCGCGCGACGCCCGTTATCGCCAGTCCCAACACGCGGAGCGTTGATATGAATGAGTTCAGGATCCGCTTGCTCAAGCAGGGCACGTTGCGCGTGCACACCGTGCGCGCCTCCAGCGAAGGCGAGGCCCGCGCGCAGTTAAGCGATGCCGACGGCATGGTTCTGGACATTCAACGTTCGGCCGTGCGTCGCGGCATCAAGGCGCGCGGCAAGAAGACATTTTCGCTGGGCCTGTTGTTGCAAGAGCTGTCCACGTTGCTGGACGCCGGGCTGGCGTTGATCGAAGCGCTGGAGGCGTTAAGCGACAAGGCAGGCAAAGGCAACAAGGCGCTGCAATCGTCGCTGAGCCAGTTGTTGCGCTTGTTGTACCAGGGCCAGCCGCTATCGAAGGCGATGCAGGCGCAACCCCTGGTGTATCCGGCGCTGCTGGTGGCCACGGTGGCATCCGCCGAAGGCAGTGGCCAGTTGCCGGTGGTGCTGCGGCGCTACCAGTACTACGAAACGCGGATCGAGAACATTCGCAAGAAAGTGGTGGGCGCGCTGGTGTATCCGCTGGTCGTGATCGCAGTGGGCTTCGGCATCTTGCTGTTCATGCTGTTTTTCGTGGTGCCGCGCTTTGCCATCGTGTTTGAAAGCATGCGGACCTTGCCGGCAACGGCCGAGGCCATGTTGTGGTGGGCGCGCCTGGTCAAGTCCGACGGCCAATGGCTGGGCGCGGGCATAGGCGGCAGCCTGCTCTTTGCTGCCTTGGCGCTGCGCACGCAGCGGGTCAAGGCGGCGTTGATGAACCTGTTCTGGCGCCTGCCCAAGCTGCGCGATGTGGGCAACCTGTTCGTGCTGGCGCGCTTTTATCGCACCGTTGGCCTGTTGATCGAAGGCGGCACGCCCGCATTGCAGGCATTCGAGCTGGCTGAACGCATCCTGCCGCCCGCCTACGGCGAACGGCTGGACCTGGCGTTGCAGGAGCTGCGCGCCGGCCGCAGCGTGTCGGAAACGCTGGCGCGCCACGGCTTGACCACCGCAGTGGCCGAACGGCTGCTGCGCGTAGGCGAACAAAGCGGCGATCTGGGCGGCATGTGCGAACGCATCGCCCAATTTCATGACGGCACGCTGGACCACGCCATCGAAGTCTTTGGAAAGGTGTTCGAGCCGCTGCTGATGCTGGTGGTCGGAGGGCTGGTCGGCACCATCGTCATCTTGCTGTACATGCCCATCTTCGAGATGGCCGGGAGTTTGGGATGAACGCAATGAACCAAGTTGAAATCAGTCAGGAGAAGGTCGCAATGGAAACCAAACCCGTCGCCGACGAGGCATGGTGGTTGTGGCGCGAGCGCGCTGCGGAACTGAGCCTGTCCCTGGCCGATTACCTG
This sequence comes from Achromobacter sp. RT286_PF, assembly GCF_059760425.1. Taxonomy (NCBI): domain Bacteria; kingdom Pseudomonadati; phylum Pseudomonadota; class Betaproteobacteria; order Burkholderiales; family Alcaligenaceae; genus Achromobacter; species Achromobacter sp. RT286_PF. The sequence goes on from NZ_JCBAMR010000001.1 coordinate 145,245, forward strand.
GACGAGGAACTGGCGCGGCGCCCGCAGCTGCTGCCCGTGCTGGCGCAAGCGCTGGGCATGGAGCCGCTAAGCGCGCAGCAATGCCGCCAGGCCACTCCGCGCTTTGACGTGCTGCCGCTGGCCGACGCCATGGCCTGCCGCGTGGCGCCCTTGCAGGTTGATGGCGAATTGCTGCTGGCGATGGCCGCGCCTTTCTCTCGCGATGCGCGCCTGAAGTTGCAGGCGATGCTGTCCGGCCGCGCATTGCGCTTTGCCGTGTGCCCCACCGGCGCGGTGGACGCGTGGCTCAAGCAGGCCGAGGCAACGGAACGCGTGCTGGACGGCGTTGCCGTCGACATGGCGGACGACTCGTTGGCCAAGGCGGTCGAATCGATTTCGCTGGCCTCGCTGGCCAAGGACGAAAGCCCGGTAATCCGCCTGGTCAACATGACGCTGTATGACGGCTTGCAAAGCCGTGCCAGCGACATCCATCTGGAGTCGGACGAGGAGGGGCTGTTGATTCGCTATCGCATCGACGGCGTGATGCTGCGCATCCGTCAGGTGCCGGGGCAGGTGACCGCCAACCAGGTGATGTCGCGCCTGAAGGTGCTGTCCAGCCTGGACATCGCGGAAAAGCGCGTGCCGCAGGATGGCCGCTTCAAAGTGGTGCTGCAAGGGCGCGAGGTGGATTTCCGCGTGTCGATCATGCCGGGCAATCACGGCGAGAACGCCGTGCTGCGTCTGTTGGACCGATCGCAGCGGGGCGACAAGCTGAGCCTGGACACCTTGGGCTTTCCGGCCGAAACGGCCCGCCGCATTCGTGTGCTGGCGCAACTGCCCTATGGGCTGACGCTGATTACCGGCCCCACGGGTAGCGGCAAGTCCACCACCTTGTAGGGCGCACTGTCCGAGCTGAACAGCGGCGACGAAAAGCTGATCACCATCGAAGACCCGGTGGAATACGAAATGGCCGGAATCTTGCAGATTCCGGTGAACGAGAAAAAGGGCCTGACCTTCGCGCGCGGCCTGCGGTCCATCCTGCGCCACGATCCGGACACGATCCTGGTCGGTGAAATCCGCGACGCTGAGACCGCGGCCATCGCCGTGCAGTCCGCGCTGACCGGCCACCGCGTGTTGTCGTCCGTGCACGCCAACGACGCGTTCAGCGTGATTGACCGCTTTTTGTACATGGACGTCGAACCCGCCACGTTCCTCGAATCGCTGAACGGCGTGGTCTCGCAGCGTCTGGTGCGGCGCCTGTGTCCGCATTGCGCGCCTGCGGGCGAAGCACGCGCGGGCCCTGGCTGTGAGGCCTGCCGTCACACGGGCTTTCTGGGCCGCATCGCGTTGGCCGAAGTCCTGCGCCTGGATAGCCGCATGAAGACCGCGCTGCTGGACCGCTCGCCCGAGCGCCGCCAGGAAGCCCTGGCGCAATGCCCCGACTATCAATCGATGCGCGACGCCGCCCATGAAGCGGTGGCCCATGGTCTGACCACGTATCAGGAGGTTTGCCGTGCCGTCGCTATGGAATGATCACGCCGTTCTGATCGATGCCGAACACGTCAGCCTGTTGTCCACGACAACGGCCGTGCACGAGCGGCTGAAGATCGTCCATGACGGCCAGCCCGCCGAAGCGGTGTCCGCCTTGCTGGCAAGCCGCCCCTCGGTGCGCCCGCGCTGGCGCAACCGCGTGCGCATCTGGCTGGGTTATCCCTGGGTGCACACGGTGTTGCTGCCGTGGCAACCGGGCTTGCCCGGTGGCGATACGCACTGGTGCGGCTATGCCCAGGCGCTGCTGCGCGAGCGCGGCATCGCGATACCGACCCGCGTGCGCCTGGGGCCGGCCAGCCATGGGCAGGCCCGCCTGGCCGTCGCGGCCGACGCCGCGATGCTGGACGCCCTGGAAGCCCGGATGCGCGAACAGAAGTGGACGGTGGCGGCCTGCCACGACCTGCTGTCGTCGGCCTTGCATCGCTTTCAACGCCCCGTGCGGACAGACGGCGCCTGCCTGGTCCTGGCGGAAGCCGGCGCGGTGACGTGCCTGTGGCCGTCGGCGCAGGGGTGGGAAGACATGATCACCTTGCAGTTGTCGCCGGGCCAATCCCACGCGTCCGCCGTTGCCTCGGCGCAGGCGCTGTGCGATCGCCCGGTCATGGCGCAATGCGCGTGGACGTCCACCTTGGTATCCCCGGACGTCGCGCTGCCCGAAGACGCGCGCTGGCTGGGCTTTCCCCATGCCATGTTGGGAGGACGGACATGCCCGGGTTGAAGATGAACAAGCTCAATTTCACCAAGCGCGGGGCGACGCAACCGTTTGCCGCCATCGTGGTGCTGCTGTTGCTGTGCGTCGGCCTCTTGAGCGCCTGGCGTCAATGGGACCTGTGGGCGCTGCGGGTCGAGGTCACGCGCTTTGAAAGCCAGTTGGTCGAACGCCGAATGCAACAGGAACGCGAGCAGCGACGGGCGCTTGCGCAGTCGCCGGAAGAAAAGAAGGTGGACGCGCTGGTGTCCGCGCAAAGTGCCGAGGACCGGCTGCGGCCCGTGCTGCTGCGCGCCGTCGAACAGGCGTGGAGCCCGCGCGTGGCCGTGATGAATTTGAAGATCGAAGGCGCGGGCAAGACCGTGCAGCTGGAACTGATGGCGGTGGACCTGACCGAGATATTCGCCTTTGCCGCGCGCGTGAACGCCGGGGAAGGCATCCGGGCAACCGTGATGCGCCATGGCATCAAGTCGGGTGACCCCAACCTGGCCACGATGGCCACCGTGCGGGTGGAGCTGCGATGAAGTCCTTTGCTGAAATTCGTCGCCGACTGGCCGCGCTGCGCCAGGGCAACGGCGGTTCCCCGCTGCGTTGGCATGCCCAATGTTGGGCCGAACGCTTCGGGCGCGGCGGGCTGTTGGCCCTGGCCGCCTTGCTGGTCTTGGTCGTGCATTGCGTCGTGGTGCTGTGGCCGGAAAAGGGCACGCTGCAAATGCGGGCGCTGGAACTGAACGCCGAGCTGCATGCCTGCCAACCTCACGTTGCGCCGCCCGGCAATGACATGGACGAACTGCGCGTGCAACTGCGCCTGGATCCCGACCAGCGCAAGCTGGCCGTGATGGAACAGTTGGTGCGTTCGGGCCTGCTGCTGGTCGACATCCAGTATCAGGGCGAAGACACCATCCAGGGCCGCTTGCGCCGCACGTCGGTGGATGTGACGGCGGTGGGTTCGTACCAGGACCTGAGCGCGGGTCTGCGCAAGTTGACCGAAGAGCCGCTGTTGCGCCTGGAGTCCTTGTCCTTGGACAGGCAGAAACCGGAAAACATGCTGGTGAACGTAAAGATGCGCTTGAGCATGCTGGGGGTGGTGTGATGAAGCGATGGATGACCGCGGTAATCACCGCCCTGGCACCGGCCGCCACGTGGGCCGAGACCACGCAAGAGGTGGATCTGTTCCCCTCGCAAAGCTGGGCGTCGCTGCTGGACCGCGGCAGCGAACCTGCCCAGGACGCCGCCGCCCAGGCCAACGCCGCGCCGACCGACACGCCGGCCCTGGACGACACCATGCCCACCGCGCCCGAAGGCGTCGGCGCGACCGCGGCACCGGCCTTTACGGCCATCGGTGAATGGTCCGACACCGGGCGCCGCATCGTGGTGCTGGCGCATCAAGGGGAAACCTATCTGATCTGCCAGCGCTGCGATATGGACGGCGCGGTGCGGCCGGGCGGCAACGTGACGCCGCAGTACCGCTTGAAGGCGCTGGAAGCGAAACGCGCCGTGCTGTTGGACCCGCAGGGCAAGGAACTGCATGTGGACCTGGCGCCGCTGGCGCAATGAGCATGGCGCTCATCGAAACGAAAAAATTCTTTTGGGAATGGCAAGACATCATGATTGCAAAACCTGTCGTAATAGCCGCATTCTTCACCCTGTTGCTGGGCGGATGCGCGGCCCCGGAATCACTGAAACGCGCACTGGGCGGCGACGCGCCGACCACTGCTGAACGCCTGGCCGCCGGCCGCGCGAAGCTGGACAAGAACCCCAACGATATCGAAGCGGGCAAGGACGTGGCGCGCGATGGCGTAACGTTGACCCGCGAGATCCTGCAACGTGTGCGCGTCAAGATGGACGCGGGCGATGACGAGGCCGCGCTGCAAGACGTGCTGGAGCTGCTGACGATCAACCCTGGCAATATGCGCGCCCAGCAACTCAAGACGCAGCTGGAACAACGTGTGCACCTTAACGCCGAGCTGGCCGAAGCGGTGAGGCTGCAATTCGACCACCCGCGCGAGGCGCTGTACAAGGTCAATCGCATCTTGCAGGAGCAGCCTGGCTTTGCGTCAGCCGAAGCGCTGCGCGCCCAGCTGCAACGCCGCGACGTCGGTCGCCAATCGGTCAAGCCCCGGCTGGCCGACGCGCTGCGCAAGCCCGTGACGCTGAACTTCAAGGCGCAACCCATCGTGCAGATCCTGGACACGATTTCGTTGGCGGCCGGCGTGGACTTCGTGCTGGACCCGGACGTGCAGACGACCATGCCGGCCAGCATCATGGCCCGGCAGACCACCGCCGAAGACGCGATCAACCTGTTGCTGCGCACCAATCAGTTGGAAAAGAAGGTGCTGGATGCGCACACCCTGCTGATCTATCCGTCGCGCCCGGACAAGGACAAGGAATATCGCGAGCTGATGGTGCGCGTGTTCTACCTGAACCATGCCGATGCCACGCACGTGCTGGCGGCGTTGCGGCAAATCAGCGCGCCCAAGAACGTGCACCTGGACGAACGCGCCAATGCCGTGCTGGTGCGCGACACGCCTGAAGTGATGGCGGTGGTGGAACGCGTGGTGGCGGCGCTGGACATCGCGCAGTCGGAAGTGACGATGGATGTGCAGGTGCTGGAAGTGAACGCCAGCGACGAACTCGAAGTGGGCGTGGACTACCCCAGCGACCTGCGGTTTTCCGTGCTGCCCCAAGGCGAAAACGGCCGCATCACGGTGGGCGACCTGCTGGGCCTGAACCAGGGCAAGATCGGGGTGACCAGCCGCAATGATTTGTCGGCGGCGCTGAACCTGCTGCAAAAGCGTGGCAAGACCAAGGTGCTGGCGAATCCCAAGATCCGGGTTCGCAACATGGAAAAGGCCAGCATCAAGATCGGTGAAAAGGTGCCGGTCGTGACCACCACCAACGCCAATGGCGTGGTGACGGAATCCGTCAACTATCAGGACGTGGGCCTGATCCTGCAAGTAGAACCCCGTATCAGCCTGAGCAATGAAGTCAGCGTGCGCGTCAGCATGGAAGTCAGCAACCTGAAGGGCGAGGTCAAAACGGCTGGCGGCGGCGTCGTCTACCCGATGAGCACGCGCAATGCGGAAACCGTGATGACGGCGCGTGATGGCGAAACACAGGTGCTGGCCGGCCTGGTCAACCAACAGCAGACGCGCAGCAGCAGCGGTGTGCCCGGACTGAGCGTGATGGGCTGGCTGGGCAGCTTGTTCGGCGGCCAGAAGAAGACGGACCAGAACACGGAAATCGTGTTGCTGTTGACGCCGCATATCGAACGTTCGATGGCCTTGCCGTCGGCTGCCGACAGCTACTTCCCGTCGGGCACCGAGTCGCGCGTCACCGTCATGCCGATGACCACCCAGGCGCCCGCCGCCCCGGAAGCCGCGGCGACGGGCGGCGACGCCCCGGCGCTGGACGCGGTGCTGGCCAAGCCGCCGTTCTAAGGACGCGACATGCGCAAGCAATCGGGTTTCACGCTGATCGAAATGATGGCGGCCATGACCTTGCTGGCCCTGCTGCTGAGCGTTGCGCTGCCGTTCTCGGCGCTGGTCAAGCAACGCGCACAGGAGCGCGAGCTACGGCAAAGCCTGCACACGCTGCGCAACGCCATCGACGCGTATTACCAGGCCAGCCGCGAGGGCAAGGTGGACAAGCCGCTGGACCGCAGCGGTTATCCGCCGGACCTGGAATCCCTGGTCAAGGGCGTGCAGAACAAGACGGACCCCAACGGCGGCATGTTGTATTTCCTGCGCCGCCTGCCCAAGGACCCGATGTGTGAAAACTGTGAGAACCGCTCGGCGGCCGACACCTGGGATACCCGAAGCTATGACAGTTCGGTCGATGCGTTTTCATCGGGACGCGACGTGTTCGACGTGCGTTCAAAAAGTCAAAGAAGGGGCCTCAATGGCGTTCCGTACAAAGAATGGTAGGCGCGGCTGTGCCGGCTTTACGCTGATTGAGCTGATGGCGGTCATGGCTATCATCGGGGCGTTGATGTCGCTGGTGGCGCCGTCGTTTTTCAAAAGCAACGACCGTGCGCGCGAAACGGTGTTGCGTCACAACCTGCAATCGATCCGTCACGCTATCGACGATTACCGCGCCGACCATGGCAACAATCCCGATTCGCTGGATGTGCTTGTGGCCGACAAATACCTGCGCGAGCTTCCCATGGACCCGGTGACGGGTAAACGCGACAGCTGGTTGCCGCAGAACGGGGATGCGCCGGGCGTGAACGATGTAATCAGCGGCGCGACCGGCAGGGGGCTGGATGGGTTGGACTATGCGCGGTGGTGATCGCGGTGCGTTGTCGCGCCGTCAGGCGGGCTTCGGCTATCTGACGGTGCTGATGCTGGTAATGGCGGGGGCCACGGGGCTGACGGCGGTGGTGCAGCCCTGGTCGATGCAAAAGCTGCGCGACCAGGAGGCCGAGCTGCTTTTCGTCGGCCAGCAATATCAACGAGCGCTGGCGTCGTATTACCTGTCCGGCACCGCGCCGGCCTATCCCAAAACCATGGAGGCCTTGCTCAAGGACGACCGCGTGTCGTTTACGCGCAGGCACCTGCGCCGGCTGTACGCTGACCCGATAACAGGCAGCACGGAATGGGGCATCGTCAAATCTCCCGACGGCGGCATCATGGGGGTATATAGCCTGTCGGAAAAAAAGCCCATCAAGCAGGATGGTTTTGATGCCGAGGTGGGCGATATGTCAGGAAAATCCAGTTATCAGGATTGGAAGTTTGTATTTATGGGCGTTAATCAACACATCACGCATTAAAAAGATAAATGCGTCCAGGACTTTTCTTGATAATCCGCGGTCTCTCCGGTGGGGAGCCCGAGAAAATATCCGCATATTCAGCCCTGGTTGTCATATCTTGACATTTGGCTTTCCCACTTTGGCTTTGAGAAATTTCTTATTGTTGTGACTATCCCTGCATGAAATCATTCTGTCGGGGTATCAATTGTGATTGCCGTAATAATAAAAATCTTCGGGAATTGCGCTTACATAAGAGTTGACTCAATGATCGTCGCCATTCTTGAAGATTCGCCCACTCAGGTCGAGTGGGTCACCAAACTGCTGCAAAGCCACGGCCACCAGGCCTTCTCGCGTCGCGATGGCGACGGCTTCATCGCGCTGCTGCAACAACAGCGCGTGGACGTCGTTCTGCTTGACTGGGAAGTGCCTGGCGCATCGGGTCTTGCGGTACTGAAGTGGGCGCGATGCAACCTGGCGCCCAACATGCCCATCCTGATGCTGACGCAGCGCGACGACGAGGAAAGCATCGTGCAGGCGCTGAACATGGGCGCCGACGACTACCTGCAAAAGCCGGTGCGCGAACGTGAGTTGCTGGCCCGCATGGGCGCACAGCTGCGCAAATCCCAGCGCGGCGAAGCCAACGCGTCGCAGTTCCAGGTGGGCCATTTTGCGTTCGACCTGGAAGCCAAGACGTTGACCGTGGATGGGCGCCCCGTCAGTTTGCCCACGCGAGAATTCGACTTGGCCACGATGCTGTTCCGCAGCCCCGGCCGCATCATCACCAAAGATGCGTTGTGCCAGCACATCTGGGGCACCGTCGACCGCAAGTACGACGCCAGCCTGGCAACCTATGTCAGCAACCTGCGTTCGTCATTGGGCCTGCGCTCGCGCAATGGCTATGTGATCGCTACCGTGTACAACTACGGCTACCGCCTCGAACGCATGTATTGAGCCGGCAGGCATTCGCCCCGGCCAGTCCGCCGCGCTGCTTCGGCAGTACACGCAACTTCCCCCTTCCAATCGCAGTTCGCGCCTGACGTGCGCTGCCGGTCCGACCGCATGCTTGCCGCATCGCGACCCACCTTTCGAGCGTGACGATGAAATTCCTGATTTGGCCTTATACGCGCCTGGGCGCCAGAAAAAACGATGCGCTGCTGTTCTGCAACCTGGGCATCATCCTGCTGTGCTTTGCCATGCCCAGTGATGGGCAGCCCCTGACGGCGGCCGCGCCTGGCGTGCTGGCGGACTTCGGCATCCTGGCTGGCCTGGCGTTGTTCAGCGTGATCGCGGGCCAATCGAAAATGCGCTTGCGGGCATTGGGTTGGCTGATCGGGTTTTGGCTGCTGGCCGCTTTTGTCGTGATCACGGCACGCCGCTGGACGCCGATGGTGGCGCCCGTGGTGGGCGTGGCGTTGGCGTACATCAGCGTAGTCCGCTGGCGCATGGCCACGCGTGGCGCGCGCCGTGAACGTGTCTTGGCCCGCACGGCCGCGCCGGTGGATGCGCCTGCCGTAACCCACGCCAAGCCGAACTGCGCTCGCGACAACGAAGTGATGCTGCAAATGATGCATGACCTGCGCAGCCCGCTGTCGACGATCCTGGTGATGGTGGAAAAGCAAAGCGCCGAAAGCGACTGCCCGAAGCAGGAAGCCTTTGCGCAGTCCGTGCGTGACCTGGCGCAGTACAGCCTGACCGTGGCGCAGGACTTCATGCATCTTTCCCGCGCGGAGCGCCTGGATAAGGCGAATTTTCTGCCCGTTTCGATGCTCGACGTGGGCCAGGAAGCCGCCGACCAAACCCTGTTGCTGGCCGAGCGCAAGGGCATCGACGTGCATATCCGCGAATGCGGGGAAAAGCTGTGGGTGTCGGGCGACTACTGCATGCTGCAACGCGCCGTCATCAACCTGCTGGACAACGCGATCAAGTATTCCAACCCGTCCACACGCATCACGTTGTGCCTGAAGCGCCAGGGCGATATGGCCCGCATCAGTGTGATCGACGAAGGTATCGGCATTGCGGATTCGGTCATGCCGCAGCTGTGCGAGGCGTTTTTTCAGGTGCAGCCCGGCAGCCGTGACGGCGTGGGCATGGGCTTGGCGCTGGTGGCCACGGTGGTGGACGCGCACGGCGGAAAATTGTCGGTCAGCTCGTGTCCTGGTAAGGGAAGCGAGTTTTCGCTCACATTTCCATTGATGCCGATTCCCTGCGCGGAAGGCAATCGCCAGGAAGCGCGGTCCGGTTATCGAACGGGCCTTAATCCCGCCTCATGAACAAGCGCCCTCGTGGCGCTTTTTTTTGGCCGTCTGGACGTTCTGTATTGCGTGATTTATCGCGTTTTACCGCGTCATCAATGCGATGCGGCAAGGATGCAACACCTGCTTTTAATAGTGTATTGAGAAAGGTTTTGCCGTTTTCCAGCGCCGGGAATAATGGCTTCGCTTTCACGGGTTCCGTGTGATTTCCGGTTCATGAGAATGCGAAAAACAATCCACTAAACATAGGATATTTGATGACTAAAACCACATTGCGCGGTGCAGCCGCCAAGCTTGGCTTGCCGGTCGCGGCGCTGACGCAGGCTGTGCTCATGGCCATGGCGCCGACGACCGCTTCGGCTCACGGTTCCATGATCGATCCCCCGAGCCGGGAATATGCTTGCCACAAGTTTGATACTCCTTGGAATAATCCCAAGTTCTCCGGTTGCGGCAAAGCGAACGACCTTATTGGAAACTGGCAGTCCAACTTGATCGGCGGCGTGTTCAACAACCACAAGGATCTCATCCCTGACGGCCTGCTGTGCGCGGGCGGAAAGGACAGTTGGAAGGCGCTGGATGGCGATCACCAGTGGCCCACCACGGTAGTTACGCCTGACGCCAACGGCAATGCGCAGTTCAAGTACCTGCAAACGGCACCGCACATCACCACGTACTTCAAGACCTACATCAGCAAAGACAGCTACGACCCCAAGCGCGGCCTGCGCTGGGAAGATCTGGAACTGATCGGCGATACCGGCTTTCTGCCGCGCCCGGAAGTCGTGAACTCCGTTACGCCCCTGGATGTCAAGATTCCCGCCCACTTTACCGGCAAGCGCGTGATCTACAGCGTGTGGCAACGTGACCCGAGCGACGCCAAGGAAGGTTTCTACTCTTGCTCGAACGTGGAAGTGATGCCTGCCAACGTGCAATGGCAAGCCAGCGGCGCGCTGCAAGGCGGCCAAGTCAACGTCGGCTCGAAGATGACCCTGCGCGTGTTCGATCTGAGCCGTGCCGGCGATCTGGAAAGCCATTCGATCATCGTCAAGGCCGGTGAAGAAAAGGCCGCCCAGTGGATGTACGCCCTGGCCAAGGAAGTCAACAACAAGTCGTCCGTCATCAAGGTCGGCAAGATGCAGTCCAACGGCCAAGTCTTGCCGCAGCAAAGCGACACCGAAAACCAGGTCTATGGCCTGAACAAGAAGGTTGGCTTCGCGATTGACCAGAAGGCTGCCGAGCCGGTGGATCCGCCGCCCGTCGTCATCAATGCGCCTACGGCTCAACTGACTGGCCCGGCAACGGCCAATGCTGGCGAGCGCGTTTCGCTGTCGGCCAAGGGTTCGAACAACGGTGGTGGCACCTTGAAGTTCCAGTGGACCGCTCCGGCTGGCATCACCGCTTCGGCGCTGAACCAGGCTGACCTGAGCTTCACCGCTCCGGCGCTGACGCAAGACAAGTCCTACTCGTTCACCGTCAAGGTCACGAACGAAAAGGGTTCGTCGAGCAAGACGCATTCGGTCCTGGTCAAGAAGCAAGCCCAAACCGGCGGCGGCACTGACGGTGGCAACACCGGCGGTAACGAAGGCGGCAACGGTGGTACCGATGGCGGCAACGGCGGCCAGACCGGCCAGTACCCGGCCTACAAGGAAGGCACCACGTACGCAGCTGGCGACAAGGTCACCAACGGCGGCAAGGTCTACGAGTGCAAGATCTGGCCCGTGACCGCATGGTGCAGCGCTTCGCCGTTGCACTACGCTCCCGGCAAGGGCCTGGCTTGGCAGCAAGCTTGGGACCTGGTGAAGTAATTTCCTTCACTGTTCTCAGTCTGAGCTGAAACTGCTTGAAAATCCGCAGTGAATAACGCGGAAAAATGAAGTTCCTGGTCCCTCGTGCGAAAGCGCGGGGGATTTTTTTTGCCGCCAGATTATTTTTTTGATGAGTGTGGGGAAATTGCTTTAAGGAATCGTTTATCAACTTTGATTATCAAAGGGCTTCCGGCCGAGAATGAATTCACCTTGTCCTGCGTGCTGCATGGAAGGTGATTTATTCAACCTCACTCTGAAGTGTTTATAAAAAAATGGCGAAATTCAAATTAACTCTGGTGGGCGGCCTGGTACTGGCGGCCGTATCCGGTTCGGTTTTGGCTCACGGCACCATGTCGCATCCGAAGGCGCGCATCCTGCATTGCCACGCGGGCAGTCAGAGCGAAGGTTGCGCCGCATTCAAGGCGCAGGGCGGCAGCGTGTACGACTGGCGTGAAGTCTGGCAGAAGCCGGGCGGCGAAAAGACCGTTGCCACCACGCCGGGCGACCGCCTGTGCGACGGTGGCACCAAGCCGTCCCATCGCGGCCTGAACGCGCTGGCCCAATGGCCCATCACCACGCTCAAGCCGGACGCCAATGGCAACGTCACGCTGAAGTGGAACCACACCGTGGCCCACCGCACCAAGTCGCTGCAATTCTTCATCACGAAGATGCCGTATGACTCGACCAAGCCGCTGCAATTCTCCGACTTTGAAAAGTTCTGCGAACAGCGCGACTTCACGCCGGCCGCGGCGGGCGAAGGTCGTGAGCAGGAATACAGCTGCACGCTGCCCGCCGGCAAGACGGGCCGCCACCTGATCATGAGCGTCTGGAACACCAACCACGTGGGCGACGGCGTGACCTCGGGCGAGTCCTATCGCGCTTGCGGCGACGTGAACATCGAGGGCGTGTCCAACGTCATCAAGCCGTCGGATATCGGCGCGCTGTACTCCATCGGTGAAACCAAGGTGGGCGATTCGCTGGTGTGGCGTTTGGCTGACCCCAAGCGCAACGGCGAATACCTGGAACAGCTGCGCGTGCCGCTGGACGAGAACGCCGTGCAGGGCGAGCGTTGGACGCAAGTGCTGGGCAATGCCGTTAACGGTACGTCCAAGCGCGTGCGCATCGGCCAGTTGGGCGCTGACGGCAAGACCGTGACGCCGATCGTAGGTGTGGACAAGTCGCACGTCTATTCGATGGACGGCAGCAAGTACCACTTTGTGGTGACCAAGGAAGCGGCCGAGATCAAGCCGGACCCCGTGGTGATCCCGCCGCTGTCCAGCATCACCGGCCCGGTGAATGTGCAAGCGGGTCAGAAGGTGCAGCTGTCGGGTTCGGCCTCGACCGGTACCGACCTGAAGTTCTCGTGGACCGTGCCGGCCGGCATCACCGTCGCGGTGAAGGACCAGCCCGCGCTGAGCTTCGTGGCGCCGACGCAAACGAAGGACCAGCAGTACTCGTTCACGCTGACCACGCGTAACGACAAGGGCGCATCGGATGCGACCCACGTTGTGACGGTCAAGGGCAAGCCGGAAGTCATCGTTGACGAAGGCGGTAATGGTGGTAATGGCGGCACCGGCGGTAACGGTGGCAATGGTGGCACCGGCGATACGCCGCCCGCCTACAAGGCCGGCACTGCCTACAAGGCGCTTGAGCGCGTGACGAACCTGGGCAAGGTCTACGAGTGCAAGCCGTGGCCCTACACGAACTGGTGCGGCCAGTCGCCGTTCCATTACGAGCCCGGTAAGGGCGGCTACTGGACCCAGGCCTGGGATCTGGTGAAGTAAGCCGTCGTTGTCAAGGCGGGCCGAGGGCAACACGCCTTGGCCCGCGTTGGACGCCAGCCCCCTCTCAGCGATGGGAGGTGGGCTTTCTTTTTGCGTTGTTGGATTCGCCGTCAAGGCGAATCACTGAATAGCCATGAAAAACAAGATACCGTTTTCGATGCTCGTGCTGGCACTAGGCACGGCGTTTTCCGCTCCGGGGCATGCGGCGTCCGCCGACGAACCCCGGCCTATTTACGTTCGGCTGAAGGCCGAAGCTCCCAACCCGGCCCAGCGCACGGCGCCCACGCCCGAAGTGGCCGGCGCCATGGATGCGCTGACGCGCCTGACGCCCGGCATGGAGCCGTTGATCCCGATGTCGCCGATGATTCGCAACTACGAGGATATCGCGGCACTGGAACGCCATAACCTTACGCGCTACTACAAGATTTCGGCCGAGATGATGCGCGGCCGCGACGCGGAATTGCTGGTCAAGCAGCTGCTGGAAAACCCGTTGGTGGAAAGCGCCCAGATCGAGCCCGTGCCGATGTCGATTGGTGACGGCCTGCAAGCCGATCCCGCCATGGCGATCACGCGCGCGGCGCCCGGCACGCCGGACTACACCAAGTGCGACGGCGCAATGGCGCCGACGTGCCAGAACTATATGCAGTCGCCCAAGCCCGGCTATTGGCCGTTGGGCGGCGTCAACGCCTTCGAGGCGCAGCGCTTGACCGGGCACTATGGCGCGAATGTGCGTCTGATTTCGAACGAGATCAACCATTGGGATTTCGACCACGTTGATCTGCCCAAGCCTTTCCTGCATCACGGGCAGTATGTGGAAAAGCCCGATTCGCACGACACGATGTCGGCCGGCATCATGTTCGGACAGGACAACGGCTATGGCGTGACGGGCATCGTGCCGCAAGCGCAGGCCGGCTATACCAAGTACAGCCCCAGCGGCATGGTCGATCTGCGCAACGTGCTGCAGGCCGGCGACGTGGTGCAGATCGGCGTGCACTACAAGTTCAGCAACGGCTGCGGCCCGACCACGGCATGCTGGTTGCCCGTGGAACACGTGGATGTGGTCTATGACGCCATTTCGTATCTGACCAAGGAAAAGGGCGTGCACGTGGTGCTGGCGGCGGCCAACGGCGCGGCCAACCTGGACGACCCGTGGTTCCGTGGACGCTATGACCGTACCAAGCGCGATTCGGGCGCCATCTACGTCGGCGCGGCCGACCCGGTGCAGGGCCAGGTCGCGTGGTTCTCGGAAACGGGCAGCCGCGTCGATATGTTCTCTTGGGGTGGGCGCGTCACGACCACCGACTGGAAGGAAGGTCAGCACAACCTGTACACCACGGCGTACAGCGGCACGTCGTCCGCCAACCCCATCATTGCGGGTAGCGTGGCGTGGCTGCAAAGCCTGGCGCGCGAGCGCGGCCTGGGCAATATCCCGCCCAAGGTCATGCGGCAGATCCTGGTGGACAGCGGCAACCCCGTGCCCATCGTCAATCCGGCTCGTCCGATCGGTGTGCAACCCGATCTGGTGCGTGCGGCCGAACTGCTGGGCGGCGACAGCGTCGGCGGGCAGGCGCCTCAAGCGCATGTCGTCGGCTCGGCACAAGCGAATGCGGGCGACAAGGTGGTGTTGTCGGCCGCGGATTCGACTGGCAAGGGTTTGAACTATGCGTGGAGCAGCCAGCCCGCGCTGACGTTCATTGAGCAGGGCGTCAAGGGCAGCTTTGTTGCACCGGAAAACGCAAAGGACGTCGCCTACCGCATCACGCTGAAAGTGACCGACTCGCAAGGGCGCAGCGCGTCCACGCACCATGGTGTGCTGGTCAAGGCGAAGGCGGCGGGCGTGTGCGCCAACGCGCCCGCGTGGGATGCCCGCAAGGTGTACAACGTGCCGAACGAAGCGGTGTCGTACAACGGCAAGGTCTACCACCAGAACTACTGGAACGTGGACGCCGCGCCGGACAAGAACTCGGCGCAGTACGGCAAGCCGTGGAAGATGCCCGAGTCCTGCGACCTGGAGCCCACGCCGATTCCGCTGCCCGTTGCTCGCATCAGCGGTCCCGCTGAAGTCGCGGCGTTGCAGCCGGCCACCTTGTCGGCCAGCGGTTCCACGGGCCAAGGCCTGAAGTACGTGTGGACGAGCCTGGACGAGATCGGGCTACAGGCCAACGGCGCGACCGTTACGTTTTATGGTCCCCCGCTGGCGCAGGATCGCAACCTGACGTTCAAGCTGGCCGTGACGGACGAGCGCGGTCGTACCGCAACCGCCACTCACGTGGTGAAAGCCAAGGCCAAGGTCGTGGTGCCTGAAGTCATTGCGCCGCAAGCCAAGTTGAGCGGTCCCGCCACGGTCAAGGGTGGCGAGCGCGTCGTCTTGTCGGGCAAGGCCTCCACCGGAACGGACCTGCGCTACCGCTGGACCGTGCCCGCGGGTATTTCCGCCGGAGCGTTGGACCAGGCGGACATCAGCTTTGTCGCGCCGACCAGCACGAAGGACACGCCTTACCGCTTTACGTTGACGGTGAGCAACTCGCGCGGCGAAGTCCAGGCCAGCCACACCGTGACGGTGCAGGCGCAGGCAGCCGTGGGTGGGCACCCGCAGTACAAGGCGGGCACCATCTATAAGGCGGGTGACAAGGTCGTGAACGTGGGCAAGACGTTTGAATGCAAGATCTTCCCGTACAGCGGCTGGTGCAGCCAGTCGCCGTCGCACTATGCGCCCGGCACGGGTTCGCATTGGCGCGATGCGTGGATGCAGCGTTAAGCACTAAGCGTTAAGCGTCGCGCGATGGTTG
This sequence comes from Achromobacter sp. RT286_PF, assembly GCF_059760425.1. Classification (NCBI taxonomy): domain Bacteria; kingdom Pseudomonadati; phylum Pseudomonadota; class Betaproteobacteria; order Burkholderiales; family Alcaligenaceae; genus Achromobacter; species Achromobacter sp. RT286_PF. The sequence goes on from NZ_JCBAMR010000001.1 coordinate 160,861, forward strand.
CGTGATGCGCTGCCCCCGCCGGTTTTCCGGTGGGGGCTTTTTTTTGGCGGAGCGGCTCTCATGGGCTTCAGGCCTGCATGTCGGCCACCACGCGATAGGTGCGTGCTTGCCCCTGCTTGTCGACCTGGCACAGCATGACGCCGTGCTGCGGACCCGCCAGCGTGGCGACGCTGGCCAGCTCGGCCGGCAGGCCGCTCAGGTCAAAGCCGATGGCCGCGTCGGGGCCAGCTGCGCGGCGGATGCCGGCCAGTAGATGGTGCAGGTGGGCGTGATGCTGCTGCATGTCTTGCACGTCTTGCACGTCTGGCAACGGATGGCCTTGAAGGTGCACCCCGGCGGCGGCGCATGGCGCTTCAAGCGCGGCCAGCTCGTCGGCGTGCCGATACAGGGCATGGAATGTGCGTGGCTGGAAGGAACCGCGGGCGGCGCAGAAAGAAGACAGTGCGCGGCCGCCCGATGCCAGCCCGATCAATTGTGAGGGAGGGGCGGGTGCGGCGCTTAGCCGATACCGCGGCCGCCGCTTCAGGTGGTGCACCGCCATCGCCGACGAGGCGATCGTCAAGGATAAACCCGCCAGCAACGGAACCAGCCAGATCAACAGGCTGGGGTGATCCGTGAACGGATGCTGATACTTTTCAACGGTGGTGGGGTAGAAGTAGCGCAGCAAAGGCTTGAACATCAGCCCTTCATTGAGCGCATCAGTTACCCAGCTGATCAGCACGATGGAGCTGATGGTGTAGCAGGCGGTTTTCAAGCGGTGCAGCAACACCGCGCGGGTCAATGTCATGGCCAAGCCTCCGGAGCGCGGCGAACGCGGCGACGCGCGTCCGCGATGCAACCCAAGAGCAAAGCATTCGGATCCGCAAGAAGCAATCAGAGGAGTCTGGTAATTGCGGAGGTCTGGTTTTGGCGGGGGCAGCTAATGGCGGGCGCAGCTAATGGCGGCGGAAATGAAAAAAGGGCCGGACAAGTGTCGGGCCCTTCTTAGGTGACTGCAGAGATCAAGAACACGGGGTTGCTTGACCGCTGCACATCTGAATTTGGAGCGGGAGACGAGTCTCGAACTCGCGACCTCAACCTTGGCAAGGTTGCGCTCTACCAACTGAGCTACTCCCGCATGGGTTCCGTCATGAACTGCTCAGAACCGTTTTCTTATGCACCCTGATCAACTTGGTTATCGATCAGAAGGCGCGCATCTTACATGATTTTTTCGAGCTTGTCATTGGACTGAGATTTTTCGCGTTTTCGCCGTGTTCTCTATAAAGATAAAGAGCGGCTGTTGAAAAGCGGGGTACCCAAACCAAAACACTCAATCAAGTAATATGAGCGAAGACCGAAACTATAGCATAGCCCGTAGCACCCATGTCAACTGCCCCTGCTATCAACACGGCGCCAGCCGCGCTGACTCCCGCCGCCCACGATCTAAGCCGGCTCAATACGCTGGGTCTGGCGTCGCAAGCTGAAGCCTTCGTCACACTGGATGATGCCGCGCAATTGCCGGCCTTGTCCGACTTGGCACGCCGCGCGGACAGCGTCCTGGTGCTGGGCGGCGGCAGCAATGTTGTCCTGCCCGAGCGCGTTTCCGGTCTGGTGGCCAAGGTGGCTTTCAGGGGCGTGCGGCTGTTGCAAGACGCGCCCGACGTCCGCCTGGTGGAAGCGGCGGGTGGCGAAAGCTGGCATGGCTTTGTCGAACATTGCGTCGACCAGGGCTGGGATGGCCTGGAAAACCTGGCGTTGATTCCCGGTACGGTCGGGGCCGCGCCGGTGCAGAACATCGGCGCTTACGGCGTCGAGTTCGAACAGCGCTTCCATAGCCTGACCGCCTGGGATGTGGCGGCGGCAAGGCTTGTTGAAATGGGCCCGTCCGATTGCCGCTTTTCGTACCGGGATAGCGCCTTCAAGCACGACGCGCCCGGCCGCTGGATCATCGTCAGCGTGCGGTTCGCCTTGCCGCGCCCCTGGCGCCCCGTGCTGGGCTACCCGGACCTGCAACGCCACGAACGGCTGGCCCATGGCGTGCCAAGCGCGCGCGACATTTTCGACGCGGTTTGCGACATTCGCCGCGCCAAGCTGCCGGACCCCGCCGTGACCGGCAACGCCGGCAGTTTTTTCAAGAACCCCATCGTGACCGCCGATGTGCGGGACGATCTGGCCGAACGCTTTCCCGGGTTGGTGTCGTACGCGCAACCGGACGGCCGCTACAAGTTGGCAGCCGGCTGGCTGATCGACCAGTGCGGCTGGAAGGGGCAGGCCCTGGGCGCGGCGGGGGTGCATGACAGGCAGGCGCTGGTGCTGGTCAATCGCGGCGGCGCCAACGCTGCCGACATCATGGCGTTGGCCGGTGCGATTCAAGCGTCGGTGCAGGCGCGCTACGGTGTCATGCTGGAACCAGAGCCTGTGGTGGTGTAGGGCGCGGTGCGAACGGTGCAATAAAAAAGGATCCCGAGGGATCCTTTTTGGTTTTGTGGCGAGCGCTCCGGCGCCCGGCGCTCCGGCGCCCGGCGGCCGGCGATCCGGCGGCGCGGCGTGCACCGCCGCCGCCTGGCTCAGAAGCCCAGCACGGATTGCATGTCGTACAGGCCGTTGTGCTTGTCTTGCAGGAAGCGTGCCGCGCGCAGTGCGCCTTCTGCGTACGTGGCGCGGCTGCTGGAACGGTGCGTGATTTCGATGCGCTCGCCAATGCCGCAGAACGACACGGTGTGGTCGCCCACGATGTCGCCCCCGCGCAGCACGGAAAAGCCGATGGTGCCGGGCTTGCGCACGCCGGTGTCGCCATGGCGGCTCCAGGTGGCCACGTCCGGCAGCGCCACGTCCCAGGCGGACGCAATGGTCTCGCCCATTTTCAACGCGGTGCCCGAAGGCGCATCGACCTTGTTGCGATGGTGCGCTTCGAACACTTCCACGTCGTAACCGGAATTGAGAATGCGGGCGGCCATGTCCAGCAGCTTGAGCGTGGCATTCACACCCACGCTCATGTTGGGCGCGAACACGATGCCGATTTTTTGCGCGGCCACTTCGATGGCGGCGCGGCCGTTGTCGTCGAACCCGGTGGTGCCGATGACGGCGTGCGTGCCGTGCTTCACGCAGGCCTGCAAGTGGGCAAGCGTGCCTTCGGGCCGCGTGAAATCGATCAGGCAATCGGCGTTGGCCAGCGCGTCAAGATCATCGGTGATCAGCACGCCGGTCTGTTGGCCCAGCGGGGCGCCCGCGTCCTGGCCCAGAGACGTCGACCCATTGCGGTCCAACGCCACTGCCAATTGCAGGTCGGTGGACTTGAGGATGGCGTCGATCAGCATCTGGCCCATACGGCCGCTGGCGCCGGCAATTGCAATACGCATGAAGAAAATCCTTGGGGGTTACCGAAGCGGCTCGGGCGCGTTGCCCGGTTGGCCGGGGTACTGATTCAGCGGGCTGACCGGGGCGGCGGCATCGCGCTTTTTCAGGTCTTCCTCTTCTTTGATGCGGGTTTCGTCCTGGTCCAGGCGCTTGTCCGCCTTTTCGTCGGCGGTGCTGCTGGGCGTGTTCAGCTGATAGGGCTGCAAATCAGGCTGCTTGTCGCCTTCCCAGCGGGTCAGGCGGTCGTTTTCGAACCAGACGGTGAACTTGCGTTCACGGGCTTCGCCATAGCCGGGCTTGTAATAGTAGGGGTAGTCCCAACGGTTGGCGTGCAGCACGCTGGTCAGGGTAGGGCTGCCCAGCGCAAAGCGGACTTGCTCGCGGCTCATGCCCGGCTGGAGCAGCGCGACTTGCTCCTGGGTGATCCAGTTGCCTTGCTGGACACCGGCCTTGTAGGGGAAGCCCCACTTGTCCCCCGAGCAGCCGGCAAGGGCAATGGCCAGGGCGGCGACGGCCAATCCGGTCTTCAGCGAGCGGGAGGGAATTCGTGCAATCATGGACACTACGCGCCCCTATTATTTGGAAGCAGACAAAACCGTTATCATAAAGGTTTCATAAGGATAGTTCCGCGAGGCGGCATGAAATCAGGTGAGCCGACTCGCGGTGCACCCTTGATCCTGCCCATGCCTACGCGGACGGAGAGCGATTACACCATGAGCGACCAAAGCGAACTGAAGAACATGGGTTTGAAGGCGACGTTTCCGCGCCTGAAAATTCTTGATATTTTCCGCAAATCCGACCAACGCCACCTTAGCGCCGAAGACGTCTACCGCGCGCTGATCGGCGAAAACGTCGAAATCGGCCTGGCAACCGTCTACCGTGTGCTGACCCAGTTCGAGCAGGCCGGCATCCTGGCCCGCAGCCAGTTCGATAGCGGCAAGGCTGTGTTCGAACTGAACGACGGCGATCACCACGATCACCTGATCTGCACGAATTGCGGCACCGTGGTCGAGTTTTCAGACCCGGAGATCGAAAAGCGCCAGCAGAAGATCGCCAAGGACAACGGTTTCGCGCTGGAAAGCCACGCGATGGTGTTGTACGGCGTGTGCAGCAGCTGCATGAAAGGGCGCTAAACCGCTAGCGTCCGCCCCACGGTCCGTGGCCGCGCTCGTTGCGGGCCAGTGAGATCAAAAGCCCCTTCTTGATGAAGGGGCTTTTTTTTGTCTGCGAGGGGGCGGGGCTTTTGCCTGGCTTTGCCTGGTTTTTGCATGGCTTTCTCGCGGCTTCGGGCCGTATTTTGTACGGCGTTCGCGTGAATTTGCCTTGGAACCCGGGCTGGACTTGCCCCCGGCTTGCGCCCAACCGGCTCAGGCCGCGGGCTGGCCGAAACCTTCCAGCATTTCGCGGGCGTGCTCGCGCGTGGTGGCGGTCAGCTTGATGCCGCCCAGCATCCGGGCGATTTCCTCAACACGCGCCGCCGCGTCCAGTTCTTCGATGCTGGAGCGCGTGGTGCCGCGAGATTCCGTCTTGCTGACCAGGAATTGGTTGTTCGCGCAGGCGGCTACCTGGGGCAAGTGCGTCACGCACAGCACTTGATGGCGTTCGCCCAGCTCGCGCAGCAGCTTGCCCACGGCTTCGGCCACCGCGCCGCCTACGCCGCTGTCGACTTCGTCGAAGATCAACGTCGGCACGCGCGCCGCGCGGCTGGCAATGACGGACAGCGCCAGCGAAATCCGCGACAACTCGCCGCCCGAAGCCACTTTGGCCAGGGGCCGCGGGGTGGTGCCGGCGTGGCCGGCCACCAGGAATTCAACCTGCTCGTTGCCGTGCGCGGACGGCGCGGCGGCGGTCAGGGTGGGGTCGAACTTGCCGCCTTGCATGGCCAGCGTTTGCATGGCCTGGGTGACTTGCTTGCCCAGGTCCTTGGCAATCTTGCGGCGGGCGGTCGACAGCTTGGCGGCCGCCGTGTCGTATTGCGACTGCGCCGCAACTGACTGAGCCCGCAGCGCATCGATATCGCCCGCCGCTTGCAAGGCGGCCAGCTCGGCATGCAGGGAATCGCGCAATTCGCACAGGGCGTCGGGCTCGACGCGGAATTTGCGCGCGGTCTCGAACACCAGGCCCAGGCGGGTTTCGACGTCGGCCAAGCGCTTGGGGTCCAGATCGACGCGGCTGACGTAGTTGTTCAGGTCGGACACGGCTTCGCTGATCGCGATGCGGGCGGACTCGAGTTCGTCGTACACGCCTTGCAGGCCGGGGTCATGCCGCAGCATTTGCTGAATGCGGTGATTGGCGGCTGTGACACGGTGGTGCGCGGAATCGCCTTCGCCGTCCAGCGCTTCCAGGATTTGCGAGGCGCCGTCCAGCAGCGACTGCGAATGCGACAAGCGCGTGTGCTCGGACTGCAAGGATTCCCATTCGTCGGGGCCCAGAGCCAGCTGATCCAGTTCGTCCACCTGCCATTGCAGTCGGTCGCGTTCGTTGGCCAGGCTGGCGGCGTCTTTTTCGGCGGCTTCGAGTTGCCGCGCCAGCGCGCGCCATTGCTTCCACGCCTGGCTCACGGCCTGGCGCAGATCGCCATGGCCGCCGTGCGCGTCCAGCAGATCGCGCTGCGCGTCGGGGCGCATCAGGCTTTGATGGGCGTGTTGGCCGTGGATGTCAACCAGGCTGTCGCCCAATTCGCGCAGCTGCCCCACGGTGGCGGGCGTGCCGTTGATGTAGGCGCGGCTGCGGCCTTGCGCGTCGATGACCCGGCGCAGCGACAGTTCGTCATCGACATCGATCTCGCGTTCATTCAGCCAGCTGTGCAATGACTTCGGCGTATCGAACACGGCAGTGATGTCGGCGCGCGGTGCGCCTTCGCGCAGCATGCTGGCGTCGCCGCGTTCGCCCAGCGCAAGCGCCAGCGCGTCCACCAGGATGGATTTGCCCGCCCCGGTCTCGCCGGAGAACACGGTGAAGCCAGGGCCGAAATGGATTTCGGTCTGTTCGACGATGACGAAGTCGCGGATATGCAGGGTGCGCAGCATGTCGGGGCGCTTACTACTCTACGTTGTCGGTGGCCTGGGGCATCAGGTTCCAATGCAGCTTGCGGCGCAAGGTGGAAAAGAAGCTGTAGCCCTCGGGGTGCACGAAGCGGATGGTGTACGGCGCGCGCTGCACGACGATGCGGTCGCCCGGTTGCAGGTCGGACCAGGTCTGCATGTCGAAATGCACGCTGGCGCCCACTTCCACGCGGCCCATCGCGGTCAGCGTCATGTTCAGCACACCGGTGTCCGGGATGACGATGGGGCGGTTCGACAGCGTTTGCGGCGCCACGGGCACCAGCACCATGGCGTTCATGCCGGGGTGCAGGATGGGGCCGTTGGCGGACAGCGCGTACGCGGTCGAGCCGGTAGGGGTGGCGATGATCAGGCCATCGGCGCGCTGCGTGTACATGAAGGCGCCGTCCAGTTCGACACGCACTTCGATCATGCCGCCGCGCCCGGCGCGGTTCAGCACGACGTCGTTGAGCGCCGACGCGGAATACATTTTCTGGTCACCACGCCACACGCTGCCTTCCAGCAGCATGCGTTCTTCAATCTGGAAGCTGCCTTCTAGAACGCGCGCCAACGCACCGTGCGCGTCTTGCAGCGGGATGTCGGTGATGAAGCCCAGGCGCCCGTGGTTGATGCCCACCAGGGGGACACCAAATGGCGCCAGATGCCGGCCGGCGCCCAGCACCGTGCCGTCGCCGCCCATCACGACGGCCAGCGATGCGTTCTGGCCGATCTCTTCGAGGGTAGCTATTGGGTATTCGGTCAGGCCGGTGTTGCGCGCGGTGTCGGCATCGATCAGCACATGCCGGCCCGCTTGCGTCAGCGCGTGCGCAAGGGCTCTTAGCGGGGTGTCCAGGCCGGTGTCCTGGTATCTGCCGATCAGGGCGACGGTAGGAAAGTGCATGGATGCGGGCGTATCAAGAGGGCGAAGCCGAAGCCAAAACCTGCCCGGAATGGGCCGATTAGCCGATTATATGGGGCCGCATATCTGCTTGCGGGACAAAAATCGCCTTTATCCTAAAAGATTCCTTAAAATGCCCGCTATGGATGACCGCGCACGCGCACTACTGAAAGCGTTGATAGAACGCTACATCGCCGATGGGCAGCCCGTCGGCTCGCGGACGCTATCGAAAGTCTTCGACTTGTCCCCGGCTACCATCCGCAATGTCATGGCGGACCTGGAAGAGCTGGGGCTGATCCATAGCCCGCACACCTCCGCCGGCCGCGTGCCTACGCCGCGGGGCTATCGCATGTTCGTCGATTCCCTGCTGGCCGTGCAGTCTTATCAGCTGCAACCGCACAACATGGGCGAAATGCTGTCGGCGGCCGAACCTACCCGCGCCGTCAACGCCGCCGCCGCGTTGCTGTCCAACCTGACGCAATTCGCGGGCGTGGTGCTGACCCCCAAGCGCGCCCAGGTGTTCCGGCAGATCGAATTCATCCGGCTGTCGGACAAGCGCGTGCTGCTTATCATCGTCACGCCGGACGGCGACGTCCAGAACCGCATTCTGTTTGTCCAGCGCGATTACGCCGAAGCGGAATTGCTGGAAGCCGGCAATTTCTTCAACATGCATTTCGCGGGCAAGTCGTTCAACGCCGTGCGCCAGACGCTATCGACCGAACTGGCCCAGCTGCGCGAAGACATTTCGCGGCTGATGCAGGCGGCGGTCGAGGCCAGCGCCGAGGCCGCGGAAGACGGCGACACCATGGTCATCTCGGGCGAGCGCAAGCTGCTGGACGTTACCGATATCGCGTCCGACATGGACCGGCTGCGCAAGATGTTCTCGCTGTTCGAGAAAAAGACCGACCTGCTGCAACTGCTGGACGTGTCCAGCCGCGCACAGGGCGTGCAGATCTACATCGGCGGCGATTCCCAATTGGTGCCCATGGAAGAGGTCTCGGTCATTACCGCGCCCTATGGCGTGGACGGCAAGGTCGTGGGCACGTTGGGCGTCATCGGCCCGACCCGCATGGCCTACGAACGCGTGATTCCCATCGTGGACATCACGGCGCGCCTGCTGTCCAACGCGCTCAGCCACAACCAGTAGTCCCATTCAAAGCTACATCCTCCTCGCGGAGGAAGGGGAGTTTTTGTGTTTCTTCGCCTGTTCAAGTACCTGTGGCCTGAACGCTACCTGCCGGAAGCCGAGCAGGACGACCCCTTCAACGAAGACCCGCCGGCCCGCGCGCCCGGCAAAGTCGGGGTGCTGCTGGTCAACCTGGGTACGCCGGATACGCCGGACAAACAGGGCATCCGCAAATACCTGGGCGAATTCCTGTCCGACCCCCGCGTCATTGAAATTCCACGTTATTTATGGAAACCCATCCTGTACGGGCTGGTGCTGACGTTGCGACCCAAGAAGCTGGCGCCGCGCTATGCGGGCGTCTGGCTGAAAGAAGGGTCGCCCCTGATGGTCTATAGCCAGCGCCAGGCGGACGGGGTACGCGCCGCGCTGGAGGCGGCGGGCATCGACGCCGTGGTGGAACTGGGCATGCGCTACGGCAACCCGTCCATCCCCGACGCCATCACCCGTTTGCGCGCGGCCGGTTGCGAACGCATCCTGACCGTGCCGCTTTACCCGCAATACGCGGCCAGCACCACGGCCACGGTCGTGGACGCGGTTACCCGCCATGCCGGGCGCCTGCGGGATCAGCCTGAACTGCGCTTTACCAAGCGCTTTCACGAGGACCCCGCCTGGCTGGACCCGCTGGCCGCCCGCATCGAGTCGTTCTGGCGCGAGCACGGCAAGCCGCAGAAGCTGGTCATGAGCTTTCACGGCTTGCCGCGATATTCCATCGAATTGGGCGACCCCTACTACCGCGACTGCATGGAGTCGGCCCGCCTGTTGTCCCAGCGGCTGTCGCTGCCGCGCGAACAGATCGAAGTCACCTTCCAAAGCCGCTTTGGTACTGCCCGCTGGCTTGAGCCCTATACCGAACCGACCCTGAAAGCGTTAGCCGCTTCGGGTGTTACCGAGGTGGATGTGGTGTGCCCGGGATTTGTGGCAGACTGTCTGGAAACCCTGGAAGAGATCAGTCTGGAATGCCGGGACGCCTTTATTGAGGCGGGCGGCAAGCAGTTTCGTTACATCCCTGCGCTGAACGACGACCCCGCGTGGATCGCCGGCTTGGCCACTTTGGTGGAACGCAACTTGCAGGGCTGGCCGTTGAAGATCCAGGCCAACACGGACTTGAAGGAGAAGGCGCATGCACCATGATCCCAAGAGCGGCAAGAGCGTAAAAAAGGGGACCGTTGCCACCCCGGTGGACGAGGATCAGGTCGAACACGATCTGGACGAAGCGCTAGCCGAGACCTTTCCCGCCAGCGATCCCATCGCCATCCGCCCTGAACCGGATGACGATGACGATAAGGTGGATCGCGGGCTCGAAGAGAGCTTCCCCGCCAGCGACCCGGTCGCCCCGGCGCAGCCCCACAAGAAGTAAGCAGCCGGCCCCGCCGGGCCAAGCCCGGGCGGGCTTGCTGCCTCGGGCGGGCGCCGTCAGGGAATATTTCCCTTTCCCGGGCTTGAAATAGGGGTATTGGCCCCCATTCATGTCTGCGAAAGCCATTCTTTTTGGAGGATTCCCCATGACGGCACCCCACGAGCCTGTAGATAAGACGCCCGAAGCCGGCCAGAACGCCGACGCGGCACCCGCCGACCAGGGCGCGGCAGAGGCCGAGCTGAACGAGTTGCGCGCCCAGCTGGACGCCGCCCAAGCTACCGTCAATGAGCAGCACGATCAGCTTCTGCGTGTGCACGCCGAAGCTGAAAATGTGCGCCGCCGCGCGCAGGAAGAAGTGTCCAAGGCGCGCAAGTTCGGCATTGAGTCGTTTGCCGAAAGCCTGGTGCCGGTCAAGGACAGCCTTGAAGCCGCCCTGGCACAGCCGGACCAGACCGTCCAGACGCTGCGCGAAGGCGTCGAAGTCACCCTGAAGCAGTTGTCGGCCGCGTTCGAGCGCAACATGCTCAAGGACATCGCGCCGGCCCAGGGCGACAAATTCGACCCGCACCTGCATCAGGCGATTTCGTCGATCCCCCACGAGCAACCCGCCAACACGGTGGTGCAGCTGCTGCAAAAGGGCTACGCCATTGCCGACCGCACGCTGCGTCCGGCGCTGGTAGTCGTATCGGCCGGCCAAGGCTGAAACGCCGGCCGCGTGTCATGACCGATCCCCGTTTCGATCCGGCTCAAGTCTTCCAGGTGTTCGGCATGCGTCATGTCGACACCGAGGGCTTTGATGCCACCGTGGTCCAGGCGCCGGGAACGGATCTGCGCTGTGTGTTTTTATGGGGACAGGATTGCTATAACTGCAATCTTTTCAAGCAGGCGGCGCTGCTGCACCAGGAAACGTTGCTGAAGCTGGGCCTGACCTGGTTCGAGGCCGACGTTTACGCCGACGAACCCCTGGGCCGGCGCTTTTCCCTGCATGGTGTCCCCACTTTCGTGCTGTACCGGGCTGGCAAACGGCTGGGTCGTATCACCGGTTGGCCCGGATTGCCCCAGTTCACGGCGGCAATTTCGCGGTTGCAGGACCCGAATGCGGAAAATTCCGGCAAGGCGTCTTGAAAACCCTGCGACTAACCCCAGTTATGTGGGGACAAGAAGTTTCTCTCTATTTTCATAGATCAATTCAAGGTAACCCACCATGAGCAAGATTATTGGCATTGACCTGGGCACGACCAACAGCTGCGTGGCTGTGATGGACGGCGGGCAGGTCAAAATCATTGAAAACGCGGAAGGCGCCCGTACCACCCCCTCGATCGTCGCCTACATGGACGACGGCGAGACCCTGGTTGGCGCTCCCGCCAAGCGTCAGGCCGTGACCAATCCCCGCAATACCCTGTACGCAGTCAAGCGCCTGATTGGCCGCAAGTTCGAAGAAAAGGCCGTGCAAAAGGACATCGACCTGATGCCCTACACCATCGCGCGCGCCGATAACGGCGATGCCTGGGTCGAAGTGCGCGGCAAGAAGATGGCGCCTCCCCAAGTGTCGGCCGACGTGCTGCGCAAGATGAAGAAGACCGCCGAGGACTACCTGGGCGAAGAAGTGACCGAGGCCGTGATCACCGTGCCCGCCTACTTCAACGACAGCCAGCGCCAGGCCACCAAGGACGCCGGCCGCATCGCCGGTCTGGAAGTCAAGCGCATCATCAACGAGCCCACCGCGGCCGCGTTGGCGTTCGGCCTGGACAAGACCGAAAAGGGCGACCGCAAGATCGCCGTGTATGACTTGGGTGGCGGCACGTTCGACGTGTCCATCATCGAAATCGCTGACGTTGACGGCGAAAAGCAGTTTGAAGTGCTGTCGACCAACGGCGACACCTTCCTGGGCGGCGAAGACTTCGACCAGCGCATCATCGACTACATCATCTCCGAGTTCAAGAAAGAACAAGGCGTTGATCTGTCCAAGGACGTGCTGGCGCTGCAACGCCTGAAGGAAGCTGCTGAAAAGGCCAAGATCGAGCTGTCCTCGGCCCAGCAGACCGAAATCAACCTGCCGTACATCACGGCGGATGCCTCGGGTCCCAAGCACTTGAACCTGAAGATCACGCGCGCCAAGCTGGAAGCGCTGGTTGAAGAACTGATCGAACGCACGATCGAGCCCTGCCGCGTCGCCATCAAGGACGCCGGCGTGAAGGTTTCGGACATCGACGACGTGATCCTGGTCGGCGGCATGACCCGCATGCCCAAGGTTCAGGAAAAGGTGAAGGAATTCTTCGGCAAGGATCCGCGCAAGGACGTGAACCCTGACGAAGCCGTCGCCGCTGGCGCCGCCATCCAAGGTTCCGTGCTGTCGGGCGACCGCAAGGACGTGCTGCTGCTGGACGTGACGCCTCTGTCGCTGGGTATCGAAACCCTGGGCGGCGTGATGACGAAGATGATCCAGAAGAACACGACGATCCCGACCCGGTTCTCGCAAACCTTCTCGACCGCGGACGACAACCAGCCGGCCGTGACGATCAAGGTGTTCCAGGGCGAACGCGAAATCGCCGCGGGCAACAAGGCGCTGGGCGAGTTCAACCTTGAAGGGATCCCGCCGTCGCCGCGCGGCATGCCGCAGATCGAAGTCACGTTCGACATCGACGCCAACGGCATCCTGCACGTGTCCGCGAAGGACAAGGGCACCGGCAAGGAAAACAAGATCACCATCAAGGCCAACTCGGGTCTGTCCGAAGACGAGATCCAACGCATGGTCAAGGATGCCGAGGCCAACGCCGAGGAAGATCACCGCGTTGCCGAACTGGCTCAGTCGCGCAACCAGGCCGATGCGCTGGTGCACGCCACCCGCAAGTCGTTGACCGAGTACGGCGACAAGCTCGAAGCTTCCGAAAAGGAAAGCATCGAGGCCGCCATCAAGGACCTGGAAGACACGCTGAAGGAAGGCGACAAGGCCGCGATCGACGCCAAGGTGGAAGCCTTGTCGACCGCGTCGCAGAAGCTGGGCGAAAAGATGTACGCCGACATGCAGGCGCAACAAGCCGCCGGCCAGCAGCAAGCGGCCGATAACGCGAAGCCGGTGGACGACAACGTCGTCGACGCCGACTTCAAGGAAGTCAAGCGCGACCAATAATGGCCGGGCGCTGACCAGCCTCTGCCGCCCGGTAGCCGGAGAAATCCGCCTACCGGGCGTACTCATTCTGTAGCACTGAAAAGACGGCTCTATTCGAGCCCACGGATCATGGCAAAACGCGACTATTACGAAGTTCTGGGCGTAGCAAAAAACGCCTCGGACGACGAACTCAAGAAGGCCTATCGAAAGCTGGCCATGAAATACCATCCGGACCGCAATCCGGACAGCAAAGAAGCCGAAGAGAAGTTCAAGGAAGCCAAGGAAGCCTACGAGGTCCTGGGCGATGAACAAAAGCGTGCCGCCTATGACCGCTACGGCCATGCGGGCGTGGATCCCAATTCCGCCGGCATGGGCGGGGCAGGGATGGGCGGCGGCTTTGCCGACGCCTTCGGCGACATCTTTGGCGAGATCTTTGGCGGCGCGGGCGGCGGCGGCCGTCGCGGCGGCCCGCAGGTGTATCGCGGCGCCGACCTGAAATACGCGCTGGAAATCACGTTGGAACAGGCCGCCGCCGGTTTCGACACTGAGATCCGCGTGCCCAGCTGGGAAAACTGCGACACCTGCCACGGCTCCGGCGCCAAGGTCGGCACGTCGCCCAAGACCTGCCGCACCTGCGGTGGCTCGGGCGCCGTGCGTATGCAGCAGGGCTTTTTCAGCGTGCAGCAAACCTGCCCGACCTGCCACGGCAACGGCAAGGAAATCACCGACCCGTGCCCGTCGTGCGATGGCGTGGGCCGCATCCGCCGCAACAAGACCTTGCAGGTGAAGATTCCGGCCGGCATTGATGACGGCATGCGCATCCGCTCCAGCGGCAATGGCGAACCGGGCATCAACGGCGGTCCTCCGGGCGACCTGTATGTGGAAATCCACATCAAGCAGCACAAGATCTTCCAGCGCGACGGCGACGACCTGCACTGCGAGCTGACCATTCCGTTCACCACGGCGGCACTGGGCGGCGAATTGCAGGTGCCCACGCTGGGTGGCAAGGCCGAGATCTCGATTCCCGAGGGCACGCAGTCGGGCAAGACTTTCCGCTTGCGCGGCAAGGGTATCCGCGGCGTGCGCGGCAGCTATCCGGGTGATCTGTACTGCCACGTGGTGGTGGAAACGCCGGTGCGCCTGAGCGAAGACCAGAAGAGCATCCTGCGCCAGTTCGAGACGTCGCTGAACGACGGGGGCGATCGCCACTCGCCGCAAAGCAAGTCCTGGACGGATCGGGTGAAGGAATTCTTCAGCTGATCGGGTTGAAGGACGCTAAAAAGCCGCGATGGAAATCGCGGCTTTTTCTTTTGGGGGGCGTTTGGCAATGCGCGATCATCCTGGCCCCCGGGGTGTGGAGGATCGCCCAACGTAAAAAGGCCGCGGCTGGCTCGCCGCGGCCTTACTGCTGGTACTGCAACTGCTTGGTACTGCAACTGCTTGGTACTTCAACTGCTGGGTACTTCAACTGCTGGGTACTTCAACTGCTGGGTACTTCAACTGCTTGGTACTGCAACTGCTTGGTACTGCAACTGCTGGTACTGCAACTGCTTGGTACTGCAACTGCTGGGTACTTCAACTGCTGGGTACTGCAACTGCTTGGCACTGCAACTGCTTGGTACTGCAACTGCTTGGTACTTCAACTGCTAAGTACTGCTACTGCTAAGTACTGCTACTACTACTGCGGTTGCCGCTGTGCCGGAAAAAACCGGTCCCAGGCCATGATGCCGCCCGAGACCGGCCGGGCTACAGCAAGCAGCTCACCGGGTGATCGGCGGGTATTCGAGCTCGCCGAACGTGTACTGGCCGCTGGCCTTGGCTTGCGCCAGTTCCTGCTGCACCTGGGCGCGGGACTTCGCGCTGGCCGAGGTGGCAATGACGGGCGGGTATTGCAGTTCACCAAAGGTGTATTCGCCGCTGATCTTGGCTTGTTGCAACTGGGCGCGCACTTCGTCCGAGCTCAGGCTGGCTGCCTGGGGTTGGGCGGGCGGGTAGTCCAGTTCGCCAAACGTGTATTGGCCGCTGGCCTTGGCTTGCTGCAATTCGGTCACGACCTGGTCGCGGGTCTTGGCTTGTTCCAGACCGGCGGCTTGGGCGCCAACGCCAATAAGCGCCAGGGATAGCAACAGGGTGGTGGTTAGGGTTTTCATGATTGAGACCTCCGTGTCATCTTGGATGGGGACCGAATCCGGCGGCCCTCCGTCGTGGTTCGTTGTTTGTTCCCGATGACTGAATTCTGCGCTTGATCCCACCTGGGATAAACCCTTGCTTGTTGAAAACATCTTTCCAAATAACCGAGTAATAAGCGTGATGGTGAAAAATCTCCCCGTTTTTGGCATGGTCTTGGCATGTTCGCGGCCCTCCAGGGAAACTTCCCTTACCACCGGGACGGCAGATGGCGCAAAAAAGCCCCTGCCGTCATCCGGCAGGGGCTAGGGCGAAACCGCGGGGTTCCGGCGCGCTCAGGCGCCGGCAGTACCCGGATCGGTTCCGGTCAAGGCGCGGCTTTCTTCTTGAAGTCGCCGGCGACGGCGGTACTGAAGCCGTCGGGACGCAGGTACTTGCGCAGCGCGGCGTTGACCGTCTCAGGCGTCAGGGCCGAGATCTTCTTGTCCATCTCGGCTGACCACTCAAACGTGCGACCACGTTGCAGATAGTCCAGCCAGGTGCTGGCCAGGATGTCGTCCTGCGCGCGCGCCAGGTTGCGGTAGTTGAGCAGCGCGTTGATGCCATCGGTGATTTCCTTGTCGGAAAAGCCGTCTTTCAGCACGCGAGCCAGTTCCTCGTTGATGGCCTTTTCCAGCCGTTCACGATTCTGCGGCGCGTAGATGGCGTACATGGTCCAGCTGGCGCTGGGTTCGAACGACGACACCGACAACGAACTGCGCACGTTGTACGACAGCCCTTCGGTCTCGCGCACGCGATTCCACAAGCGTGACGTTTCCGACGCACCGAACAGGTAATTGCCCAGATACAGTGCCGCGTAGTCGGCATCGGTGTCTTGCAGCTTGAGCGGCATGCGCGACAAGTAGAACGCATTGGCCTTGTCTGGCGTGTCGATATCGAACTGCTTGGCGGGGATGTCGCGATACGGGTTGGGCACGCGCGTGTAGGCGGGCGCCTTCTTCCAGCCGGCAAGGCCCGTCTTGATGGCCTTTTCGACGGCATCCGGTTCAAAGTCGCCGACGGCGGAATACTCGACCTTGCCGGCGCCGTAGAACTTGGCGTGGAACTTGGCAAGCGCATCGCGGTTCAGGCCGCGCGCGCTGGCCAGCGACTCTTCGAACGTGGGCACGTAGCGCAGGTCATCCACGGGCCACGGATTGTCCTGGCGGGCCAGGGTGCGTCCGGCCAGGGCTGACGGTTCGGTCATGGCGTTTTGAATCGACGTTTCCAGCTGGCGCTGGTATTCGTCCAACTGCTCTTTCGGGAAGTTGGCGTTGCGCACGATGTCCAGCGCCAGGGCAGTGAGCTCGGGCAGGTTTTCGCCCTTGGTCGACATGGCGATCTTGAGCGTGGTGCCGCCGCCGCTGAAACCAAGTTCAGCCTGGAGCTTGTCCAGCCGATCCTGGATGTCCTGGCGCGACAGCTTGGCCGTGCCGCGTATCAGCAAGTCGGCCACCGCGCTGGCGTTCACGCGTTGCCCGCGCAGGTCTTTCTCGTTGCCGAACTGGATCAGCATCTGCGCCTGCACGCGGTTGCCGCGCGTGGCCTTGGGCAGCAGCGCCAGTTGAACCGGCCCGTTGGGCAGGTCCAGCTTCTTCCTTTGCGTCAGCTTGTCGATGTTTTCCGGCGTGGGATCGAATGCCGAGGCGGCCTTGAAGTCGGGGTCGCCCTTGTAGTCCTTGAACACGGCGGTCAGGTCCACGCGTTGCGTCTGCGGAGCGCGCAGCGGCTTTTCGGTGGGGATATAACGGCCTTCGATGCGATTGCTTTGCAGCAGGTACGTGGTGGCCGCCTGCTGGACTTCAGCCAGCGTGGCCTTGCGGGCGCGGTCGCGCTGCAAGAAGAACAAGCGCCAGTCGCCGGCCGCAATGGCTTCGGACAGCGCCACGCCGACTTGCTCGGGATCGCTGTAGGTTTGTTCCCATGCGGTCAGCCACTTGCTGCGGGCGCGGTCCAGTTCTTGCTGAGTGAACGGTTTTTTACCCAGGGATTCCAGCGTGCCGGTCAGCGTCTTCATGGCGGCGTCCAGGTCTTTGCCGGGCGGCAACTGCGCGCCGAACATCGCCAGGCCCGGATCGCGGTTTTCCATGGTGAAGCCAAATACGCCCGAGGCCATTTTCGTGGCGACCAGCGCGTGGTACAGGCGGCCCGACGGCGTGTCGGACAAGATCACGGTGGCCAGGTCCAGCGGCACGAAGTCGGGGCTGCCGGCGGCGGGGATGTGGTACATCGCGGCAACCAGCGGCGTGCCGCCCGTGCGGCGCAGCGTGACGGAGCGTTCGCCGTCCTGCACGGGTTCCACGGTGTATTCGGGCGGCAGCTTGCGCTCGGGCTTGGGCAGCTTGCCCAGCGTTTGCTCGATGTCTGCCAGGGTGGCTTGCGGGTCGAATTTGCCGGCCACGATCAGCACGGCGTTATCGGGCTGGTAGTACTCGTGATAGAAGGCGCGCAGCTGGCCGATGTCTACGTTTTCAACGTCGGAGCGCGCGCCGATGGTGTTCTTGCCGTAGCTGTGCCACTGGTAGGCGGCGGCCTGCATCTTTTGCATCAGGATGCGTGACGGGCTGTTTTCGCCGCTTTCCATTTCGTTGCGGACGACGGTCATTTCCGAATCCAGGTCTTCCTTGGCGATCAAGGAATTGACCATCGCGTCGGCCTGCCAGCCCAGATACCACTTCAAGGTGTCGGGGTTGGCGGCAAAGCTGGCGAAGTAGTTGGTGCGGTCGCTGGAGGTGGACCCGTTGGCTTGCAAGCCTCGGCGCGAAAACTCGCCCATGGCGTTGCGGGTGATGGAAGTGCCCTTGAACAGCATGTGTTCAAGCAGGTGAGCCATGCCGGTCTGGCCGTAGTTCTCGTTGCGAGAGCCGACCAGGTACGTCATGTTGACCGTGGTGGACGGTTTGGATTCGTCGGGTACCAGCAGCACCCGAAGGCCATTGGCCAAGCGATATTCGGTGATGCCTTCAACCGAGGCGGCCTCCGAAACGCCGGCCGGAAGATTGGCGGCGCCGGCCTGGAAGGCCAGGAAGGAGGAGAACAGCAGCGCACCCAACGGGCGCGGCAGCTTCGACAGGGACAGGCGCATGGCAGACAATTCCTTTGGCATGGCAGAATCCGTTGGAGTGTATACGTTGGCAATGGTTCAGGGGCTGCGGACCTGGGCGCAAGACAAGGAAGTGCGACATGTCGTTATCTCTTGAAGTAGAAACACCGCGTCTGGTGCTGCGGCAATGGCGGGCGGACGACCGCAAGCCCTTCGCCGCCATGAATGCCGACCCTTGCGTAACGGAATTCCTGATCCCGCTTTCCACCGAGCAAAGCGATGCGCTGGCCCAGCGGCTGGCAGCGGGCATCGACGAGCACGGCTGGGGCCTTTGGGCGGTGGAAGCGCCTGGCGTGGCCCCGTTCATCGGCTTTGTCGGCATCAAGCCAATGCCGGCCCTGCTTCCGTTTGCGCCAGGCGTGGAAGTGGGCTGGCGGCTGGCTCGTCCCTTTTGGGGGCGGGGCTACGCCAGCGAAGCGGCCGAGGCGGCGCTGCGCGTGGGCTTCGACCAGGTGCGCCTTCCCGAAATCGTGGCGTTCACCGCCGTGGGCAATCAGCGTTCGCAGGCGGTGATGCGGCGTCTGGGCATGCAGGCCGAGCCAGGCACGTTCGATCATCCCGCCTTGCC
This sequence comes from Achromobacter sp. RT286_PF, assembly GCF_059760425.1. Taxonomy (NCBI): domain Bacteria; kingdom Pseudomonadati; phylum Pseudomonadota; class Betaproteobacteria; order Burkholderiales; family Alcaligenaceae; genus Achromobacter; species Achromobacter sp. RT286_PF. The sequence continues at coordinate 179,625 of NZ_JCBAMR010000001.1, forward strand.
CGAGGGGCACAAGCTGCGCGAGCACGTGCTGTATCGACTGCGCCGCGAGCAATGGCTGCGCCAGAATAACGGTGACGCAGAGATAGGCGGTGTGCCGGTTGCAGCCGCATAATCGGCCGAAAGTGGCGTCGTCACAGGGTGCTGCACCGCAACACCGTTCGTGCACAAGGCAAATTTGAGCTTGCCCGGCTTGCGGGTGTAAGCTTTTCAACACGTAGTAGCTGTTGCCGACGGGATGCGCGACAGCCGTCTACCCGGCTTCCCGTCCAACGCCAGACGCCGCTGCAAGCGCGGCGCCGGTGCTTGTCGTTCGCGCCTTCGCTGCCGGCATCCTGCCGGCGCATTTTTCGGAGGAACGACCCATGCTGACCGAAATCGTCACGCGTGCCTTGTCCCAATTGACCGGTAACGCCCTGAACGGCGACGGCATCAAAGGACAGTTTCAGTACGCCTATGCCAGTGATGACGGCCAATTCGTGGCCATACTGACCCATGATATGACCACCTATGTGGTGGACCTGAACGCCCAACGTTATTTTGCCGAGTGCGGTGGTTCGCCCCGTGGGTTTGCCGGGCACGTGCTCGAGATGGAGGGCGCGGCCACGCGCAGCCACCCCTGGCCGGCCGCGAACGATCTCTTTGACCTGGATATGGACGGCGACGACCTGTCCTGGCGCCAATGTCCCGGCCTGCGGCATGCGTCCGCCAACAACCGATCAGTGGAGAGCCGCGCCGCCTGAGAGTGGCCAGAAGCGGCAACACCTCATTGAACCGGCGGATTCGCCGGTCTTTTTTTTGTGCGGACGCTTTCGGCCGATGCTATCGACGCGGCTCGTGACAGTACAATTTTGCGCCATGAACTCGCCCGACATCCACGTCCCACCAGGCGCCACCCTGGTTGATTGCACGCATGCGCGCCATGCCGATCAGATACTGGCCATCTTCAACGACGCCATCGTCAATTCCACGGCGTTGTACGACTACAAGCCGCGTCCGCCAGAGGCCATGCAAGGCTGGTTCCAGGCCAAGCAGCGGGGCGGTTTTCCGGTGGTGGGCTTCGAAAACGAGGCCGGTCAGTTGATGGCCTTCGCCAGCTACGGCACCTTCCGTGCCTGGCCCGCGTTCAAGTATTCGGTCGAGCATTCCGTTTACGTGGACGCGCGTTTTCGCGGCAAGGGGCTGGGCGAAGCGATGATGCGGGTATTGATCGAACGTGCGCGCGCCAACCAGGTGCACGTGTTGGTCGGCGGCATCGACGCCTCGAACGAAGGCAGCATTCACCTGCACGAAAAGCTGGGCTTCACGCATTCCGGCACGATTCGCCAGGCCGGGTTCAAGTTCGGCCGCTGGCTGGATCTGGCGTTTTATCAACTGACGCTGGACACGCCCGAGCAGCCGGTCGACGGCTGACGCCCGCAGGGCCTTGCCGCGCGCCTTTACCGCAACCCCTTACTTGGACAGCACCCGCATGGCCTGTTCCAGGCCGGCGACGGTGACCGGGTACATGCGGTCCTGCATGATGTCGCGCATCAGCGCGATGGACTGCCGATACTGCCACGACGCGGTGGGCTCGGGGTTCAGCCATACCGACTTGGGCCACGCGTCCAGCAACCGCCGCATCCATTGGGCGCCGGGTTCCTGGTTGTAGTGCTCGACGGACCCGCCCGGTTGCAGGATTTCGTACGGGCTCATGGTGGCATCGCCCACGATGATCAGGCGCCAGTCCGCGTTGTACTTGCGCAGCACATCCCAGGTGTCGAAGCGTTCGTTCTGGCGGCGGCGGTTGCTTTGCCACAGGCTTTCGTACGGGCAGTTGTGGAAGTAATAGACTTCCAGATTGCGAAATTCGCTGCGCGCCGCTGAAAACAATTCTTCGACGCGGCCGATGTGGTCGTCCATGCTGCCGCCCACGTCCAGCAACATCAGCACCTTCACGGTGTTGTGGCGTTCGGGCACCATGCGCAGGTCCAGGTGGCCGGCGTTGCGCGCGGTGCTGGCGATGGTGTCGTCCAGGTCCAGTTCCATTTCGGCGCCTTGGCGCGCGAAGCGGCGCAAGCGCCGTAGCGCCACCTTGAAGTTGCGCGTGCCCAGTTCGACCTGGTCGTCGTAGTCCTTGAACTGGCGCATGTCCCAGACCTTGACGGCCGACCGGTTGCCCGCCGACGCGCCGCCCACGCGAATGCCCTCGGGGTGGTAGCCGCCGTTGCCGAACGGCGACGTTCCGCCGGTGCCGATCCATTTGCTGCCGCCCGCGTGGCGCTCTTTCTGCTCTTGCATGCGTTCCTTGAAAAGCTCCATCAGCTTGTCCCAGCCGTGCTTTTCGATGGCGGCTTTTTCTTCGGGCGTCAGGTTCTTTTCAAACTGCTTGATCAGCCAGTCCAGCGGAATTTCCTTGCCCGGCGGCAGCGCGGCCTCGATGCCCTTGTAATAGGCGCCGAAGGCCTTGTCGTAGCGGTCGTAAAGCGATTCATCCTTGACCAGCGTGGCGCGCGCCAGGAAGTAGAACTCGTCCAGCGTGGGCGCCATCAGGTCGTGGCGCAGGGCGTCCACCAGGGTCAGGTATTCCTTGACCGAGACGGGCAGCTTGTGCGCCCGCAGGTGATAGAAAAAGTCGATCAGCATAGGGTGCGCCGGTGGCTGCAAGATCAGCGGCGCTGGCCGCCGCGGGTCATGGCCGCCAGGCGTTCCAGCAGGTGCACATCTTGCTCGTTCTTCAGAAGCGCGCCGGCCATCAGCGGCACGGCGGTTGCTGTGTGGGCGTCGATCTCGGCCGCCGTGGCGTTTTCGGCCAGCAGCAGGCGCAGCCAGTCCAGCAGTTCCGAGGTAGACGGCTTTTTCTTCAGGCCGGGCGCATCGCGCAGTGCAAAAAAGGTGTCCAGCGCCGCGCGCAGCACGTCCTGCTTCAGGTGCGGATAGTGCACGGCCACGATGTCGCGCATGGTGTCGCGGTCGGGGAAGCGGATGTAGTGGAAAAAGCAGCGGCGCAGGAACGCGTCGGGCAGGTCTTTTTCGTTGTTGGACGTGATGATGACCAGCGGGCGATGGCGCGCGGAAATGGTCTCGCGCGTTTCGTACACATGGAATTCCATGCGGTCCAGTTCGCGCAGCAAGTCGTTGGGAAATTCGATGTCGGCCTTGTCGATCTCGTCGATCAGCAGCACCACCGGCTCATCGGCCTGGAAGGCTTGCCACAGGGTGCCTTGCACGATGTAGTTGCGGATATCGCGGACTTTTTCGTCACCCAGCTGCGAATCGCGCAGGCGCGAGACGGCGTCGTATTCGTACAGGCCCTGGTGCGCCTTGGTGGTGGATTTGATGTGCCATTGCAGCAGCGGCCGCCCCAGCGCGCGCGCCACCTCTTCGGCCAGCATGGTCTTGCCGGTACCGGGTTCGCCTTTGATCAGCAGCGGGCGCTGCAAGGTCAGGGCGGCGTTGACGGCCAGTTTCAGGTCATCGGTGGCGACGTAGCTGTCGGTCCCGTTGAAGCGGGCAGGCGAGGCGGAGTGTGCGGACTGGGCTGCGGACATTGGCTTATGGCTTCCGAGGATTGACGGTGATCAATACCCATCGCAAGGTATTAATCCTGAGCAATTATCGTACAATCAGGCGGTTTTGCAGTTGGGTTCGACCCGCAACGTGTTTGCAGGGGGCCGACGTGTGAGCAGGCCCTAGTCCTTAAGCCATACCAAGAAGAGCCATTCCAATGAAGTTGCGAACCTCTCTGAAGTGCACGGTTTACGTGTTGGCCGCGATGGCATCCTGTGCGATCGCCGGTCAGGCTGTTGCTGCCGACGCAGCGCCTGTCGGTAATATCCAAAACGCCCGCGACAAGGTCTCCATGTGCATCGGCTGCCACGGCATCGAAGGCTACAAGGCGACGTTCCCCGAGCTGTATCACGTGCCGATGATTGCTGGCCAGAACGCCAAGTACATCGAAACCGCCCTGAACGAGTACAAGAAAGGCGCGCGTAGCCATCCCACGATGGACGCCATTGCCGGCAGCCTGTCCGACCAGGACATCGCCGATCTGGCCGCGTACTACTCGAATCTGAAATAAGGGGCAAACAATGAATCGCACGATGCTTGCCCTTCTGGGCGCGACTTTCGCCATGGCGGGCGCCTCCGTCCAGGCGCAGGACCTGGCGGCCGGCAAGGCCGTTTTCGACAAATTCAATTGCGCGTCGTGCCACGGCGCCGACGCCAAGACCGCGGTGGACCCGGCCTACCCCACGCTGGCCGGCCAGCATGCCGACTACCTGTCGCATGCCTTGAAGGCCTACAAACGCGGCGCCTCGGGCAGCGCGGCCACCGCCAACGTGCGCAAGAACCCCATCATGGGCGCCTTTGCCACGCAGCTGTCCGACCAGGATATTTCCAACGTGTCGGCATGGCTCGCGTCTCAACCCAGCGACCTGGGCGTACGCAAATAAGCCATAACGCTTGCGCGTTGCACGCTACATAAGCGTCAAAGCAAGCATCAAAGGCTGGCGCGGCGCCGGATCAGATCGATATAGGTGTCGCTGTCCAGCGGCGTGCCCAGGCGCTGCGCCTCCCATACGACTTGCCCCAGGCATTCCATGATTTCATGGGCTGCATGGTGCGCGTCCGAGCGGGCGGTCAACTGCTGGTAAGCCAGACGGATGCCGGGCGGATGGTCGATGGACAACTGCTCGGCGATGGCCAAATGCATGGACAGGTGCAGGAAGGGGTTGGTGCGCCCCTTTTCCACCGCGTATTCCATGGTCATGGCCTCGGGGCTTTCAAGGTCGCCGTGGTATTCGGGATGCTCGATGATCCAGTCCAGCGCGATGGCCTCGAGCGGGGTCAGCACCTCGTTGGCGCGGTGCTTGCGCCAGGTGTCGATAAAGAATTCGCGGACTTGGTCGCGTGAGGGATTGAACATCGGTGGGGGCGCAATGCGGTCTATGGACGCATTATTTTACCGCGCGCCCGATGGCGGCCGGTTGCCGGGAACCCTTTGCGATATAGAATTGGTTGCTATCCGCTATCCGGTGTGCGGTCAGACAGGGGTTTTTCCCTGCGGAATCGGACGCTTTTCGATGCGGCGCGTGCAGAAAAACCACCCGGAGCAAATGGAGCATTCATGTCCTACCAACATATCAAGGTTCCCGCTGGCGGCCAGAAAATCACGGTCAACGCTGATTTCTCGCTGAATGTGCCTGAACAGCCCATCGTTCCCTTCATTGAAGGCGACGGCACGGGCGCTGACATCACCCCGGTGATGATCAAGGTTGTCGATGCCGCGGTGCAAAAAGCCTACGGCGGCAAGCGCAAGATCCATTGGATGGAAGTCTATGCCGGCGAGAAGGCCACCAAGGTCTACGGCCCGGACGTCTGGCTGCCCGATGAAACCCTGGAAGTCGTCAAAGACTACGTGGTGTCCATCAAGGGCCCGCTGACCACCCCGGTGGGCGGCGGCATTCGGTCGCTGAACGTGGCGCTGCGCCAGCAACTGGACCTGTACGTCTGCCTGCGCCCGGTGGCGTACTTCAAGGGCGTGCCTTCGCCGGTGCGTGAACCCGAAAAGACCAACATGGTGATCTTCCGCGAGAACTCGGAAGACATCTATGCGGGCATCGAATACATGGCCGAAAGCGAACAGGCCAAGGAACTGATCCAGTTCCTGCAGACCAAGCTGGGCGTCAAGAAAATCCGCTTTCCGAACACCTCGTCCATCGGCATCAAGCCGGTGTCACGCGAAGGCACCGAGCGCCTGGTGCGCAAGGCCGCGCAGTACGTTATCGACAACGACCGCACGTCGCTGACGCTGGTGCACAAGGGCAACATCATGAAGTTCACGGAAGGCGGCTTCCGGGACTGGGGCTACGAGCTGCTGCAAAAGGAATTTGGCGCGCAGCTGATCGACGGCGGCCCGTGGTGCAAGTTCAAGAACCCGAAGACGGGCCGCGAGATCATCGTCAAGGACGTGATCGCCGACGCCTTCCTGCAACAGATCCTGCTGCGTCCGGCCGAATACGACGTGATCGCCACGCTGAACCTGAACGGCGACTACATCTCGGATGCGCTGGCCGCGCAGGTGGGCGGCATCGGCATCGCCCCGGGCGCCAACCTGTCGGATTCGGTTGCCATGTTCGAAGCCACCCACGGCACCGCGCCCAAGTACGCCGGCAAGGACTACGTGAACCCCGGTTCCGAAATCCTCTCGGCCGAAATGATGCTGCGCCACATGGGCTGGACCGAAGCGGCCGACCTGATCATCTCCAGCATGGAAAAGTCCATCCTGTCCAAGAAGGTCACGTATGACTTTGCCCGCCTGCTGGAAGGGGCGACGCAGGTGTCGTGCTCGGGCTTCGGCCAGGTCATGATCGAAAACATGTAAACCCGCGGTTCGTATCAAGATGGTCCGCTGAACCCGCCCGCCGTCATGGCGGGCGGGTTTTGTCTAACGTATCCGCATGAAGCGCGCTGGCGCTTACGCTGCTCTTACCAGGTTGATCGCTGTGCCCCGACTGTATGTATCCCTAGCCACCTGGCTTGTATTGCTGGTTCCCGCGCTGGCGTTGACCAGCCCGGTGGGCGGCCCCGCCGTTCTCTATCTGAGCGCGCTGATTGCGCTGACCGCGCTGGCCGTGAACGCCGTCAAGCGCTACGAGCCCATGGACTTCCGGGCCTTGTGGCCCATGTCGCTGGTGCTGCTGCTGCCCCTGGCCTGTATGTTCATCACGTCGGCGGTGCGCGGCGTGTGGAGCAATTCCGAACTTGAAAAGCTGTTGCGCTTCGCCTTGGCGCTGCCGGTGCTGTGGCTGCTGCTGCGTGCGCCGCGCCCGTGGTTGAAGGCGGTGCAATGGAGCGTGCTGGTGGGCGCCTTCGGCGGGGCCATGCTGCTGATCGTCACGATGGCGACGGTGGGCCGCAACGGCATGGTGGACGTGGGCGGGCGCTATAACGCGGTGGCGTTCGCCAACCTGACTCTGCTGCTGGGCGGCATGACCTTGCTGTCGATGGGCTTTGGCGCCTGTACGCGCTGGCCGCGCATCGAAATGGCGGTGAAGCTGGCGGTGGTGCTGCTGACCGTCTACGCCACGTGGCAGTCCGAGACGCGCAGCAGCTGGATGTTGCTGCCGATTCTGGCGCTGGTATTCCTGCTGGGCCTGCGCAACTGGAGCCGTCGTCACAAGGTGTATTGCGCGCTGGCGCTGTGCGTGGCGCTGGCCGCCAGCGCCGCCGCCATCTGGACGTTCAGCAGCCGCATGCACGAGATCACGTCCGACGTGCAGGGGTTTGCCACGTCGTCCAACCGCGATACCTCGTTTGGCATCCGCTTGCAGCTGTGGCATGCGTCGCTGCTGATGTTCCAGAAAAGCCCCATCGTGGGCGTGGGCCCCAGCATGTTCCGCGAAGAGTTGCGGCACTTGCAGACGCAGGGGATCGTGACGCAAGAGGTGGTTGAAGGCTTCGGTGAGCCTCACAACGATATGCTGGGTGCGTTGTCCGGATATGGCTTGCTGGGCTTGATGACCATTCTGACCTTGTATCTGGTGCCGGCCGCCGTTTTCTTCCGGCGCATGGCCAGCGACGACCGCGTGATACGGGTGGGGGCGCAGCTGGGCTTGTTGTTCTGCCTGGGTTATTGCGCGTTCAGCTTGACGGAGATGATGTTCCGCAACATGCGCAGCGTGCCCAATTACTCGCTGATCGTGGTCACGCTGATCGCGCTGACGACGCCGCGGCCGACCAAGCAGGCAGTGACACCGCCGGCAGTGACCCCGCAGCCGGTACCCCCGCGGCCATGACCTCCCATCCCTGACGACCCGGCATCCAGCCGCCGGGCCCGCACCAAACAAACGCAAGGCGTCCCGCGCCTTGCGTTTTTTTTTGCGCCCGGCGCTTGCGCCAGATCAACAAGCCCGCGCGCGCTTGGTGAAAACCCTGCGTCTTCTCCGTATCCTGACAAATCGCAAATACATAAACAGTCACATTTTGCCGTCTATCGTTTCAGGCGCGCAGTGGGCATGACAAGCACTACAAGGAAATCCGGTGAAGAACTCCAGTCTGCGCAGAGAGTTGTTGTGGTTCGTTTTCGCGATAGGCGCGGCCGTGCTGGCGCTGGGCGCCTGGGATGCGTGGCAGCGTCGGGGTGAAATGGTCGAGGACCGCAAGACGGAACTGCGGCACGTGCTGGACCTGTCGGCCGGCATTTTGCGCAACGGCAAGCAAAGCGTCAGCGAAGGCATGCCGCTGGCCGAGGCCAAGCGCAACGTGGCCAGGCGCCTGTCGCAACTGCGCTATGGCGCCGACGGCTATGTGGGCGCATTCGGCGATGACTACGCCTTGCTGGTGCACCCTGACCCGAAATTGGTGGGCACCAACGTGCGTGACATCAAGGACGTGGACGGGCTGCCCATATTCCAGCGGCTGTATGCCGGCGGCAAGGCGGGCGGCGGCTATGTGCACTACCGCTTCCCACGGCCCGGCGCGGAGGAAGCGCTGCCGAAGATCAGTTACGCAACCTACGACGCGGAATGGGGCTGGCTAGTCTTCACGGGCCTGTATGTAGACGATGTGGACGCCGCGTTCTACCAGACGCTTTGGCGTCAGGGCGGGGCCACCATCGGTCTGTTGGTGTTGTTGCTGTTGGCGGCGCTGCGTTTTTTCCACACCCATGTGATCCGCCCCTTGGACGAGGCCGTGGCGCTGTGCGAACGCGTGGCCAACGGCGATCTGGCAGGCGAGGTATCCGGCAACCATCGTGGCGAAATCGGGCAGCTGTTCGAAGCCATGGGGCGCATGCAGACACGGCTGGAAGTGGCCTTGCGCAGCATCGTGCAATCGACCGGCTCCATCGCGGCGGCCTCGCGCCAGATCGCGGCGGGCAGCCTGGACCTGTCGGACCGCACCGAAAAGCAGGCGGCCGCGCTGGAACAGACGGCGGCCAGCGTCGAAGAAATTACGGCTACTGCCCGCCAAAGCGCGGAACACGTGCGCGAAGTCAGCGCGCTGGCCGCGCAGTCGGCAAAGTTGGCGCGTCAGGGCAGCGAAGAAACGCAGCACGCCATCGACGCCATGCGCGAGATCTCGCACAGCTCGCAGCGCATCGGCGAGATCATCAGCGTGATCGACGGCATTGCGTTCCAGACCAACATCCTGGCCCTGAACGCGGCGGTGGAAGCCGCGCGCGCGGGCGAGCAGGGGCGTGGGTTTGCAGTGGTGGCGGGCGAGGTGCGGGCCTTGGCGCAGCGCTCGGCCACGGCCGCCAAGGAAATCAAGGACCTGATCGAAGCCTCGTCCGACTCGGTGGCGCGCGGCAGCGAACGCGTGGGGCAGGCCAGCGCCACGATGGGCAGCGTGCTGGAATCGGCGGCCACCAGCGCGCCGTTGATGGGGGAAATCGCCACGGCGTCGGCTGAACAAAGCACGGGCATCGAACAGATCAACCAGGCCGTCACGCACCTGGACAGCGTGACGCAACAGAACGCCGCACTGGTCGAAGAGTTTGCCGCGTCGGCCTCGACCCTGCACGATCAGGCCGACGGCCTGGCGCGCGCCGTGTCGGTATTCAAGCTGTCTGCAAGCGGCTCGGCAGCGCCTGCATTGCGCCCAGTGCTCGTTGCAGCCGCGGCGTGATCTCGCGGCTGGCGGGCATCATGGGCATGCGCAGTTCGTCGGCGATCAGGCCTTGCATGGCCAGCGCACGCTTGATCGGCGCGGGGTTCGGTTCGGCGAACAGCAGCCGGATCAACGCGCGCAGCGGTTCGAATAGCGCTCGGGCGGCGTCGGCCTGGCCCGCGCGCGCCAGCCGCATGATTTCAACGTGGCGTTCGGGAAACAGATGCGCGGCGGCCGGTATGGCGCCGTGTCCGCCGGCCAGCCAGTGGTCCAGCAAGGACAAATCGTCGCCACACAGCGCATCCAGCTTGCCGCGCGCATTCAGGGCGGCAAGCACGGGCGCATCGCATTCCTTCACCGCCGAAAAATTGGGCAAGGACGCCAGTGTTTCCATGGTTTCCACCGTCATCGTCACGCCGGTGCGCTTGGGGATGTTGTACAGGATGATGGGGCGATCGGTGGCCCAGGCGATCTGCCGGTAATGCCAAAGAATGCCCGCCTGCGATGGGCCCAGATAATAAGGCGGCGGCACCAGATAGCCCGCCGGTCGTAGCTTGTCCAGGCGCCGGATGGCCGTGGCCACGCCGCGCGTGTCCACGCCGCCCGCGCCGAACACCAGCGGCAGCGCGTGCGGATCGCTGTTGATCGCCTGCGCCATGTCGATCTTTTCGGACAGGCTCAGCAAGTTGCCTTCGCCGGTCGACCCGAACAGCACCAGCCCGGTGATGCCCGCGTTGCGGTAATAGCGGGCCAGCGCCTGGGCCGCGTCCGCGTCTACATAGCCGCCACGCAGCGGCGTGATCATCGGCAGCCAGATGCCTTCAAAGCGGGGGGTGACGGGCATGTCCATGGTTATTGCCCCGTCAGGGTGGCGGCCGGGCGCACCGTGCCGAATTCGGCCTGCGGCAGCCCACGCATGACGGCTTGCATCATGTCATCCAGTTGGTCCCGGCTGCATTGCAATTGCAGCGTGCTTTGCGCGCGGGCGTGGTCCACCGACAGCAAATAGATGCCGATGCGCGTGCCCAGTGCCCGATGCAGCGCCAGGCGCACGTTCAAGGCATCCAGCGTATCGATCCTGACCGTCAGCGCCACCTGTTCGTTGCGCGCCTGAGCAGGCGCGGGAAAGGGGGCAAGCAAGGCGGGGCCAGAGGAATTGGGTTGGGCGATCATGGCGGGGGCGGGGCGGAAGGCGCTGCTTGCGGCGATCCGCGTATCGGTTGGTTGATGACGATTCCACTATAGGAAGGGCGCCGTAAACCGCGCCGATAAAAGCGGGCGCGGCGCGTAAAAATCGCGTCAACGCCCGGGGGGATCAAAAGGTTTTGGTCAAGGACAGCACGCCTGTCGCGCGGCCCATGTCGCGACCGCGGGTGTTGGTATAGACGGCGCGATCCGCGTTGGTGTCCAGGTAGGCCAGCGATACCGACAGGCCTTGTCCAAAGTCCTTGGTCAGCCCCAGCTTCCAGTCGGTATACGACCCGTTGTCCACGTTTTTCACCATCTGGCGGCCGGCATGGGCGTTCAGGCTCAGGCCCCACACCCCGGTGTCGACGTTGGCGCTCAGGTCGAAGTATTGGCTGTATTTGCTGTCGGCAAAGCCGAACAGGTTGGTCATGGCAATGGAATACTTGAACATGACCGGGCCATAGCCGATGCCGGCGTAGAGTTCGGTGGTGTCGGGGCTGGTGTAGCCGGACGGGAAATCGCCCGGGTAGTAGTACTGCAAGACCCCCAGGTCCACGGGCACGCCGTCGGCCACATTGCCCTTGTAGCCGCCGTAGAAATCCATTTCCACGGGGGCGGAAACGTCGGGGTTGCTGTCGCCGAGCCAGCTGATGCTGGAATTCCAGTTGCCCAGATAAAAGCCGCTGCGGTGGGCAAGGTCGAAGCCGCCTTGCACGGCGGGTTTGTTGTCCGACTGCATCAGGCCGCGATAGCGGTATTGGCTGGTCAGGCTGAGGTTTGCGGACAAAGTGAAGTCGGGGTGGGCGGTGGCGACCGGGGCGTCATTGGCTTGGGCGGTGGCGGCCAGCGTCAGCAGCGCCAGCGCGGCCAAGGAATTGCGGGACATGGAATGCTCCTGCTGTTGAACGGATGGCAACAATAGGAGGATCGGCATAAAGCGCGAGACAAGACACAGGCGGCACGCGTAAAGATCGCGTCAATGTGGATTACAGGCACGACGATCGCAGGCACGGGGATCACAGGCACGTTGATTACATCCACGTTCACTACATCCACGTTCACTACATCCACGTTCACTACATCCCAGTCACCGCGATCCGTTGCCCCGCTCAGCCCGCGAAGCGGTACCCCACGCCGATCTCGGTCAGCAGGAACACGGGCTGCGCGGGGTCGGCTTCGAGCTTTTGCCGCAGGTGCCCCATGTAGATGCGCAGGTAGTGGTTGCTTTCGATATGCGACGGCCCCCACACCTCGCGCAGCAGTTCCCGATGCGTCATGACCTTGCCCCGGTGCGCCAGCAGCGCGGCAAGCAGCCGGTATTCCATGGCGGTCAGGTGCACGTGCTGGCCGCCGCGTTCGACGACGCGCCGCGAGAAGTCGACGCGCACGTCGCCAAAGCTGATCTCGGCGGCGCTGGCCGCGCCCGCCCGCGCATGGCGGCGCAACAGCACGCGCAGCCGCGCCAGCAGTTCGCTGACGCCGAACGGCTTGGTCAGGTAATCGTCGGCGCCCGCGTCCAGCGCCGCCACTTTGTCTGGCTCGGCGCTGCGGGCCGATAGGACCAGCACCGGCACCTGCGTCCAGCCGCGCAACTCGCGGATCAGCGTCATGCCGTCTTCGTCGGGCAGCCCCAGGTCCAGCACGATGGCGTCGGGCTGGCGCGTGCCGGCCTCGATCAGGCCGCGCTTGACCGTGTCGGCCTCGTGCACGGCGCAGCCCTCGCTTTCCAGGGCCTGGCGCACGAAGCGCCGGATGTTGGCGTCGTCTTCAATGATCAGGACGGTAGGCTGGTAGTCGAACATGCAAAAGGTGCTTTCAATGGGAATTGGGGGAATCGGGGGATTCGGTGGATTCGGGCTGGACGTCGGGCGGGGTGCCCAGCGGCAGGCTGAAGACGAACTGCGCGCCATGGGCCTGGCCCGGCGTGTGCTCCACCCAGATACGGCCGTGGTGGGCCAGGATGATGGCTTCGCATACCGCCAGGCCCAGGCCCACGCCGGGGGTGGCGGATTCGCGGTCACCGCGCGTGAATTTTTCGAAGATGCGGCGTTCGGCGCCCGGCGCGACGCCGGGGCCGTTGTCGCAGACGGCCACGCGCAGCGAGTCATCGTGCACCGCCGCGTGGATATGCACGGTGCTGCCGGGCGGCGTGTACTTGGCGGCGTTTTCAAGCAGGTTGCACAGCACGCGTTCGATCAGCACGCCGTCGCATTCCACCAGCGGCAGGTCGGACAGGCGCGCAACGGTGACGTGGTGCGCGGCAAGCGGCTCGCGCATGGCGGCCAGCGACGCGCCCACCAGTTCTTCAATGGACTGCCATTCCAGGCGCAGCGGCGTGTCGTGGCTTTGCAGCCGCGCCATGTCCAGCAGATTGACCACCAGCGCATGCATGCGCTGCGCCTGGTCGCGCATGGCGCGAATGGTGTCCTGCACATCGTCCGGCAGCGTGCCCGGCCGGCGCGTCAGCGTGTCCGTCATGCCGACCAGGCTGGTCAGCGGGGTGCGCAGGTCATGCGACACCGCCGCCAGTAGCGAATTGCGCAGCCGTTCGGATTCCATGCTGACCAGCGCCTGCTGCGCGACTTCGACATAGTGCAGCCGCTCCAGCGCAATGGCGATCAGCGTGGCGTAGGCCTCGATCTGACGGCGCGCGTCGGGATGCGTGAACAGACTGCGGCGCGGCGCGGCCAGGGCCAGCACGCCGCGCGTGCGCATCGGCGCTTTCAGGGGCAGGTACAGCAGGTCGCTGTTGGACAGCGTGGCGGTGCCCGCGCCGGCGGGTTGGCCATGGTCATACACCCATTGGGCCAAGGCGGACTCCAGCGCCGGCATATCGTCGGCGGCGGGCGAGGCCAGCTTCAGGCGGTCGTCCAGGCCCAGGATATACAGCGCGCAGCGCGAGCCGAACGTGGCGTGCACGAATGCGCCGGCCAGCGCCACGATCTGTTCCGGCAACAATGCCGACGACAGCTCGCGCGCGAATTCGTACAGGCTGCGCGCGTCGGCTTCGCGCTTGACCGACACCTGCGCCTGTAGCCGCAGCCCGGCCGTCAGCTGCCCGATCAGCAGGCCCACGGCCAGCAGCACGGCGAACGTCAGCAGGTACTGCACGTCCGACACGGCAAAGGATGCCAGCGGCTGCACGAAGAAAAAGTCGAACAACGCCACGCTGACTACGGACGCCAGCGCGGCCGGGCCACGCCCGTGACGCAGCGCCACGGCCACTACCGCCAGCAGGAACAGCATGACGATGTTGGTCTGGTGCAGCGCCGGAAACGCCAGCATCGACAAGCCCGTGGCGGCCGCGCAATAGCACAGCGCCCAGGCATAGCCCGACCAAGGCGCAGTGTTGCGGTCATCGGCTGGCGTGCGTGCGCGGTGCCCCAGCGTCAGCGGGTCGCGCCCTGGCGCCGCGCTGGCGGGCAGGGGCGGTGCCCCCAGCCGGATGATGTCGATTTCGGGGCAGCCCGCGGCCAGCATGTCGGCAAAGCTGTGGCGGCGCCACAGCCAGCCCGGCGCCAGCGCCGCCGACAACAAGGCGGATAGCGACACGCGCAGCCGTTGCAGGCCGCTTGCGCGGGTGCGCCCCACGACGGCCTTGGTGATGTTGTGCCGACGCACGTAGCGCACAACGGCATCCACCATGTCGCCGCCGGGCAGCGTTTCCGTGCGCGCGCCCAGGCCGTCGGCAAGCGCCAGGCTGCGCTGCATGCGGTCTTGCTGGGCCTGGGGGGTGGGCGCCGCGCGCGGCGTGTCGATGGTGACCACGTGCAGGTCGCAGTCCAATTGCTGGCTCAGGCGGTGCGCGCTGCGGATCACGTATTCGGCGTCCGCGTCCGGGCCGATGCAGGCCACCACGGCTTCGCGCGTGCGCCACACCGAATCAATGGCGCGGTCGCGGCGATACGCCTGCACGTCGTCGTCCACGTGGTCGGCGGTGCGGCGCAAGGCCAGTTCGCGCAGCGCGATCAGGTTGCCTTTGCGAAAGAAATTGCGCGTGGCGTGGCGCGCCTGCTCGGGCAGATAGACCTTGCCTTCTTTCAGGCGCCGCAGCAGTTCGTCGGCCGACAGGTCCACCAGGATGACTTCGTCGGCGGTGTCGAAGACCTCGTCCGGCACGGTTTCCCACACGCGCACGCCGGTGATGCTGCCCACCGCTTCGTTCAGGCTGTCCAGATGCTGCACGTTCAGCGTGGTCCAGACGTCGATGCCGGCGGCCAGCAATTCGTGGATGTCCTGCCAGCGCTTGGCGTGGCGCGAGCCCGGCGCGTTGGAATGCGCCAGCTCGTCCACCAGCACCAGCGCGGGCCGGGCGGCCAGCGCGCCGTCCAGGTCGAATTCGCGCAGCACGTGGCCCCGGTACGCCACATCTTTCAAGGGCAGCGTTGCCAAGCCATCCAGCAGGCTTGCCGTTTCGCGGCGGCCGTGGGTTTCGACGATGCCGGCCAGCACGTGCACGCCTTGCTCGGCTTGCGCGCGGGCGGCCACCAGCATGGCGTAGGTCTTGCCCACGCCGGCCGATGCGCCGAAGTACACGCGAAGCTTGCCGCGCACCGCCTGGCGCGCGGCGTCGTCCAGCGTTTTCAAGAGCGCGTCGGGATCGGGACGCTCGCCAGCAATGTCAGCCATGAAGCGCAAAGTGTGGGGTGGAAAAGGCTGGCGCTACTATACGCCGCGCCGTCATGGCGCAGGGCGCAATGCATCCAGCGCCAGGTTCAAGGTCAACACATTGACGGTCGGGTCACCCAGCACGCCGATCCAGGGCTTTTCGGTGTGCGCCTGAATCAACGCATCCACCTGCGCGCGCGGCAGATGACGGAGGCGCGCCACCCGCGCGGCCTGATAGTTGGCGGCGGCCGGGCTGATGTGCGGGTCCAGGCCGCTGCCGGACGCGGTGATCAGGTCCACCGGCACCGGCGTGGGGTTGTCCGGATCGGCCGCCTTCAAGGCCGCGATGCGTTCCTGGATAACTTGTGCCAGCGCGGGGTTGCGCGGGCCCAGGTTGGACCCGCCGGAGGCCGCGCCGTTGTACGGCATGGGCGCGGTGGCCGACGGCCGGCTCCAGAAGTACCGCGGTTCGCTGAACGCCTGGCCGATCAGCGCCGACCCGACGACCTTGTCGCCCTGCGTGATGAGCGAGCCGGCCGCCTCGTGCGGGAACACCACGGCGGCCACGCCGCGCGTGAGGAAGGGGTAGGCCAGGCCGGTCACGAGCGACAGCGCGGCAAAGACGACCAGCGCGGGGCGCAGGATGCCGCCTTGGCGGGCCGGGTTGGGGGCAGTGGTGGCTGCGTTTGCGGAAGTTGTGGCTTGCATGATGAATTCCTTGAATGAGGCAGGCTCTGGGCGGGCTCACCGGTGGGCGCGAGGCGCGCGCCGGGGGCCGGTAGTGACTGGGTGCGGGTTATGTCGGGGGCACGACTGACGCGGGCTACGTGCTTATGTTGCGGGCCGGGCCGGGCCGGGCCACGCCAGGCCACGCCAGGCCACGCCAGGCCGGGCCGGGCCGCGCCAGGCCGGCGCGGGCGTCAGACCCACCCCAGCGCGGCCAGCACCATGTCGACCAGCTTGATGCCGACGAATGGCACCAGCAGGCCGCCCAGGCCGTAGATCAGCAGGTTGCGGCGCAGCAGCACCGAGGCGCCCAGCGGCCGATAGCGCACGCCCTTGAGGGCCAGCGGAATCAGCACCACGATGATCAGCGCGTTGAAAATCACGGCCGACAAGATGGCCGAGGCTGGTGTGGCCAGCTGCATGATGTTCAGCACGTTCAACTGCGGATACACGGTGGCGAAGGCGGCCGGAATGATGGCGAAGTACTTGGCTACGTCGTTGGCCACGCTAAACGTGGTCAAGGCTCCGCGCGTCATCAGCATCTGTTTGCCGATTTCAACGATCTCGATCAGCTTGGTGGGGTTGGAATCCAGGTCCACCATGTTGCCCGCTTCCTTGGCGGCCTGGGTGCCCGAGTTCATCGCCACGGCCACGTCGGCTTGCGCCAGCGCGGGCGCGTCGTTGGTGCCGTCGCCCGTCATCGCCACCAGCCGGCCTTCGGCTTGATAGGCGCGGATCAGCTTCAGCTTGGCCTCGGGCGTCGCTTCGGCCAGGAAGTCATCCACCCCGGCTTCGGCGGCGATGGACGCGGCGGTCAGCTTGTTGTCGCCGGTGATCATTACCGTCTTGATGCCCATGCGGCGCAGTTCGGCAAAGCGCGACTGGATGCCCGGCTTGACGATGTCTTTCAGCTCGACCACGCCCAGCGCGCGGTTGCCGTCGCTGACCAGCAGCGGCGTGCTGCCGCGCCGGGCTACGTCTTCGGCTTGATGCAACACAGCGTCGGGCACGTTGGCGTCCAGCGCTTTGAGCCAGGACTGTACGGCGTCTATCGCGCCCTTGCGGATCATGCGTTCGCCCAGGTTCACGCCGCTCATGCGCGATTGCGCGGTGAACGGGACGAACTCCGCGTTTTCCACACGCGTGGCGGGGGCGTGCGTGGCCTTGTCGGCCAGCGCCACGATGCTGCGTCCTTCGGGCGTTTCATCGGCCAGCGAAGCCAGCCGCGCCGCGTCCGCCAATTCGCGGGCCGACACGCCCGGGGCGGGCAGGAAGGTGGACGCCTGGCGGTTGCCGAAGGTGATGGTGCCCGTCTTGTCCAGCAGCAGTACATCGACATCGCCCGCCGCTTCAACCGCGCGGCCCGAGGTCGCGATGACGTTGGCGCTCATCATGCGGCTCATGCCCGCCACGCCGATGGCCGACAGCAGGCCGCCGATGGTGGTCGGGATCAGGCATACCAGCAGCGCCACCAGCACGGTCACGGTCACCGCCGCACCGCCGCCCGCCGCGCTGACGGCGTAGATGGAGAAGGGCATCAGCGTCACGACCACCAGCAGGAACACCACCGTCAGGCCGACCAGCAGGATGGTCAGCGCCAGTTCGTTGGGCGTCTTCTGGCGCTTGGCGCCTTCCACCATGGAGATCATGCGGTCCAGGAAGCTCTCGCCGGGGTCGGCCGCGATGCGCACGAAGATCCAGTCGGACAGCACGCGCGTGCCGCCGGTGACGGAAGAAAAATCGCCACCCGATTCACGGATGACGGGCGCCGACTCGCCGGTGATGGCGCTTTCGTCCACCGAGGCCACGCCCGCGATGACCTGCCCGTCGCCGGGAATGGTTTCACCCGCTTCGATCAGCACCACGTCGTCCCGGCGCAGCAGGCCCGAAGCCTGGCTGACGGCCTGGCCGCGCCATTGATCGGGATGTGCGTCGCGGGCGTCGGCGTCGTGAAAGTTCTTGAGCAGGCGCGCGTTGATGGTGGTGCGCAAGCCGCGCAGCGTCGCCGCCTGCTGCTTGCCGCGGCCTTCAGCCAGGGCCTCGGCGAAGTTGGCGAACAACACTGTGAACCACAGCCATACGGCGATGGCCAGGATGAAGCCGGCGGGCGCTTCGGCCTGGCCGCGCAGGGCCATGACCCACAGCACGGTGGTCAGGATGCTGCCCACGTACACGACGAACATGACGGGGTTTTTCAGTTGCGCGGCGGGCGACAACTTGCGCAGGCTGTCCAGCAGCGCGGGCGCGACCAGCGATCGGGACCACATGCCGAAAGGGCGCTCTTGAGGGGTGACGTCGGGTGCGCGGGCGGCGCCGCCGCCTGCGCTTGAGGTTTGCATTTCAATCTTGGCCATGTTGTTTCCTAGCCTGTTGCATTCAAGGTTGCAGGTGTTCAGCGACCGGCCCCAGGGCCAGCGCGGGCACATACGTCAGCGCGCCCACCAGCAGCACCGCGCCGATCAGCAGCACGACGAAAAGCGGGCCGGTGGTGGGCATGCTGCCGGGGCCGGCGGGCAGGCGCCGCTTGGCCGCCAGCGAGCCGGCCATGGCCAGCACCGCCACGATCACGGCAAAGCGGCCAAACCACATCGCGATGCCCAGCAGCACGTTGTAGAAAGGCGTGTTGGCCGATAGCCCGGCAAACGCGCTGCCGTTGTTATTGGCGGCCGATGACAGTGCGTACAGGATTTCCGAAAAACCGTGGATGCCCGGATTGAGCACGCCCGCCTGGCCCGCCGATACCGACACGGCCAGCGCGGTGCCGCCCAGCACCAGCAAGGGGGTGGCGAGGATGATGATGGACACCATCTTCATGTCGTAGGCTTCGATCTTCTTGCCCAGGTATTCGGGCGTGCGTCCGATCATCAAGCCGGCGATGAACACCGCCAGCACGGCGAAGGCCAACATGCCGTACAGCCCGGAGCCCACGCCGCCGTAGACCACTTCGCCCAACTGCATCTGCAACATCGGCGGCAGGCCGCCCATGGCGCTGAACGAATCGTGCATGCCGTTCACCGCGCCGCACGATGCCGCCGTGGTGATGATGGCAAAGAGCGACGTGGCCGCGATGCCGAAGCGCGATTCCTTGCCTTCCATGTTGCCGCCCGGCGCCAGGGCCGTCATGGCGCTGTCCGCGCCGGCTTGCGCCGCCATGGGGTTGGGCTGCTGTTCGAAGTAGGCGGTGGTCAGCGCAAACGCGGCAAACAGCACCGTCATCGCGGCCAGGATGGCGATGCCCTGCCGGCGGCTGCCCACCATTTCGCCAAAGGTGAAGCACAGCGCGGCGGGAATCATCAAGATGGCCAGCATCTGCATGAAGTTCGCCAGCGGCGTGGGGTTCTCGAACGGGTGCGCGGAATTGGCATTGAAGAAGCCGCCGCCGTTGGTGCCCAGCAGCTTGATGGCTTCCTGCGAGGCCACGGAGCCCATCGCCAACGTTTGTGTCGAGGTGACGGCCGGGTCGGTCACGGCCTGGCCGGACGCGTCCAGCACCGGCTGGCCGTCGGCGTCCACGCGCGGCTGTTCGTAGTGCAGGGCCTGCACCGTCTGCACGTCTTGATACGGGCTGAAGTTTTGGATGACGCCCTGGCTGACCAGCAACAGCGCCAGCACGAACGACAGCGGCAGCAGCACGTACATCGTGCAGCGAACCATGTCCGCCCAGAAGTTGCCCACCGTGGCCGAACAGTGGCGCGACAGGCCGCGTATCAACGCAAACAGCACGGCGATGCCGGTGGCGGCCGACACAAAGTTCTGCACCGTCAGCGCCAGCATCTGCGTCAGGTAGCTCATGGTGGATTCACCGCCATAGCCTTGCCAGTTGGTGTTGCTGACAAAACTGATCGCGGTGTTCAGCGCGGAATCCGGGCTGACGGCGCCCATGTTGGCAGGGTTCAGCGGCAGCATGCCTTGCAAGCGCTGCAAGCCATAGACGACCGCGATGCCGACCATGTTGAACACCAGCACGGCCACGGCGTAGCGCTTCCAGCCCATTTCGGCCTGCGGGTCAATGCCCGCAAGCCGGTAGATGCCGCGCTCCAGCGGGCGGCCCCAGGCGGTGAGCCTGGATTGCCCGTTTTCCATGGCGACGCGTATGTAGCGCCCGAGCAGCGGCGCGATCGCAAGCAGGATTGCCAGGTACAAGGCCAGCAATCCGACGAATTCGGCGGTCATCAGAATTTCTCCGGTTTGAACAGCGCCACCAACAGGTAGACGAACAGCACGGCCGCAGTCAGGCCGCTAAGCCAGTAAAGCCAGTTCATGACGGCTCTCCCCCGGACAGGGCTGCGCAAAATTGCAGCAGGGCTAGCGTCGCGCCGGCCATGACGGCGAAGGCGGCGATATAGATGGCATCCACGTTTTTCCTCCCGGGAGCAGCGCTCCCTTCGAACGACGGGCCTGCGCGGCAAAGGCGGATGCGCGCCGGGGCAGGCCAGGTGACCAATCAGGACACCGGCAGATTACGGAGCAGGGGGTAAAAACGGGATATAGGTTGGGCGGGCGGGTGTAAACAAGAAATAAAAATGGCGCGGCGTCCGGGGCGGACCAGGGGGCTCATGGGCCGGACCGGCGCGCCCGATTCCGGGCACGGCGCGGTGGCGACCGTCATATTGCGGGACGCGCCAGATTCCTGAATTCGGCTCAATTCCGGCTTTTTTGCCAAAAAATCCCAATATTTAGAACTTTCCGGTCAAATGGCACCGTTGTGGTGCGAGGAATATGTAAATGAATGCTCCGTCTTAGGGCATTCCCCTAGTGTGGCATTCCCGCACTTGGTGCAGAATCTCTTCCCATGCAGGTGAGGAGACAAAGCCCTGCATGGGCAAATACCGGCGGCACCGGTACATAAAAAAAGTAAAGCAGTACTCAAAAAAAGCAAAACGCACAACGGCTGGCACCAAAGAGTGCCAGCCGTTGTCGCATAAAAAGCCTGGATTTCATCCGCAAGGGCTTTTCAGACGCAGCGTTTCGCGCTATCCAGATAGGGTCTGAAAACATCCTAGCTATGCCGAAATCCCGCGCATCTCTTTCCCCGCCTATCACCACCCCCTATTGGCGCCGCAATCTGCGGCTGATTCTGTTGCTGCTTGTGGTCTGGGCGGCACTGACGTTCGTGCCCGCATTCTTCGCGCGCAGCCTGAGCTTTGATTTCATCGGATGGCCCTTCGCGTTCTGGATGGCGGCCTATGGCGCGCCGTTGGCGTATCTGATCATCGTGGGCGTGTACGCGCGGGTCATGAACCGCGCCGATGAAGCCGCCGAGGCGGCGCTCGATGCGGGCGGTGGAGGGGGCGATGAAGTGGGGACCCCTGCGGGCGGCAACGGCAACGGCAACGGCAACGGCAACGGCAACAACCCCGGCAACGGCCATCGCGCCGGCGGGGGCCGCTGATGCCGTTCAGCGGAGATACCCCACAGGAATTCAGGATCCGGCTGCGCCGTATCTACGTGCTGTACACGGCCGGCTTTGCCCTGATGATCCTGCTGATGGCGCTGGCCGAGGTCCTGGGGATGCCGCGCAACTGGATCGGCTACGTCTTCCTGCTGGTCACGGTCAGCCTGTATGCCGGTATCGGCATCGTCTGCCGCACGTCGGATCAGGTCGAATACTACGTGGCGGGCCGACGCGTGCCCGCTATCTATAACGGCATGGCCACGGCGGCCGACTGGATGTCGGTGGCATCGTTCATTGGCGTGGCGGGCACCCTGTACCTGACCGGCTACGGCGGGCTGGCCTACATCATGGGCTGGACGGGCGGCTACGTGCTGGTCGCCATGTTGCTGGCGCCTTACCTACGGCGCTTTGGCCAATACACCATTCCCGACTTCATGGGCGCGCGCTACGGCGGCAACATGCCCCGGCTGGCGGGCGTGGCCTGCGCCATTCTCTGTTCGTTCACCTACCTGGTCGCGCAGATCTACGGCGTGGGCATCATCACCACGCGCATGACGGGTATTTCGTTCGAGCTGGGCATCTTCGTGGCGCTGGGCGGCATGCTGGTGTGCTCGTTCCTTGGCGGCATGCGCGCCGTAACGTGGACGCAGGTGGGGCAGTACATCATCCTGGTCATCGCCTATCTGGTGCCGGTGGTGTGGCTGTCGGTCAAGCATACGAACATGCCGGTGCCGCAATTGTCGGCCGGCGTGGTCTTGCAGCAGGTGACCGAAAAAGAAATCTATCTGCAAAACGATCCTTCCGAAATCGAGGTGCGGCGGCTGTGGCAGCAGCATGCCGATGAAATGGCGTCGCGCGTACAGGCCCTGCCCGAATCGTGGGCGTTGGAAAAGGACAAGCTGCGTAGTCGCCTGGCCCAGTTGAACGCGTCGGATGCGCCGATGGTCGAGATTCGTTCGGCCGAGCGCGAGCTGGCCGCCTACCCCGCCAGCGTGGAAGACGCGCGGGTGGCGTGGTCGCAGGCGCGCGCCACGTTCGAGGCGCGGGCCGCCCCGGCCACCCCTCACGCGGAACCCTTTCCCGCCAAAGATCCCGAAGAACAGCGCAACATGCGCGTCAACTTCCTGGCGCTGGTCTTGTGCCTGATGCTGGGCACGGCGGGCATGCCGCACATTCTGATGCGTTCATACACCACGCCCTCGGTGATCGAGGCGCGCAAATCGGTGTTCTGGTCACTGCTGTTCATCCTGCTGCTGTACTTCATGGCGCCCGCGCTGGCGTTGCTGGTCAAGTACGAGGTCTATACGCAGGTGGTGGGGTCGAACTTTCTCAGCCTGCCCAATTGGGTGCATGCCTGGAGCGCGGTCGACAGCAACCTGCTTGACGTGACCGACATCAATCGCGATGGCGTCGTGCAGCTAAGCGAGATCAGCATGGGGGCGGACGTGGTGGTGCTGGCGATGCCCGAGATCGGCGGCTTGCCTTATGTGATTTCGGGCCTGGTGGCGGCCGGCGGGCTTGCCGCCGCCCTGTCCACGGCCGACGGCCTGTTGCTGACGCTGTCCAATTCCTTGTCGCACGACATGTGGTACCGGATGGTGTCGCCGCGCATGTCGGCCGCGCGCCGGGTAATGGTGTCCAAGATACTGCTGCTGGTGGTGGCGTTTGGCGCGGCCTGGGTCGCCGCGCGCAAGCCTGCCGACATCCTGTTCATGGTGTCGGCCGCGTTCTCGTTCGCGGCCTCGTCGTTCTTTCCTGCCCTGGTCATGGGCGTGTTCTGGCGCCGCGCCAACAAATGGGGCGCTACCTTGGGCATGGCGGCCGGGCTGCTGGTTACCTTTGCCTACATGACGCATACGCATCCGTGGTTGCGCGAATGGGTGCTGGGCATTTCACGCACGCAGCCGGTGGACCTGTGGTGGGGCATCCAGCCGATTGCCGCCGGCGTGTTCGGCGCGCCGGTGGCCTTCCTGACGATCATCGTGGTGTCGCTCCTGACCCCGCCGCCGGACCGTGCCACCTTGGCGCTGGTGGATTATGTGCGCCATCCGGGCGCGCGTCATCCCGGCGATGCGCTGCCGCCCCCCAACAATTCCTAGGGGGCACCGCAGGCATTCGGCTGCCGGTTGTCGGCGTTGGTGCACGCATCCCACACGCCTGGGGGCAGCGTCTGCAATAGCGTGTAGACCTGGCCCGGCGCCCACAGCCAATGCACGCCGCCGGGGTTTTTCCCTGCCGCTTCCCAGACTTGGCGGCGCTGCGCCACGCTAAGGGTGAATTGGCCGTCCGGGCCGCTATTGCCCTGCGCCAGGATGGACGACGGATCGCGCCTGGCGCCGTAGACGTCGCCGTCATCGCCCTTGGGCTGCACAATGGCCCAGTCGTAGTGATACGACTCCATGGCCGGCGCCGCCCAGTTCGCGCCGGGCAACACCAAGACGGCGAATTCGGATGGGCGTTCCTGATAGGGCAGCCCCAGCATCAACTTTTCGTTGTGCCAGTCCAGCCGTTGGCGACGATAGCGCTGGTCGGTTTGGCCTTGCTGATCGAACTGGGTGACTTCCTGGGCATCGCCCTGGTTTTCCACATACGAAATCGTGCGCAGCAGCCGTCCGGCGGCATCGTGTACATAGCGCATCAGCGGCCGAGACGGGTCGCTGCAAGCGTTGGCGCCATGTTCCGCCAGCCATCCGTTGCTGTCATAGCGCAGACAGAAATAGGCCGAGGGGTTGGGCTTGCCCTGCGCATTCCGAGAACGCATTTCGTAGGCCGCAAGCCGGCCGGCGCTGTCGTATTGAAAGCGGGTTTCGTAGTCGGGCTTGGGCAGCCCGGGCCGCCCGGCGGCTTGCGCTGCCTGGAGGGTGCCGGGGTCGAATTGGGCGATGCCGCACAGGTGGCGGACGCCGTCGGGGCCGCGCTCGAACCGCAGCACGGTGGGGCCGAGCGTGGCGTTGGCGATGGGGTTGGCCTTGGACCCCGCGTTGATGGGGGCGGGAGACGCGGCCCCAGACGCAGGGGAGGCGTTCGCCATCGGGTCGGTCGCATACACCGACCAGTCCACCTGCTCGGCCCAGATGACGGGCGTGGCGCGTGTGCCCGTTTGCACCGCAACGGGCGGTTCCCAGGTCTTGATGCGCGAGCCGTCCAACGCCAGCAGGGTGGCGGTTTCGTCCAGCCGTACCTGGGCCACCACCGTTTCGCGCTGGGCCGATGCCGCCATGGGCTGGCACAGCGCGTGCGCCCACGTGGACGCGCACGACAGCCCGGTCAGCAGCAGCAGGCGCAAGGTGCGATCAATAGGCGGCATTGTGCAGGTAGACCATCAGGCCCCAGAGTTCGCTGCTGATGCCGCCCAGGCGCAACGCCTGGTCGCGCGTGTCCATCAGCAGGAAAGGGTAGGCGTCGCGTTCCAGCTTGCCGGGCGGGGGTAGCCGGTAGGGCTTGAAATGCTCGGGTGACAGCAGGTAGGTATTGGCCATGTCGCCCACGTCCACGTGCAGGTACCAGACGGTCAAATCGCCGACATCGACGGCGGGCGTGGTCTCGGGGTAGACGCCGCCCTGGCCGGCCGGGATGGCGCTGGCCAGCACGCCCATGAACACCGCGCGCGACCCGGCTTGCGGATAGTACAAGCCGTCGTCGCCGCGTCGCGTGAAGGTTTGGCGCAGGAAGCTGGCAGCGCGCGAACCCGGCACGACGGAGCGTGCAAAGCGTTCGTCCAGCTGCGCCTCGGTCAGCGGGCCGCGCGTGGCGGCAAGCGCATCAAGATCGTGGGTGAATGCCTGGAACCAGGCGCGGTAGCGGACGAGTTCGGCGGCGCGGTTGAAGTCCTGCGCCATGGCGTTGGCGCTCCAGAGGCCGCCCAGGCAGGCCAGGCTGACAAAGCACAGCCAGGCAAGCCATCGGCGCCAGAGCGGCATTCTGGTCACGCGCCAGCGGGCCGCGCCGGACAATTCCGCGTCACATACAGCGGCTGCACCCCCCGCGGCAGGCGCGGTCAATGGGATACCGACTTCGAAAATACGTTCATCACCACCACGCCGGCGATGATCAGGCCGATGCCAACCAGCGCGGGCGTGTCCAGGTGCTGCTTGAACAGCACCGCGCCCACGATGGAGATCAGCACGATGCCCACGCCGGACCAGATGGCATAGGCGATGCCCACCGGGATCTCGCGCAGCGTCAGCGACAGGAAGTAAAACGAAATCAGGTAGCCGCACACGGTGATCAGCGACGGCACCAGACGGGTGAAGCCTTCGGAACCCTTCAGCGCGCTGGTGGCGAAGATCTCGGCGATGATCGCCACGCCCAGGTACAGCCACTTCATTTGCGCGACCCTTCGGATTGCCGCAGCAGCACCAGCAACGCACCGGCGCCGCCTTCGCGTTCGGGAGCCTCGGAAAAAGCCAGCACTTCGTTCTTTTGCACCAGCCAGGTCCGCGCCTTGTCTTTCAGCACGGGCTCCAGCCCTTCGGATCCGTAGCCTTTGCCGTGCACGATGCGCACGCAGCGGATGCCATGGTCTTGGCATTCGTCCAGAAACGACAGCAGCGCGTGGCGCGCCTGTTCGACGCGCAGGCCGTGCAGATCCAGTTCAGCGCCCGCGCGCCATTGGCCGCGCCGCAGGTTGCGCGCGGTGTCCGGCGCCGCGTCACCACGCACGAAGGCGGTGCCGCCTTCGGACAACAGGTGCGTAATTTCGCCACCATCGGATACGCCCACATCGGCGCGCGACGGCGTTTCGCCCAGCGCGTTGGCCCGCCGCAACGCCGGGGCAGGTTCCGCCACGGGTTTGTGTTCAACCCGGGCGTCCTGCTTGATCGGCGTGACGGACTTCATCGTGCGCTGAAACGCCGCCATGTCATCCATGGGGGCGGTTTCAGGCTTCTTGATGGCGGCAACCCGCTTGGCAAGCGCTTCGCGTTCGCGCTCGGTTTGCAGGTCTTTCTTCAGGCGTTTCAGGTCGGCCAGGCCGACCTTACTGCCCCGCATTCTCCAACCACCGTTGGGCGTCCAGCGCGGCCATGCAGCCCGTGCCGGCGCTGGTGATGGCTTGGCGATAGACGTGGTCTTGCACGTCGCCGGCGGCGAACACGCCGGGCACGGACGTCATCGTGGCCATGCCGGACAAGCCGCTCTTGGTGACGATGTAGCCGTCCTTCATTTCCAGCTGGCCCTGGAAGATTTCCGTGTTGGGCTGGTGGCCGATGGCGATGAAGGCGCCGGTGACCGGCATGTCTTCCGTGACGCCGGTGTCCACGTGGCGTACGCGCACGCCAGTTACACCGCTGTTGTCGCCCAGCACTTCTTCCAGCGTATGGAACAGCTTCAGTTCCATGTTGCCGTTCTCGACCTTGGACATCAGCTTGTCCACCAGGATGGGCTCGGCGCGGAACTTGTCGCGGCGATGGATCAGGGTGACCTTGCGGCAGATGTTGGACAGGTACAGGGCTTCTTCCACGGCGGTGTTGCCGCCGCCGACCACGACCACGTCCTGGTTGCGGTAGAAGAAACCGTCGCAGGTGGCGCAGCCCGACACGCCGCGGCCCATGAAGGCCTCTTCAGAGGGCAGGCCCAGGTATTTGGCCGATGCGCCAGTGGCGATGATGAGGGCGTCGCAGGTGTAGACCTTGCCTGTGTCGCCGGTCAGCGTGAACGGGCGCTTGGACAGGTCGACCTTGGCGATGTGGTCAAACAGCATTTCGGTGTTGAAGCGTTCGGCGTGCTTCTGGAAGCGCTGCATCAGGTCCGGACCTTGGACGCCATCCGCGTCGGCGGGCCAGTTATCGACGTCCGTGGTGGTCATCAACTGGCCGCCTTGGGCCAGGCCGGTCACCAGGACGGGGCTCAGGTTGGCGCGTGCCGCATAGACGGCCGCCGTGTAACCGGCGGGGCCGGAACCGAGTATCAAAACTTTAGCGTGCGTGGGCGTGGACATGGGCGGGTATCTTTAGGTTAACGCCCAATTATAATGAGCCGCATGCCGCGTATCTCGACTGCTTCCCCGCGCGCCTCGCGCAACACCCGCAACGGGCCTTCGCCGCTACAAACGCGTATCTCCGCGTTGCTGCGTGAAGCCCGCTGGATCCTATTTGCCGCCCTGGCGGCCTGGCTGACTCTGGTGCTGGCCACCTGGAGCGCGTCCGACCCTGGCTGGTCGCACTCGGTGCCAGGCGACGTGGTGCGCAACCACGGCGGCCGCCTGGGCGCCTACCTGGCCGACATCCTGCTCTACCTGTTCGGTTTTTCCGCCTGGTGGTGGGTAATTCTGCTGCTGCACCGGGTTCGCGCCGGCTACCGGCGCCTGGCCAGCCAGCTTAAGGTAACTAACAGTAAGCAACCGGAAGTGCTGCCGCGCGTCCATTGGGAAGAGGGCATCGGCTTCTTTCTGCTGCTGGTGGGGTCGCTGGGCATGGAAGCCCTGCGCCTGTCCAGCCGGGGCACGCACCTGCCCGGCGCGTCCGAAACGGCCAGCGGCGCCGGCGGCGTCATCGGCCACACGCTGGCCGACTTGATCAGCCGCAGCATCGGTTTTACGGGCAGCACGCTGGCCTTTTTGGTCATGCTGGCCATCGGCCTGAGCCTGTTTTTCTCTTTTTCGTGGTTGGCGGTGGCCGAACGCGTGGGCTCCTGGCTGGAAGGCCTGGTGCGCCGCGTCCGTAATTCCTACGCCGCTCGCGAAGACCGCAAGGTCGGCCAGGTGGCCAAGGCCGTGCGTACCGAGCAAGTCGTGGCCAAGCAGGAAAAACTGGTGCACGAACAGCCGGTGCGGATCGAACCCGCCATTACCGTGGTGCCCAAGTCCGAGCGGGTCGAAAAGGAAAAGCAGCAGTCGCTGTTCTTCGCGCCCGCCGGCGGCGCCGAAGGCGACCTGCCCGCGATCAGCCTGCTGGACCCCCCGCTGACCAACCAGGAAACGGTGTCGGCCGAAACCATCGAATTCACCTCGCGTCTGATCGAAAAGAAGCTGGCCGACTTCGGCGTGTCGGTCACCGTGGTGGCGGCGCAGGCCGGCCCAGTCATTACGCGCTACGAAATCGAGCCGGCCACCGGCGTCAAGGGCAGCCAGATCGTCAACCTGGCCAAGGACCTGGCGCGCGCCTTGAGCCTGGTCAGTATCCGGGTGGTGGAAACCATACCCGGCAAAAACCTGATGGGCCTGGAATTGCCCAACCCGCGCCGCCAGATGGTGCGTCTGTCGGAAATCCTGGGGTCGCAGACCTATCACGCCAGCCATTCCGTCGTGACGATGGCGCTGGGCAAGGACATTGCCGGCAACCCGGTCGTGGCCGACTTGGCCAAGATGCCCCACCTGCTGGTGGCGGGCACCACGGGGTCGGGCAAGTCGGTGGGGATCAACGCCATGATCCTGTCCCTGCTGTACAAGGCCGACGCTTCGCACACGCGCCTGATCCTGATTGACCCGAAGATGCTTGAAATGAGCGTCTACGAAGGTATTCCGCATCTGCTGGCGCCGGTTGTCACCGACATGCGCCAGGCCGCCAACGCGCTGAACTGGTGCGTGGGCGAAATGGAAAAGCGCTATCGCCTGATGAGCAAGATGGGCGTGCGCAACCTGGCGGGCTACAACACCAAGATCCGCGACGCCATCAAGCGCGAGGAACCCATCCCGAACCCGTTCTCGCTGACGCCCGACCAGCCCGAGCCGCTGGCGCCGCTGCCCACCATCGTGGTGGTCATCGACGAATTGGCTGACCTGATGATGGTGGTGGGCAAGAAGATCGAAGAACTGATCGCCCGCCTGGCGCAAAAGGCGCGCGCTGCCGGTATCCACCTGATCCTGGCCACGCAGCGCCCCAGCGTGGACGTCATCACCGGCCTGATCAAGGCCAACATCCCGACGCGCATCGCGTTCCAGGTGTCGTCCAAGATCGACTCCCGCACCATTCTTGACCAGATGGGCGCCGAAACCCTGCTGGGCCAGGGCGACATGCTTTACATGCCGCCGGGCACCGGCTTGCCCGTGCGCGTGCACGGCGCTTTCTGCAGCGACGATGAAGTGCACCGCGTGGTGGAAAGCCTGAAGGCACAAGGCGAGCCCAACTACATCGAAGGCCTGCTGGAAGGCGGCGTCGAGGGCGATAACGGCGAAGGCGCCAGCAGCGTCACCGGCATCGGTGGCGACGCGGAATCCGACCCGATGTACGACCAGGCCTGCGAAGTGGTGCTCAAGCATCGCCGCGCGTCGATTTCGCTGGTGCAGCGCCACCTGCGTATCGGTTACAACCGCGCGGCCCGGTTACTGGAGCAGATGGAGCAATCGGGTATGGTGTCGGCGATGCAGTCCAATGGCAATCGCGAGATCCTGGTCCCCGCCGCTGCCGCCGCCCGAGAGGAAGCCTGATGAAGACGTTTCACCGCCTGGCCGTTGTCGCCGCCCTGAGCCTGGCGCCCGCGCTGACGTTCGCCGCCAGCGCGCAAGAGCAGTTGAAGTCGTTCGTGGCCACGGTCACCTCGGCCACCGGTTCGTTCTCGCAATACACCGTGAACAACCAGGGCCGCACGCAGCCTGCCCAGACCGGCGTGTTTTCATTCCAGCGCCCGGGCAAGTTCAAGTGGGCGGTGCAAAAGCCCTATGAGCAGCTGGTGGTGTCCGACGGGCGCGTGCTGTTCCAGTTTGACCCCGACCTGGCGCAGGTTACCGAACGCAAGGTGGACGCCGCCATCGGCACGTCGCCGGCCGCGATCCTGTTCGGATCGGGTTCGCTGGAACAGTCGTTTGATGTGTCGGCCTTGCCGTCCAAGGACGGCGTGGACTGGCTGCGCGCCAAGCCGCGCACGGCGGATGCGGGCTTTTCGCGCGTGGACATCGGCATGAAAGACAACCTGCCCGTCCGGGTCGAGCTGCTGGATTCGTTTGGCCAGACGACGCGCGTGGACTTGTCGTCCATTGCCGCCAACCCCAGCCTGCCCGCCAAGGAATTCCAGTTCACCGCGCCCAAGGGCGTGGACATCGTCAAGATGTAAGGCCGCGCCGCGCGCCGGCAGGCGCGTGGCCGGCGGTTCACCGCATCAAGGGCGCTTGTACGCCACGCAATCGATTTCCACCTTGGCGTCCACCATCAGGCTGGACTGCACGCAGGCGCGGGCGGGCGGATTTTCGCCGAAGTATTCCTTGAACACCTTGTTGAACGACGGGAAATCGCGCGCGTCGTCCAGCCATACGCCGCAGCGCACGACGTGTTCCGGGCCGTAGCCCGCTTCCTTCAAGATGGCCAGCAATTGCTGGATGGCCTTGTGGCATTGCGCCACCGTGCCGCCCTCAATCACTTCCCCGTTTTCCATCGGCACCTGGCCGGATACGTGCAGCCAGCCGTCGGCGGCGACCGCGCGCGCGAACGGCATGTGCGAACCGCCCTGGCCGGTGCCGCCACCGACGCCGTAGCGGGTGATGCCGTTTTGATCGGGGGTGGGAGTGTTGCTCATGGAGGTGCTCCTTAGTTCGTAGTGGGCAAGGATGATTCGGGCAAGGAAATTCAGGCCAAGGCCGAATAGGGCGAGGCCGCCGCGAAGCTGGCGCGCAAATCGCCATTGCGGGGCAGCCAGCGGCCCGCGCGTTCGCCGGTGGCCTGGCCGTGCCGGTAGGACAGCGCGCCGTTGACCCACACGGCCTCGATGCCGGCGGCCGTTTGCACCGGCTCGGCGAAGGTAGCGCGGTCGATGACGGTATCGGGATTGAACAGCACCAGGTCGGCGTGATAGCCCTCGCGCAGCAGGCCGCGATCAGCCAGGCCGAAGCGGGCGGCGGAAAGACCGGTCATCTTGTGTACGGCCTGGATCAGCGGCAGCAAGCCCACGTCGCGGCTGTAGTGACCCAGAACGCGCGGAAACGCGCCCCACAGGCGCGGGTGCGGCATCGGGTCATTGGGCAAGCCGTCGGACCCCACCATCGTCAATGGATGCGACAGCACGCGGCGCACGTCGTCCTCGTGCATGTTGTGATACACGGCGCCGGCCGGTTGCAGGCGGCGCGCGGCGTCCAGCAAGGACACGCCCCAGTCCGCCGCCACGTCGGCCAGCTTGCGCCGCGCCTGCTCGGGATGCGGCACCGACCACGTGATGTCGATATCGAATTCGTCGGTCACCTGCTTCAAATCCAGCGTGGACGAGCTGGCCGAATACGGATAGCAATCGCAGCCCACATGCTGCATGCGGCCTGCGTTTTCCAACGCGAACAGCACTTCCTTCGTACGGCCCCAATTGCCCGCGCCCGCGCATTTCAGGTGCGACACCACCACCGGCACGCGCGCGTGCCCGGCAATGTCGAAAGCTTCCTGCATGGCATCCAGAATGGCGGCGAACTCGGAACGCAGGTGCGTGGTGTACAGCGCGCCAAATTCATCCAGGGCTTCTGCCAGCAGCTTGACTTCAGCGGTGTCGGCTTCAATGGCGGACGCATAGGCCAGGCCGGTGCTCAGGCCGATGGCGCCGTGCGCCAGCGCATCGCGCAGCTGTTCGCGCATGGCCAGCACTTCGTCGCGCGTGGCAACACGGTCCAGGCGGTCCATGTGGTTGCTGCGCAGGGCGGTATGGCCGACCAGCGCGGCCACGTTCACGGCCGGACGCGCCGCTTCGATGGCGCGCGTGTAGTCGCTGAACGAGGGGTAGTTGAAGTCTTCACGGCCACCCAGCAGGTTCATCGGATCCGGCGGGTCGGCGCGCAGCGACACGGGCGAGGCGCTGATGCCGCAGTTGCCCACCACCACGGTGGTCACGCCCTGCGACAGCTTGGGCAACATGCCCGGAGTGCGGATCACGTTGGTGTCGTCGTGCGTGTGCACGTCGATGAACCCGGGCGCCAGCGCCAGGTCGGTGCCATCGATGATCTGGCGTGCCTGCGCGCCCGGCAAGGCGCCGATGGCTGCGATGCGGCCGTCGGCCAGCGCAACGCTGGCGCGGTACTCGGGGCCGCCGGTGCCGTCCAGGATACGGACGTTGCCGATAAGGGTGTCGTACATCTTGGGTTCCTGGTTCAATCGCCCAGCGGCAAGCGGTTGGGGCCACCACGGTGTTCGTCCAGCGCCAGCTTGATGCGGCGCAGGCGTTCGCGGTTTTCCTCTTGGTTCAGCATGGCCAGTTCGGTGGACAGCAAGTCGATGGCCAGCATCATCGCGTAGCGCGATGCCGAGGGTTTGTAGATGAAGTCGGTTTCGTCCGTGCGGATGGGCAGCACCACATCGGCCAGCTTGGCCAGTTCGGACGTGGCGTCGGTGATGGCGACGATGCGGGCGCGATACTGCTTCACGATGCGGGCCGCGCCAAGGA
This sequence comes from Achromobacter sp. RT286_PF, assembly GCF_059760425.1. Lineage (NCBI taxonomy): Bacteria > Pseudomonadati > Pseudomonadota > Betaproteobacteria > Burkholderiales > Alcaligenaceae > Achromobacter > Achromobacter sp. RT286_PF. The sequence goes on from NZ_JCBAMR010000001.1 coordinate 212,416, forward strand.
TTTCCGGCGTCAGGCCCGACGCCGACAACACCAGCACGGCGTCGTGCTCGGTAAGCGTGGCGGCCACCATGCGCAGCAGCACGGCATCGCTGTACACCGCGATGGGGTAGCCCAGCCGCACCAGCCGCGACTGCACTTCCTGCGCCAGCACGGCCGACGCGCCGCCCATGCCGAACACGTAAATCATCCGCGCGCCGTCCACAATGGATGCCGCCTGTTCGAATAGCGGTTCGGTGAACGTGGGCAGATGCGCGCGCAAGGTGCTTTCGATGTCGGCGTAGATGCGTGCGTAAAAGGTGCTTTCCTCGGCCGGCGCGCTGGGGTCCAGAAAGCGGCTGCCCACCGTGCTGGCCTGCGCCAATTTCATTTTCAGGTCGCGCGTGTCGTCGCAGCCCACGGTGCGCGCAAAGCGCGAAATCGTGGCGATGCTGACCCCGGCCTTGGTGGCCAGCTGGTCGACGGTGGCGCTGGCGCCCCAGATGATGTCGTCAAGAATGGCGTCGGCCACCTTGCGTTCGGTCACGCTCAATGCGTCCCGCCGACTGCGTATCTGGAAGACGATGTCGCGGATGATGTCCATGTGGGGTTTCCTGGGTCTGATCGGGTCGTGCAATGCGCTAGGCCGCCAGCTCGGGGGCGTCCAGGCGCGAACAGGCCACGAAGTGGCCCGCGCCCACCTGGACGGCTTGCGCCTCGATGGTGGCGCAGGCGTCGATCGCGTGGGGGCAGCGCGTGCGGAACACGCAGCCGGACGGCGGATTGACCGGGCTGGGGATATCGCCCTTGAGCAGAATACGCGATCGCGGGGCGCGCGGATCCGGCACGGGCGCGGCCGACAGCAGTGCGCGAGTATAGGGGTGGCGCGGCCGTGCATAGACTTCGCTGGTCGGCCCGCGTTCCATCACGCGGCCCAGATACATGACGACGACTTCATCGCACAGGTAATCCACCACGGCCAGGTCGTGCGCCACGAACAGCATGGTCAGGCCCAGATCGCGTTGCAGGTCTTGCAGCAGGTTAAGCACCTGCGCCTGCACGGATACGTCCAGCGCCGACACCGGTTCGTCCGCCACGATGAAATCGGGTTCAACGGCCAGCGCGCGTGCGATGCCGATGCGCTGGCGCTGTCCGCCCGAGAATTCATGCGGGTAGCGGCGGCTGTGGTCCGCGTTCAGGCCCACGCGCTCCAGCAGTTCGCCGATGCGCGCGGCGCGGCGGTGCTGCGCCAGCTTGTGCGTGTCCAGCGCTTCACCCAGGATCTCGGCCACCGTCATGCGGGGGTTGAGGCTGGCGTACGGGTCCTGGAACACAATCTGCATGCGGCGGCGCCACGGCAGCATCTGCTTTTCGTTCAGATGCGTGATGTCGGTGCCGTCAAACAGCAGGCGGCCGGCGGTGGGCTTGAACAGGCGCAGCAACGCGCGGCCCGTCGTGGTCTTGCCCGAGCCTGATTCGCCGACCAGGCCGACGATGGTGTTGCGCGGCACATCGAAGCTGACGCCGTCCACGGCACGCACGACCGGCGCGTTACGGGCTTGCGACGTTGGAAAATGGACCTTCAGGTCTTCAATGCGGACCAGCGGGTCTTGGGCCCGCACGGTGGCTTGGGGGCTAGTCATATCGGATTCACCTTGATGCAGCGCGCGCGGTGTTCCGCTTGCACCGCAACCAGTTCGGGCACGGCGGCGCGGCAATCGTCCGCCGCCAATTCACAGCGCGGGGCGAAGGTGCAGCCGGCGGGCAGCGACAGCACGCTGGGTACGTTGCCGGGAATGGCGCGCAGCCGTTCGCCCGAGGCCAATAGCGCGGCCGTGGGCAGGCAGGACAAGAGGCCGCGGGTGTACGGGTGCGTGGGTTTCTCGAACAGGTCGTAGACACCCGCGTCTTCCACCACGCGGCCCGCGTACATGACGGCGACGCGGTGCGCGATTTCCGCCACCACGCCCAGGTTGTGCGTGATGAACAGGATGCTCATGTTCATTTCTTTTTGCAGGCGGCGCAGCAGGTCCAGAATCTGCGCCTGCACCGTCACGTCCAACGCGGTGGTGGGCTCGTCGGCGATCAGTACCGCCGGGTTGCAGGCCAGCGCCAGGGCGATCATCACGCGTTGCCGCATGCCGCCCGACATCTGGTGCGGATATTCGTTGACGCGCCGGTCGGCGGCCGGGATCTCCACGCGTTCCAGCATTTCGCGGGCGCGGCGGATGGCCGACGCGTACGAGCCGCCTTCGTGCTGCAACACGGCTTCGGCGATCTGGTCGCCCACCGTGTACAGCGGGTTCAGGCTGGTCATGGGTTCCTGGAAGATCATGGCGATTTCGGCGCCGCGTATCTTCTGCAGGGTGGCGGACGAAGCGCGCGCCAGGTCATGCTGCACGCCCTGGCGGTCGCGAAACAGGATCTTGCCCGCTTCGATGCGGCCCGCCGGTTTGGGCAACAGCCCCATGATGGACAGGCTGGTCACGGATTTTCCGGAACCGGATTCGCCTACGATGGCCAGCGTTTCACCGCGCGCCAGATCAAAGGTGACGCCGTCCACGGACTTGGCGATGCCGTCGCGGCTGTGGAACCAGGTCTTGAGCCCTTCCACGGACAGCACGACGTCTCGGTTGCTTGACGTCATGATTACAGCTCCTTGCGCAGGCGCGGGTCGAGTACGTCGCGCAGCCCGTCGCCCACCAATTGCAGCGACAGCACGGACAGCACGATGGCGATGCCGGGGAAAATCATGATCCAGTCCGCCGACCCCATGTATTGCTGGCCGGCGTTGATCATGGTGCCCCAGGTGGGGATGTCGGGCGAAACGCCCACGCCCAGGAACGACAGGCCGGCTTCGGCCAGAATCGCGTAGGCGAAGATGAACGTGCCTTGCACCAGAATGGGCGACACCAGGTTGCGCAGCACGTGCACGGTGACGATGCGCCACGTGGGCACGCCCAGCGCGCGGGCGGCTTCCACGAACGGCAATTCACGGATCACCAGCGTGGAGGCGCGCACGATGCGGGCCAGGCGGGGCGTGTAGACGATGCCCAGCGCAATCACTACGTTGATCAGCGAGGGGCCCAGCGCCGCCACCAGCGAAATGGCCAGCAGGATGTCGGGAAACGCCATCATGGCGTCGATCAGCCGCGAGACGAATTTGTCGGCCGAGCGGAAGAAGCCGGCGATCAGCCCCAGCGCGATGCCCAGCACGCTGGACACGATCACAACCGAAAAGCCCACCATCAGCGACAGGCGGCCGCCGTAGATGACGCGGCTGAAGACGTCGCGGCCAAAGTCGTCGGTGCCGAACCAGTGCGCGGCGCCCGGCGCCTTCAGCCGGTTCATGATGGACAGCTTGAAGGGATCGTAGGGGCTGACCCACGGCGCCAGCAGCGCGGCGGCCACCAGCACGATGATGACGATCAGACTCAAGAGCACGGTCTTGCGCGACACCAGCAGGCGCAGCACCTGCCAGCGGTCGGCGCCGCCGGCGGATTGGGGGGAAGTTGCAATAGCCATATCAGTAGCGCACCCGGGGGTCGACCAGCAGGTAGAGCAGATCGATGATCAGGTTGATCAGGACGTAGATGGCCGCGATGATCAGCAGCGCGCCCTGGATGACGGGGTAGTCGCGGCGCAGCACCGCCGACACCACCAGACTGCCCACGCCGGGCAGGCCGAACACGGTCTCGGTCACGACCGCGCCGCTGATCAAGAGCGCGGTGGTCAGGCCCAGCACGGTCAGGATAGGGATCAGCGCGTTGCGCACGGCGTGCTTCAGGATGACCTTGCTTTCCGGCAGGCCCTTGGCACGCGCGGTGCGCACGTAATCGTCGCGCAGTACGTCCAGCATGCTGGCGCGGATAAAGCGGGTGATCAGCGCCGAGTTGACCAGGCCCAGCACCACGGCGGGCAGGATCAGGTGCGACAGGCGAGTGGCCAGCGAGGCGTCCGGGCCGCCATAGCCCGACACCGGCAGCCAGCCCAGCTTCACCGAGAAAATCTGCATCAACAGCAGGCCCAGCCAGAAGCTGGGCACGCTGGAGGTAAACATCGAGAACGACAGCACCGACTGGTCCAGCGTGGTGCCGCGTTTGACCGCCGACAGGATGCCGACCGGCAGCGCGATGGCGCTGGCAATCAGCAGCGACATCAACGTCAGCAAAATAGTGGGCTCGGCACGGTCAGCCAGCGCCGACAGCACGGGCTTGTTCATGAAGATGGACTGGCCCAGGTCGCCTTGCACCAGCTTGCCCAGCCACGATACGTATTGCAGCGCCATGGGCTGGTCCAGCCCCAGTTGCGCGCGCAGCGCGGCGATGTCCTGCTGGCTGGCCTGTGGCCCAAGCATCACGGCCGCCGGATCGCCGGGTGTGACGCGAATGATGACGAACACGATGGTCGCGACGATAAACATCACGGCCACCAGCCCGACCAGCCGGTTCAAAAGATAACGCAACACGATAGAGTCCTAGAAAAGCGGCAATCAGTGCACGCGGAGCGAAAGACGGCTTGGGGCGCGGCAGGCGGCGGGATCATTCACCGCCTGGCCGCGCGTTTCCCTACTTACTTGGCGCTTTTCCAGGCGTTCCAGAAGTACGGCCACGGAGCGGGCTGCGTGCCTTGCAACGACGGCGAGCGCGCGGCCTGGGCGTTGAAGTCGCCCACCTTCACGAAGGGGATTTCGTCATACACGGCCTGCTGCACGTCGGCCCAGCGCTTGATGCGTTCTTCCTGCGTGCGCGCCTGGTTGAAGGCGTCCATCACCTGCGCGCGGCGCGGCGTGTCCCACCAGCCGGGGGCGTCCTTGGACGGGAAATCGATCAGCGCGGGTTCGGGCAGGAACACGCTGTGGGTAATGAAGATGTCCCACACGGCGGGGTCCTGCCGGCGCTGCGTCAGCGTGGCCCAGTCCACCACCTGCATGTCCACCGTGAAGCCGGCGGCCTTCAGGTATTCCGCGGCCACCAGCGCCATCTTGTAATGGAATTCGTACTGCTGGCTGGTCAGGATGCGGATCTTCTTGTCGGCCACGTTGGCGCCGTCAAGCAGCTTCTTGGCGGCGGCGGCATCGCCCTTGTTGTAGACCTTGCCGCCCAGCGACGTGGCCCACGGGTAGCCTTCCGGATACAGGTCGCCGTTCAGCTTGTAGAAGTCCTTGTTGCCGAAGGCGGCGAACAGCATGTCTTCTTCATTCAGCGCCAGCTGCACGGCCTGGCGCACCGCCAGGTTGGACATGATGCCTTGCTTGGTGTTGAGCACCAGGCGCGGCCAGCCGAAAGGCTTGAGCATCACCGGGTCGGAACGGCCACCCTTGAGCTTGGCCAGCGCTTCCACCGGCAACGAGTCGACGTAGTCGAACTGGCCGGCGGCGGCGGCTTCGGAACGCGTGTTGGCGTTGCTGACCGGCACAAAGCGGATTTCGTCCAGGTACTGCTTGCGCGCGCCGCCGTAGCCGTCGGGCTCGCCGTCGCGTTGCTTGTAGCCGTCAAAGCGCACCAACTGGATGTACTGGTCGGGCACGCGGGCCTTCAACTGGTACGGACCCGTGCCGACGAATTCGGTCAGCACCGGCGCAATCTTGCCCTTGGGCATGATGACGGCGGCGGCGTTGTTCATGGCCAGCAGCGCGGTCAGCGGCGCGTAGGGCTGCTTGAGCGTGATGCGGATGGTGTTGGCGTCGGGCGCCTCGATGCTGCTGATGACCTTGGCCGCGCCCTTGCCGCGCGTGGCGGTTTCGGTCCAGCGCTTCAAGGACGCCAGCACGTCGGACGAGTCCATCTTCGAGCCGTCATGGAACGTGATGCCCTGGCGCAGCGCAATCGTGTAGACCAGGCCGTCGGGCGTGACGTCGGGCATCTTCTCCGCCAACAGCGGGGTCAGGTTCCACTTGGCGTCGAAGGTGTAGAGCGTTTCGAAGAAATGCTGCGTCAGGATGCCGACCAGATCGGCCGTGCTGGTCATCGGGTCCAGCGTGGGCGGTTCACCGATGGTGGCGACGGAAATCGTGCCCCCCTTGACCGGCGTGGCACTCAGGGCGGGGGAGGTCATTGCGGTCAAGCCAATTGCGCCGGCCGCGAGCAGGCTGGTCAGCCCACTGCCTCGCCGGGAGGGTCGGAAGTTCATGATTCTCTCTCCAGAGGGTCAAAAACAAACAGGTTGTCGCGTGTGATCGGATTCGCGCCGGGATCCCGGTCGTCGTGCAGCAGCCCCCTTGGGCCAGGCGCGTTGCGGCGGGCTAGGGGGCGTTCAGAAGAAGGTTTCGGCTACGTCGGTGACGCGGTACTGCTCGTCCACCAACAACACCTGGCGCCACTTGTCGAACGTCAGGCAGGGGTGGGAAATGTCGAAGGCGATCATGTCGCCGACCTGGATGTCGTCGCCGTCGGCGATCTGCATGAAGGCATGCTGGTCCATCATGGCGGTCAGCTTCCACGCCTGGGGCGCGGCGCTCGGGGCGTTTTGGCTCGGCGTGGCGCGGCCCGGCGAGGCGTCGCCCGGCGAGGCGTCGCCCGGCCTGACGCGGCCCGGCCTGACGCGGCCCGGCCGATAATGCAGCGCGGGCGTCGGCAGGCCGGCGTCGAAAGCGGCATCGCGCTTGCCCAGCGCAATAATGGCGCGGCCCGGTTCGGGCAGCGACTGCACATAGGCCCAGACTTGCAAGGCGGGCAGCAGGCCCGGTTCCATTTTTTGCGCGACGGGGTTGTGGGCGTTGATGCGTTCAGCGGCGGACCGGTAGACGCCCACGTCGTGCGACAGATAGCAGCCGGGGCGCAGGATCACTTCCAGCGGCGCGCCAATATCCAGCTGCGAGAATTCTTCGGCCACCACATCGAACCAGGCCGAGCCCGCGCCGGAAATAATGGCGGGGCCGTTCTTGCGCAGGTGACCGGCCGTGGCCAGTCCGCGCAGCGCGTCGGTGGCGCGGCGCAGGAACGCGCGGATCGCGCCTTCTTCCTGCAACACGCCTTCATAGACTTCAATGCCCGCCAGCGCCAGGCTGGGCCAACGGCCGATTTCGTCGATCACCGCTTGCAACTGCGCATCATCGCGCACGCCGGTGCGTCCGCCCGTGGGGCCAAGTTCGATCAGCACGGGCAAAGTCAGGCTCTGTTCGGCAAAAAACTGGCCTAGCTGGGCGGCGTTGGCGGGGGAATCGACGATGCAGAAGTAGGTGAACGCCGGATCTTGCAACAGGCGCGCGATGATGGCCATGTTGGCGCGGCCCACCAATTGGTTGGCCATCAGCACGCGGCGGATGCCGTGCTGGTACGCGGCCAGCACCTGCGGCGCGGTCGCCAGCGTGATGCCCCATGCGCCGTTGTCGATCTGGCGCTTGAACAGCGCCGGGCTCATGGTGGTCTTGCCGTGGGGCGCCAGCTTGACGTGGTACGCCTCCATGAACTGCTGCATCCATTGCAGGTTGTGGCGCACGCGCGCTTCGTACAACACGGCCACGGGCAGGCTGACGTCTTCGTTCAGCAGGTTCCAGTTCAGGGCGGCCACACCGGCCGTCGTACAGGACTCGGGGAACGCGCCCAGGCCTTTGCCGTTCACATCCAACAGGGCTGCGGGGGAAGAGGAATGGATCATGGCGGCGCGCTCGTTATGGAAAATATTTACGTGGAAATGCTTTTTTTTCATTATCGTGAAAGAAATTTACAAAGGCAGTTAGGACTTACCCGTACGGTGCGGGCCGGCCGAGTTGGCGCGACAATAGGAAATTCGCGAAAAAAACGCGCTCCATGAAGGAATAGCCATGTTGAAAGTTGCCTTGGGCCAGTTCGCCGTCAGCCGTGTCTGGGAAGAGAACGCGCAGGTCTGCATCGACCTGATGGAGCGGGCCAGCGCGGGCGGCGCCGGTCTGCTGGTCTTGCCCGAAGGCATCCTGGCGCGCGACATCACCGACCCGCAAATCGTGCTGAAAGCCGCGCAGCCGCTGGATGGCCCGTTCATGACGCGCCTGCTGGAGGCCAGCCGGGGCTCGTCGCTGGCGACCATGATGTGCGTGCACGTGCCGACCGGTGAAGGCCGGGTCTGGAACACGCTGGTCACGGTGCAAGACGGGCGCATCGTGTCGCAATACCGCAAGCTGCACCTGTACGACGCCTTCACGATGAAGGAATCCACCAACGTCACGCCGGGCACCGAGATCCCCCCGTTGCTGGACATCGCCGGCCTGCGCGTCGGCCTGATGACCTGCTATGACGTGCGCTTTCCCGAACTGGCGCGCCGCTTGGCGCTGGACGGCGCCGACTTGCTGGTGTTGCCCGCCGCCTGGGTGCGCGGGCCGCTCAAGGAAATGCACTGGGAGGTGCTGGTCACGGCCCGTGCGCTGGAGAACACCTGCTACGTGGCGGCCACGGGTGAATGCGGCGAACGCAATATTGGGTGCAGCATGGTGGTGGACCCGCTGGGCGTGGTGACGGCGCGCGCGGGCGAAGCGCCGGCGCTGGTGTTTGCCGACATCGACCCCGAGCGCCTGGCGCATGCCCGCAAGGTGCTGCCGGTGCTGGCCAACCGCCGCTTCGGCCCGCCCGAACTGGCCTAGGCGCCCCGGGGCCAGACGGTCCAATGTGTGGTCCGACGTGCGCTCCGGGGGCGCCCGGAACGGGCGCGGCGGTCATGGTGTAATGCTGACTTGATCTTCTTGCCGTCTTCCCCCATCTGCTGCCAATGAGCAACGATCTCTTCGCGGCCGATCCTGCGCATCGGCCCTATGTGCCCCTGGCCGAGCGCCTGCGCCCGCGCACGTTGTCCGACGTGGTCGGGCAGTCGCACCTGCTGGGGCCCGACAAGCCCCTGCGCGTGGCCTTTGAATCCGGTCGCCCGCATTCCATGATTTTCTGGGGGCCGCCCGGCGTGGGTAAAACCACGCTGGCGCGCCTGATGGCCGACGGTTTCGACGCGCAATTCATCGCCATTTCGGCGGTGCTGGGCGGCGTCAAGGACATCCGCGAAGCGGTCACGGTGGCGCAAGTGGCGCAAGGCCAGGGCCGCCGCACCATCCTGTTTGTTGATGAGGTGCACCGCTTCAACAAGGCCCAGCAGGACGCGTTTCTGCCCTATGTGGAAAGCGGGCTGTTCACCTTCATCGGCGCCACAACGGAAAACCCGTCGTTCGAAGTCAATTCGGCGCTGTTGTCACGCGCCCGGGTGTACGTGCTGCAATCGCTGTCGCCCGAGGAATTGCAGCAGCTGGTCGACCGCGCCGTGCACGCCCTGAACGAAGGGCTGGACGACGGCGAGGCCGCCATCCGCATCGAACCCGACGCGCGCGAGCAACTGGCCGCCTGGGCCGACGGCGATGCGCGACGGCTGATCAGCGCGGTGGAAGTGGTGGCGGAATCGGCGCAGTCGGCCGGTCGCGACACGGTGGACGCCGCCTGGCTGGAAATATCCCTGTCGCAGAACCTGCGCCGTTTCGACAAGGGCGGCGACGCGTTCTACGACCAGATCAGCGCCTTGCACAAGTCGGTGCGCGGCTCAAATCCCGATGCCGCGCTGTATTGGTTCTGCCGCATGATCGACGGCGGCGCCGATCCCAAATACCTGTCGCGGCGCCTGGTTCGCATGGCGGTCGAGGACATCGGCCTGGCCGACCCGCGCGCCACCGACCTGGCCGTGAACGGCGCCGACATCTACGAACGCCTGGGCTCGCCCGAGGGCGAGCTGGCGCTGGCGCAAGCCGTGGTCTACATGGCCTGCGCGGCCAAATCCAACGCCGTCTACAACGCCTACAACCAGGCGCGCCAATTCGCGGCGGAACACGGCAGCGCGCCGGTGCCGATCCACCTGCGCAATGCGCCGACCAAGCTGATGAAGCAACTGGGCCATGGCAAGGCCTATCGCTATGCCCACGACGAGCCACACGGCTACGCCGCGGGCGAACAATATTTCCCTGACGGACTCAAGCCTTCCTTCTACCGGCCGACCGATCGTGGCCTGGAGGCTAAAATCCAGCAAAAGTTGGCATTTCTGCGCGAGCTGGACGCGCAGGAACGCGCCAAGAACCGGTAACGGGCCCCGGCCCGCCGCCTTCACCCAACCTCAACCGACATCAACATGCTAGACCCGATACTGCTGCGCAAAGACCTGCAAACCGTCGTCGACCGCCTCAAGAGCCGTGGCGTGTCCTTCGACACGGAACGGTTCAACGACCTGGAGTCCCGCCGCAAGGCCGTCCAGACCGAAACCGAGTCCCTGCAAGCCCGCCGCAACGCGCTGGCCAAGCAGATCGGTCAGTTGAAGGCCAAGGGCGAAGACGCCAGCGCCGTCATGGCCGAATCGCAGGCCGTGCCCGTTCGCCTGAAGCAGCTGGAAGAAGAGCTGGCGGCCTTGCAGGCCCCGCTGAACGACCTGCTGATGTCGGTGCCCAACTTGCCGCACGCCAGCGTGCCGCTGGGCGAATCCGCCGACGACAACGTCGAAGTGCGCCGCTGGCTGCCTGGCGCCGCCGGTGCGGACGGCAACCCGCCCGCCCTGGCGTTCGAAGCGCGCGACCACGTCGCCATTGGCGAGCCGCTGGGCCTGGATTTCGACATGGCCGCCAAGCTGTCGGGCGCGCGCTTTTCGTTCATGCGCGGGCCCATTGCCCGCCTGCACCGCGCGTTGTCCCAGTTCATGCTGGACCTGCAAACGGGCACGCACGGCTACACCGAGTGCTATACGCCTTACATCGTCAACGCCTCCACCTTGTACGGCACGGGCCAGCTGCCCAAGTTCAAGGACGACATGTTCGCCGTGTCCAAGGGCGGTGGCGATGACGACCCCAAGGTCGATGCCGCCGGCAACCCCTATGTGCGTGAAGACCAATACCTGATCTCCACGTCGGAAATCACGCTGACCAGCGTCGCGCGCGACACCATCCAGGCCGCCGCCGACCTGCCTTTGAAGCTGACGGCGCACACGCCTTGCTTCCGTTCGGAAGCCGGCAGCGGCGGCCGCGACACGCGCGGCATGATCCGCCAGCATCAGTTCGACAAGGTTGAAATGGTGCAGATCACGCAGCCGGATCAATCGTACGAAGCGCTGGAAGACATGGTTGGCCACGCCGAACGCGTGCTGCAATTGCTGGGCCTGCCGTATCGCGTCATGCTGCTGTGCACGGGCGATATGGGTTTTGGTTCGGCCAAAACCTATGACCTGGAAGTGTGGTTGCCCGCGCAAAATACCTGGCGCGAGATTTCGTCGGTGTCCAATTGCGAAACGTTCCAGGCTCGCCGCATGCAGGCCCGTTTCCGCAATGCACAGGGCAAACCGGAATTCGTGCACACGCTTAATGGTTCGGGCCTGGCCGTGGGCCGCGCGCTGGTGGCTGTTCTGGAAAACCATCAACAAGCCGACGGCAGCGTATTGATTCCCGAACCGCTGCAAGCTTATATGGGTGGTTTGACGGTACTGAAACCCTGAAGCGCATTACGTCTATCGGCCATTTGGCGGATAAGAAAACGGAGCCTGGCGGCTCCGTTTTTTTTTATCATAGCGACACATTGCTGTCTTTTTTACTCATTATCATCACAGTGTGAGTGCATGAATTTGATGTGAGCAATTGTGTATTTCTAATATAAGGGCCGGATAGTTGCGGCACAATACACCCGCGTTCTTCACGCTTCATTCACTTATATAACAAGGAGTTGTCCATGACTTCAAGAATGATTGGAGATTTTCGTGTGAGATGCTCTGTTGCTCGCGAAGACGAGCAGGGCTACCGCGTGCAGATATGGACCCGCCGAGTCGGTGGAACCGCGCCGGAAAAATGCTGGACGGTACCCGGACAGGCGCCGTTTTCGGATTTGCACGAAGCAGAGCAGGAAAGCCGTCAGTTGTTCCAAGAAATCAATGGTGTGCGTTTTAACGGTGAGCCGGAGTTTGCCCATGCGTCCGCATAATGGTTGGTGGCGCGCGTCCAGTGCGCCGCGCAGATGGATTGATCTTGTACAGGAATCGCCGCGTTGGGTGGATGGAAAGCCCGCGCCGGTATCGCAAAAATCCGCCTTGGTGGCGGAAAAACCGCTACGAGCCCCCGCGGCTTAATAGGCATCCACCGGGACACCGGACATTGTCCCCACGGAAAAAAGGCCACTCATTTGAGTGGCCTTCGTATTTATCGGCGCCAATCTCCATGGCCCTTGCCATGGCCGTGCCCGTCACGATAATAGCCAGGGCCCGGACCGTAGTAGCGCGGGGGCGGACCGCCGCGCCAGTGGGGGCCGCCACGGTAATAAACCGGGGCGGGGTAAACCACGGGGGGCGCCACGTAGACGGGAGGCGGACGGTAGTAAACCGGAGGCGGCGGAGCCACGTAAACGGGAGCGGGGGCAACGTATACCGGCGCGGGATACACCACACCCGGCACGCCGATGGAAATACCCACGTCCACTCGGGCCAAGGCCACGCTGGAGATCAGCAGACCTGCGGCACCCACACCAGCAATAAGCCACTTTTTCATGTTGCACCTGCCTGCTGCACGACACAGCAAAGTTATTTGACGCCCCTATTTTCGGGCTTTTCGGCCGCGTATTCGTAAGCGCCCCAAGCGCAATAGCGACAATCCGCAACCGTCCCCCGTCACAAGGCTCCGATCGTGCTGCGATGCGGGACTAGTGCTTCTGCTCTGGTAGGCCCAGATCTGAAATCGATTGAAATGAAGTGGAATGCGATGAAGTCACCGGGGGTCGTTACACCCGGTCACCATCCGCCGGGGGCGGCGTGGCGACATCGCTACAGCGTTTGGGTGCGCCGGTATTCCACGACCCAGACCCAGGGGTTGGCGGCCCAGGCATGCGAGCCATAGCGCTCACACCACATCAATGCAAACGCTGTTTGAAGAGGAACGCCGGGCAATAACGCCGACGCTTGGTAAATCGCTTCGGTGCCTTCGGCCCGGGCGTCGGCTTCGGTCAGGGTTTGCAGCCGTTGAATGCGCACGCCTACTACCAATGCGTGCGCAAACGGGTTGCCGGCTTCGTCGCTCAAGACGATGCTTTCACCGGATTTTCCAAAGGGGCATCTGACCCAGCTGGAAGTGCGGCGTAATTCGGTGGGGTTATCGCGATCAGGGCCCATTGCAACCCAGCGCCCGGCGTCGGCCGCGTCCGCGTACCAAGCCGTTGTGAGCTTGGTGGGCTGCGGTTTCAGGATGCGTCGGCTCTGCACTTTCGTGCCCGCCAGAACGGCTTGCTTGTGCGGCTCGCTGAATTGAAGTGACTGCCTTTTCATGCGCTCGCTGTTCTCCTATCTACCAACGTCCGCGGATTCCAAGTGCCGCAGCGTGACACATGCACCAGCTTATTCAGATCAGGATCACGCAGTATGACGTGTCGTGTTCGCGCTGTCAGGCAAGCTTTGTATTAGTGTTGTCTTTTTGTCTTGTGGCGTTGTTTGTATACTCGAGCAATGACTACTGACCTGCATAATCTCAAGCCCGGGTACTACTGGTACACCATGGCCAATGACCCGCTGGCCGTTATCCACATCCATGAAGACGGTGGCGCATCGCTCATGGGTTCGGACTATCGCATCGGCGCCGAAGGCGTTGCCGACATGGTCCGCCAAGGCGAACGCTTTTTCTGGATCGAACCGCCGCAAGTCTGAGCATTCAGGCTGATACGGCCGGCCCCTCGGGCCGGCCGCTTTCGTTTGTTCGGGAACATCCATGACCGACCTCTTGTTGAAGAACGTCCGCATGTCGGCGGCCGAAACCGTCGACGTGCAAGTGCGCAACGGGCGCATCCTTCAGATCGGTACCGCCGTGCACGCGCCGGCCGACGTGCTGGTCGAGGAGGGCGGCGGCGCGTTGTTGTTGCCGGGCCTGATAGAAGGGCATACCCATCTGGACAAGACGACCTGGGATTCCCCCTGGTACGTCAACGAAGTCGGCCCGCTGCTGACCGACCGTATCGACAACGAACGCGCCTGGCGCGCCAGTTCGGGCCATGATGCCGCCAGCCACGCGCGCGCGCTGGCGCTGGCGTTTTTGCGTGAAGGCACCACCCGCATCCGCAGCCATGTCGACGTCGACACCGACGCGGGCCTGCGCCATCTGGACGGCGTGCATGCCACCCGCGACGAACTCGCGGGCCGCATTGAAATCCAGACCGTGGCATTTCCGCAGTCGGGCCTGCTGGTACGCCCCGGCACCGCGCAACTGCTGGATCAGGCGCTGGCGCAGGGGGCCGATGTGCTGGGTGGGCTGGACCCGTCCGCCATTGACCGCGACCCCGCCCAATCCCTGGATGTGCTGTTCGGCCTGGCCAACAAGCATGGCAAGCCGGTAGACATCCATTTGCACGAGCCCGGCGAGTTGGGCGCGTTTACGTTGGACCTGATCCTGGACCGCGTGCAGGCGCTGGGCATGCAGGGCAAGGTGGTGATCAGCCATGCGTTTTGCCTGGGGGGCGTGGACGCCAAGCGACTGGACGGCTTGCTGAAACGACTGGCCACGCTGGACGTTGCGCTGCTGACCACCGCGCCGCCATCGCGGCCCGTGCCGCCCGTGCGCGCTTGCCGCGAGGCGGGCGTCACGATCTTCGGCGGCAACGATGGCATCCGCGACACCTGGACGCCGTACGGCAGCCCCGACATGTTGGCGCGCGCCATGATGATCGGCCTGCGCAACGACCTGCGGCGCGACGACGAAGTGGAATGGGCGTTTGATTGCGTCAGCGGCGCCGCCGCCCGCGCCTGTGGTTTCGAGGGCTATGGCCTGACGCCGGGCGCGCGCGCCGACCTGGTGCTGGTCGACGCCAGCTGCGTGGCCGAAGCGGTCGTCACGCGCAAGCCGCGCCGCCTCGTCATATCCGGCGGCGTCATCGTGGCGCGTAACGGCCAGGACGCCATCGCCTAGCCGCGCGTCAGGCCCAGCTGCGTTTCAGTCAACGCCGCGAAGGCCCGCATCAACTCCGACCGTACGCCGGCGCGCTGCCAGATCGCACCCACCGTGCGTACGGGGCAGGGCGCGGGCAAGGGCCAGCGCTTGACCCGCGCCACGGGCTCGCCCATCACCGCCCAATCAGGCAGCACCGCCACGCCCAAGCCCTCGGCCACCAGCTTGGCGATGGAGTCGATGCCATCCAGTTCGAACCGCACGTGCGGCCGCAAATTGCGCGCGCGCAGGTAATCGTCGGCCATCTTGCCGCCCACCACGCTGCGGTCATAGCAGATGTACGGTTCGCGCGCGATCACCGCAAGCGGGTCGCGCACCTTCATGCCGGCGGGCGTCACCAGCACCAGCGGTTCGTGCCGCAGGTCGCGCCATTCGCAGGTCTTGGGCAGGGAGAACAGCGGGTGCACCAGCAGCGCGCCATCGAGTTCGCCGGACAGTACCTTGCTGTAAAGCAGGGTGGTGGGCGCAGGCTCTATGTAGATCTCGATATGCGGATGGCGCGCCACCCAGGTCCGCAGCACGGGCGGCATGATGCCGGTTAGCGCGGTGGGCGTGGCGCCCAGCCGCAAGGGGCCGGCGGGCAGCTCGGTGTCGCTGGCCGCCGAACGCAGGTCGCGCACGTCGCGCAGGATATGGCGGGCGCGCTCAAGAATGCGCAGCCCGGCGGGCGTGGGCTTGACGGTGCGGCCCGAGCGGGCAATCAGCGCGCTGCCGACATCCCCTTCCAGCGCGCGCAAGCGCTGCTGCACGGTGGCCGGCGTCAGGCCTTGATGGCGCGCGGCCTGCGCGATGGAGCCCAGTTCCACCACATGCACATAGGTTTGTAGAAAGCGCGAGTCCACGGCGATTGCGCCCCTTTTGAAAGATGGTTTTTCCGTATTCTAAAGATGGATGAAGATAATTGTTGTTTTCTTTGACGGCGGCAAGAATACGTTCAACCCCAGCCGCCCGCGCGCATCAGGCCACGGCGCGGCATGTTGGAAACCCGCCATCAAGGAGCTTGCCGTGCCCATTATTGAATTCATCGACGTTTGCGCCGCCGCCGTGCCGCTGGACAAAGTCACGTCGTTTTCAAACCGCAGCGTATCCACCCGCCACTACGGCCTGGTCAAGGTTCGTTCCACCGACGGCGTCGAGGGCATCGGCTTTTGCTATGTGGGCAGCGCCGGCGGCGCCATCTTCGAAGCGGCCGTGCAAAGCCTGTTGGCGCCCGTGCTGCTGGGCCGCGATTCGCATGCCGTTGAAGGCCTGTGGCAGGCCATGTACCAAGAGGCGCTGCTGCAAGGCCGCCAGGGCACGGTGATGCGCGCGTTAAGCGCACTGGACATCGCGCTGTGGGACTTGAACGCCAAGACTGCCGGATTGCCGCTGCACAAGTTCCTGGGTGCCGTTGAACTGGAGACGGTGCCGGCCTACGCCAGCGGCGGCTATTACCTGGACGGCAAGACGCCGCAGCATCTGGGCGAAGAAATGGCCAGCTATGTGGACAAGGGCTTTCGCGCCGTCAAGATGAAAACGGGCCGCCTGTCGCCTCGCGAAGAAGAGGCGCGCCTGAAGGCGGCGCGCGAGGCGGTTGGCCCGGACGTCGAACTGATGATGGATTGCAATAACGCCTGGCAGGACGTGACGCAGGCCATGCAGTACATCCGCCGCTTCGAGCAGTACGAACCGTATTTCATCGAAGAACCCTTTGGCCCCGACGATATCGACAGCCATGCCAAGCTGGCGCGGCTGACGCATCTGCCGATCGCCACGGCGGAAATCGGCTATGGCCGCTGGTACCACAAGGAACTGCTGGACAAGGGCGCGGCCGGCATCCTGCAAACCGATGCGGCCGTCTGCGGCGGCATTACCGAATGGAAGCGCATTGCCGCCACCGCCGCCAGCTATGGCGTCGTGGTGTGCCCGCATTGGTTCCACGACGTGCACGCGCCGCTGGTGGCGGCCACGCCTAACGCGCGCTACGTGGAGTTCTTCTGGGACGACCAGGTGCTGAATTTCCGCAAACTGGTCGATCGGCAGTTAACCCACAAGCAAGGCCGCGTGGTGCTGCATCAGGAGCCGGGCCTGGGTTTCGGGTTTGACGAGCGCATGGTGGAAAAATTTGGCAAGTGGGTCCGCGTCAGTCGCTAGGCGCCATCACAAGCAGGCGGCGCTTTTCCAATAAAAGCTGCCGGCCTTCGGGACCGGCGCAAGGAGACAAGAATGCAACGCAGGCAATTCATGACCGGCGCCGCGGCGCTGGGGGCGGCGCTCGTGCTGCCCGTGACGGCGCGAGCGCAGCAGGACATGCCGTCCGGCCCGGTGAAAATCGTGGTGGGTTTTCCGGCGGGCGGGGGCACCGATGTGCTGGCGCGCCTGTTGGGGCAAAAGCTGGGTGTGATGTGGAACATACCCGTCATCGTCGAGAACCGGGCGGGCGCGGCCGGCGTCATCGCCGCCGAACAGGTCGCGCGCCAGCCCAATGACGGCAACACCTTGTTGATGGCGCATGTGAACAGCCACGGTATCGCGCCCGGCCTGCATCCCACGCTTGCCTATTCGGTGGACCGCGATTTCACGCCGATCGCGCTGGTCGGCAAAACGCCCACCATCCTGATCGGCGGCGCATCGCAACCCGCCAAGACCTTGCCTGACCTGGTCAAGCTGTGCCGCGCGCAGCCGGGCAAGATCGTGTTCGGGTCCGCTGGCGCCGGCTCGGCCCAACACCTGGCGCTGGAGATCTTCAAGGCGCGTGCTGGCATCGACGTGCTGCACGTGCCCTACAAGGGATCGGCGCCGCTGATGAACGATCTGCTGGGCGGCCATGTGCAGTACTGCTTCGAAGGCATGACCACCGCCACGCCGCTGCTGCAATCGGGCAAGGTGATCGCGCTGGCGCAGACGCTGCAACAGCGTTCCAGGAGCCAGCCGGACGTGCCCACGGTGGCCGAACAGGGCTACCCCGGTTTCGAGGCCAGCATCTGGTTCGGCATGGTGGGGCCGGGCAAGATGCCGGACGCCATGGTCCGGCGCATGAATCGAGACATCGACCAGGTGCTGGCGATGGCGGATGTGCAGGAAAAGCTGGCGCAGGTCGGCGCGGAAGACGGCGGCGGCAGCGTGCAGCGCTTTGCCGATTTCATGGCGCAGGAACAGCGCAAGTACGCCAAGACGATCAAAGACGCGAAGATCGTGGTGGAAAGCTGACCCTGCCGGCGCGCCCCGGCATGCACCTGAGCCGGCGTCGGGCGTCAACCGGCGCGCGTTGCCCCGACCGGCTCTGACCCTTCCCATCCCGCCATCGCCGATATCGACCGCGCTTTTTCGCGCAGCAGCCGCGCGGTGCCGGAGTCCAGGTCGTCGTCGATGGCGCCCACCGGCCCCATCAGCGTGATGGCGGCCGTCATTTCGCCCAGCATGTCGAAGATGGGCGCGGACAGCGACGTAAAGTGCGGCAGCAGCGCATGGCGGCAGCGGCTGATGTGGTGCTTTTGCACTTCGTCGCGTATGGCTTGCACGTCTTTCAGCGTGTAGGAATTGCCCGGCGCACCGCCGTGGCTTTCCGGCACGGACGATGCCAGTTCCCGCTCCAGCAGGTCGCGCGTCAAGGCATCGGGCAGATGGGCCAGAAAATTGCGGCCCAGCGCGGATGACAGCAGCGGCATCACGGTGCCCACGCGTAATTCCAGCAAGGGCCGGCTGCGGCTGCCTTCCACGCGATAGACGATGGTCGGCCCCTTGTTGCCCCACACGCCCAAAAACACGGTATGCCCGGTGACGGCGGCCACTTCGGCCATGATCGGCCGCGCTGTGGTGAAGACGTCGAACTGTTCCAGCGCGGCCAGCCCCAGGCGCAACGCGTAGGGCCCCAGGCCGTAGTGCCCCGTGTCCGCATGCTGCTGCACCACGCCCACCTTCTGAAAACTGACCAGGTAGTAGTGCACGTTCGGCACGGTCAGCTCACAGGCGTCCGCGATGTCCTTCAGAGGCAAGGGCCGGCCCGTCTTGCGGATCAGGTCCAGGATGCGAAAGCCCACTTCAATGGACTGGATGCCCCTGCGCGCCGCGGTCGGCGTCTTTTCCGTGTCCTTGTCTACCTTGCCGGCGGGCCTTGCCATCACTGCCTCCACTGTGTGTTTGGCGGCAGTGTAGCAGCGGCGTCCGGCCGCTTTCGACGGGTCCCCGCGGCCCGTTTCGGGTTTCCCCCAGCTTTGTCCGCCCGGGTTTTAAGTTTGATAATAGTTAATGCGTACAGCAGTATCAATCTAAAAACACAGGGGAAAGCAAGCATGGAAGCTAATGTGGCAATGGGGCGCGCGGCTGCGGCGCCGACGCTAAGTCGCAAAGAGGAACGCCAGGTGGTGGTGGCCTCGACCTTGGGCACGTTGTTCGAGTGGTATGACTTTTTCATCTACGGGACGCTGGCGGTATTCATGAGCCAGGTGCTGTTCCCGCAGGACAATCCCACCGTTGCGCTGCTGGCCGCGTTGGGCGCGCTGGCGGTCGGCTTCATCATCCGGCCGCTGGGCGCGGTGATGTTCGGGTACCTGGGCGACAAGTGGGGCCGCAAGTACACCTTCTTGATCACGGTTGTGATGATGGGCGGGGCTACCGTGTTGATCGGCTGCCTGCCCACCTACGAATCGGCGGGCCACCTGTCCTGGATTCTGTTGCTGACGCTGCGCGTGGTGCAGGGCCTGGCGGTGGGGGGCGAGTACGGCGGCGCGGTGATCTACGTGGCCGAGCACTGCGAACCCAAGCGGCGCGGCCTGCTGACGGGCTGGATCCAGATCACCTCGTCGGCCGGCCTGATCCTGTCGCTGGTTGTCATCCTGTGCACCCAGGCATCCATGAGCGCCGATGATTTCCGGCAGTGGGGATGGCGCCTGCCGTTCATCCTGTCGATCGTGATGCTGGCCATTTCGATCTACGTGCGCGCCAAGCTGCACGAATCGCCCGTGTTCACGCGGATGAAGCAGCAGAACCGCCTGTCGAAAAACCCCATCAAGGAAACGTTTGGCCAGTGGTCCAGCTTGCGCCTGGTGATCCTGGCGCTGATCGGCGTTACCGCCGGCCAGGGCGCCACGTATTTCACGGGCCAGTTCTACGTGATGATCTTTCTGCAACAGGCGGTGCAGCTGGACCAGACCAGCGTCTACACCCTGATCCTGATCGGCTTCATCATCGGCGCGCCGACCTTTGTGCTGTTCGGCTGGCTGTCCGACCGCATCGGCCGCAAGTGGATCATGATGGCGGGGCTGTTCATCGCCGCCCTGGGTTATCACTCGATGTTCGACGTGCTGCTCAAGGCCGGCAACCCGGCGCTGGCGCAAGCCATGCAAAGCACGCCCGTCAGCGTGCACGCCGACACCAGCGGCGGCGCGTGCGCCTTCGGCTTGCAGGCCGCCATGATCGGCAGCCACGCCGATCACAAGAAGGTGTGCGTGCAGGCCAAGAAATTCCTGGTCGGCAAGGGCATCAACTTCGAATACGCCGCGCCGCTGCCCGGGCAGGAAATCGCGATGAGCGTGGGCGGCACCACCGTCAACGGCTTTGACCGCGCCGCCTACGCCCGCGCCCTGGGCACGGCGGGCTACCCCGATCGCGCCGACCCCGCGCGCGTGGACCGCGCCACCATCATCCTGATCCTGGTGCTGATGACCGCCGTGGTCGCCATGGTGTACGGTCCGGTCGCGTCGTACCTGGTGGAATTGTTCCCGGCCCGCATCCGCTACACCGCGCTATCCTTTCCGTATCACATCGGCGCCGGCATCTTCGGCGGCATCGTGCCCTTTACCGCCACCTACCTGGCCCAGGCCAGCGGCAATATCTTTGGCGGGTTGATGTACCCGGTTGTCGTGATGGTGGTAGTGGGCGTTATCGGCAGCCTGTTCCTGCCGAACACCCGCGCCCAAGCCATCGACGAAGACCCCATCCACTAAAAAAGCGAGGAGAAACATGTCCGTGCAAGCGAGTTTCAAGGCCGCCGTGATCCAGGCCGCGTCCATCCCCACCGACAGCGTTGCCTGCGCCAACAAGGCGGCCTCGCTGATCCGGCAGGCGGCCGAGCAGGGCGCGCGGGTGCTGGTGTTTCCCGAAGCCTTTCTGGGCGGCTATCCCAAGGGCAATTCCTTTGGCGCGCCCATCGGCATGCGCAAGCCCGAAGGCCGCGACGCGTTCGCCAGCTACCACCGGCAAGCCATCGCGCTGGATGGCGAGGAAGTGGCCATCGTGGCGCAGGCGGCGGCCGACACCGACAGCTTCGTGGTGATGGGCTGCATCGAAGCGGACGGCGGCACGCTGTATTGCACCGTGCTGTATTTCAACGGCGCCAAGGGCCTGGCCGGCAAGCATCGCAAGCTGATGCCCACGGCCGGAGAGCGGCTGATCTGGGGCTTTGGCGATGGCTCGACCATGCCCGTCTTCGACACGCCTTACGGCAAGATCGGCGCCGTGATCTGCTGGGAAAACTACATGCCCATGCTGCGCATGTACATGTACAGCCAGGGCGTGGCGCTGTATTGCGCGCCCACGGCCGATGACCGCGACAGCTGGATTCCCAGCATGCGCCATATCGCGCTGGAAGGCCGTTGCTACGTGTTGACGGCTTGCCAGCACTTGCGCCGCCAAGCCTACCCGGAAGACTTCGAATGCGCGCTGGGCGATGCGCCCGACACCGTGTTGATGCGCGGCGGCAGCGCTATCATCGACCCCCTTGGTGAAGTGCTGGCGGGGCCGGATTTCTCGGACGAGACCATCCTGTACGCCGACATCAACCCCAACCAGATCCTGCGCGGCAAGTACGACTTCGATGTGGCCGGCCATTACGCTCGCCCCGACGTGTTCCAGCTGCAGGTCGACACCCGAGAAAAGCGGGCCGTCTCAGCGCTTGGCGCGGGCGGCCAGGAGCCCTAAGCCATGCATTTTGATTTCAGCGCGCTGCCTTCGCAGACGGTCTATAAGCTGCTGACCTCGACCGTCACCCCCCGGCCGATCGCGTGGGTCACCACGATATCGGCCGACGGGTGCGTCAACGCCGCGCCGTTCAGCTTCTTCAACGTCATGGGGCACCAGCCGCCCACCGTCGCCATCGGCCTGATGCGCCGGGCCAACGGCGACTTGAAGGACACCAGCGCCAACATCATCGAAAACGGCGAGTTCGTGGTGAACCTGGTGCCTGAAGCGCTGATGCAGCAGATGAACCAGACCTGCGCCGACTACCCTCCGGGCGTGGACGAGCTGGCCAAGGCCGGGCTGACCGCGCTGCCCGCCGCGCATGTTCGTCCACCGCTTATTCAGGGCAGCCCGGTGTCGCTGGAATGCGTCAGCCAGGCCACGATCGTGACCGGCCCGCACCAGGTCGTCGTCATCGGCCGCGTGCTGGGCGCGCACGTGGACGATGCCTTTGTGCAGGACGCCGAGCGCGGCTATGTGAACACGACCGAGATGGGGCTGGTGGCGCGCATGCACGGCAGCGGCTGGTACGCCCGCAGCACGGACCTGTTCCAGCTGGCGCGGCCCACCGTGACGGATTGACGCAACAAGGCGGCCCTCACGGCCGCATCATTTTTCAGCGGCCGCGCATCGTGCATCGGCCGCTTTTTTTTTCGCCCACGGCGGCGGGCGGCCGGTTACGCAAACGCGCGAGCTTGTGGCAAAAAGTTCTCCATTTCGCCCGATGCCGCCCAAATCCGGGCTGCTAGCATTTCCCGGACCGTCAAGAGAATCCTCGAATCCGACTTCTCCGGCGGCATTTACCTGACACAACGAACACCAATATTTTTGGGGGCGGATCATCCAGGGGCTTGCGGGCGTCTGGCTTGCGACGGCGGCGGCATAGTCCGGCGCCATGCAGCTGCCAAAACCCGCATTCACGCGCCTGGGTGGATGCTGGAGGCAGTATGAAAAACATGAAGCTTGGAACCCGTCTTGCGGGTGGCTTTTCCGTCTTGCTGGCGATGATTATCGTCATGTGCATCGTGGGGTTGGTCAGTCTGGCCAACATCAACGAATCGGTCGAAACCGTGACGCAGCGCTCGCTCATCAAGGAACGCCTGATCAGCGACTGGGGCCGCAATATCCAGACCGGCGTGACGCGCACCACCGCCATCGCCAAAAGCGCCGACGCCAGTCTGGCCGGTTTCTTCACGGAAGAGGCGGCCGCGTCCACCCGTAATTCGTCGGCGCTGCAACAGAAGATCGAACCGTTGATCGAGACCGACGAGGAAAAACGCCTGTGGGAAGGCATCCGCAAGTCTCGCGGCGACTACCTGCGCACGCGCGACGCCATCTTCAAAGCCAAGCAGGACGGCGACGTCGAGGCGGCCAACCGCGTCTTCACGCAGGAATTCCTGCCGGCCACGCGCCAGTTCATCGACCAGATCAACAAGCTGTCGGACCTGCAACGCGCCGAGATCGATGCCAGCGCGGCCGACATCCAAAGCGCCTACGGCGCCGCCAACCTGTGGATGATCGTGATCGGCTCGATTGCGCTGGTTACGGGCCTGGTACTGGCCGTGTTGCTGACACGCGGCATCACTCGCCCACTGGCCGACGCCGTGCGCGTGGCGCGCACCGTTGCCGCCAATGACCTGACCAGCACGATCACCGTGCGTTCGCGCGACGAGATCGGCCAGCTGATGCAGGCGCTGGAATCCATGAACGCCAACCTGGCCGGCACGGTCGCCAGCATCCGCACCGGCGTGGACAGCATGGCGTCCGCATCGGGCGAAATCGCGGCGGGCAACACCGACCTGTCGTCCCGTACCGAACAGCAGGCGGCATCGCTAGAGGAAACGGCGGCCTCGATGGAGCAACTGTCTTCCACCGTGAAGCAGAACGCCGACAGCGCCCGCCAAGCCAACCAACTGGACGCGGCCGCCTCCGACACGGCCTCGCGCGGTGGCGCGACGGTGTCCGAGGTCGTCAGCACGATGAACGCCATTTCGTCCAGCTCGGTCAAGATCGCCGACATCGTGTCCGTCATCGACGGCATCGCGTTCCAGACGAACATCCTGGCGCTGAACGCGGCCGTGGAAGCCGCGCGCGCGGGCGAGCAGGGCAAGGGCTTCGCGGTGGTCGCAGCGGAAGTGCGCACGCTTGCGCAACGCAGCGCGCAAGCAGCCAAGGAGATCAAGACGCTGATCGAAGATACGGTGCAAAAGATCAGCCAAGGCTCGATCAGCGCCGAACGCGCGGGCACCACCATGCAGGAAATCGTCAGCTCGGTGCAGCGCGTGACCGACATCATGGGCGAGATCGCGGCGGCCTCCGCCGAACAGGCCGACGGCATCGAACAGGTGAACCGCGCGGTATCGCAAATGGACGAAGTCACGCAGCAAAACGCCGCACTGGTAGAAGAAGCCGCCGCGGCCGCCGGGTCGATGCAGGACCAGGCAGCCGAACTGACGCGGGCAGTCAGCGCGTTCAAGTTACCGGGGGTTGTCGCGGTAGCGCATGCCTCGCCGCGCGTCGCGATCGGCCACGCATTGGCCCGCGCAGGGTAGGGCGGGGTAGGGCGGGGTAGGGCGGTAGGGCACGGCACGGCGGGGTCACCTGGCTCTTCAGCCGTCTGCCCGCCGCACAAAGAAAAAAGCCCCTGATTTCTCAGGGGCTTCGTTCTTGAATACTGGCGGAGAGGGTGGGATTCGAACCCACGGTACGGGGATACCGTACGCCTGATTTCGAGTCAGGTACATTCGACCACTCTGCCACCTCTCCGTGGCTGGGTTCCAAAACGGTGGTGCCTCTTGCTTTAAGACCCCAGACTTCAAGTTCTTAAAAGAGGCTTCACTGAAAGATCCCTGGTCGGAAGGATCTTCGTTGTTGGAGCAGCGAAGCCCGCAATTCTACAGGAATTTTTTCTTGTGTGTAAAGGGGGTGCGAAAAAATCTTTGAAGGGAGGCGTCCGACGCTTCCGGTGGTCGCGATCTTTGCCCAGAATCCTTCCATTCGCGCTGCGCGCCTTCGGTCTTTCCCCATCATCCCCAGCCGGCATCCTGTTCCATGGACCTCATCCTTATCCTTCTGCTTGCCGCCGTGTTGTGCGTGCCGATCACCCAGCGTCTGGGGCTGGGCGCCATACCGGGCTACCTGATCGCGGGCGTGCTGATCGGGCCGTCCTGCCTGAAGCTGGTGACCAACGTCGACACCATGATCAACGTGTCGCAATGGGGCGTGGTGATGATGCTGTTCATCATCGGGCTGGAACTGTCGCCCAAGCGCTTGTGGGCCATGCGCAGCGAGGTCTTTTTGTTGGGCACCTTGCAGATGCTGGTTTGCGGCCTGCTGCTGGGCCTGGTGTTTGGCGCGGCGCTGCGGCATCTGGCCGGTATGGGATGGCAGGCTGCCGTGCTGTGCGGCTTGTCGCTGGCGTTGTCGTCGACGGCGGTGGCGCTGCGGCTGCTGGATGAGCGCACGTTGACCCGCACGCCGCTGGGGCGATCGGCCCTGGGGGTGCTGCTGTTTCAGGACATGGCAGCCATTCCGATGTTGGTGGCGGCGGGGCTGCTGGGGTCCGACGGCACGTCGGCCCCGTCTTTCAAGGAAGCGCTGGTGGCCGTGGCGGTGGTGACGTTGGCCTATCGGCTGCGCCTGCTGGGCTGGGCCGCCAAGGCGCAGCTGCAAGAACTGTTTACGGCGGCCGCGCTGTTGATGGTGGTGGGCGCGGCGCAGTTGTTCGACTACGCCGGCCTGTCAGCCGGTCTGGGCGGTTTCCTGGTGGGCGTGTTGATGGCGGAATCGCGCTATCGGAACGACCTTGAAAGCGCCATCGAACCCTTCAAGGGGCTGCTGCTGGGCCTGTTCTTCCTGGCCATCGGCATGTCCGTCAACTTGAAGGTGGTGGCCGACCACTGGTCGTTCATTCTTGGCGGCGTGGCGGCTTTGCTGGTCGTCAAGGCGCTGGTCCTGTATGGATTCGCGCGATTTCTGGGCTTGCCGCGCTACCACCGGCTGCTGTTCGCGATGGTGCTGGCCCAAGGCGGCGAGTTCAGCTTCGCCATCTTCAACGAAGCCTGGGACAACCACCTGGTGAATCTTGAACAGCGCGATGTGCTGTCCGTCGTGGTTGCGATTTCGATGGGCGTGGTGCCGGTGCTGATCAAGCTGCTGGAGCGCGTGCCGGAGAACCGGGGCGGCATGGCGGATCTGCCCGGCCCTGCGCAGACGGCGCCTTCGCCGGAGTCGGAGCCGTTGTCCGGTTCTTCAGCTGACACGTCCACAAGCGCCTCGGCAAGCGCCGCGGCAAACACGCCCGCAAGCCCCTCGACAACCCCCGCCGACAGCCCCCCTCGCGCTTGACCCCGCACTGCGTGGGGTCATGGCATGATTGCCGTCTTGCAGGGCGGCTACACTTGTCTCCGCTCTGCTTTTCGACCCCACGGTCACCCCACCGTCACCCCCGCCAGACCCCAGGAGAATGCGCATGCTTAAAGGAAAAGTCGCCCTAGTCACCGGTTCCACCAGCGGCATCGGCCTGGGTATCGCCACGGCCTTCGCGCAGCAAGGCGCCGATATTGTCCTGAATGGGTTTGGCGAGGCCGCCGAGATTGAAAAAGTGCGCGCCGGCCTGGCCGACAAGCATGGCGTGAAGGTCGTCTACGACGGCGCCGACCTGTCCAAGGGCGACGCGGTGCGCGGCTTGGTCGAGAACACGGTGCGCCAGTTGGGCCGCATCGACATCCTGGTCAACAACGCCGGCATCCAGCACACCGCGTTGATCGAGGATTTTCCCGCTGAAAAGTGGGATGCCATCCTGGCGCTGAACCTGTCCGCCGTGTTCCACGGCACCGCCGCCGCGCTGCCCCACATGAAGAAGCAGGGCTTTGGCCGCATCATCAATATCGCGTCGGCGCACGGCCTGGTCGGGTCGGCCAACAAGTCGGCCTACGTGGCGGCCAAGCATGGCGTGGTGGGCTTCACCAAAGTCACGGCGCTGGAAACGGCCGGGCAGGGCATCACCGCCAATTCCATCTGCCCGGGCTGGGTGCGCACCGCCCTGGTGGAAAAGCAGATCACCGCGCTGGCGCAAAAGAATGGCGTCGATCAGGAAGCCGCCGCGCGCGAACTGCTGGGCGAAAAGCAGCCGTCGCTGCAATTCGTGACGCCGGAGCAATTGGGCGGCACCGCCGTGTTCCTGGCCTCGGACGCCGCGGCGCAAATTACGGGCACGTCCGTTTCGGTCGATGGTGGCTGGACGGCGCGCTGATAAAGGAACTACGAATGTTGTTTTTGCTTTCCCCCGCCAAGAAGCTGGACTACGACTCGCCTTTGCATATCGAGACGCATACCCAGCCGCTGTTCGTGGATCAGGCCGCCGGCCTGATCAAAGTGCTTAAGACCAAGTCCGCCGAAGACATCGCCGGCCTGATGAGCCTGAGCCCGGCGCTGTCGGAACTGAACGCGCAGCGCTATGCGCACTGGAAGCGCAGCTTCACCCAGACCAACTCGCGCCAGGCCGTGCTGGCATTCAACGGCGATGTGTACGAAGGGCTGGACGCCTCCAGCCTGTCTGCCAAGCAGCTGGACTGGGCGCAAGAGCACGTGGCCATCCTCAGCGGCCTGTACGGCGTGTTGCGGCCGCTGGATCTGATGCAACCGTATCGCCTGGAAATGGGCACGCGGCTGGAAACGCCCAAGGGCAAGAACCTGTACGAGTACTGGGGTTCGACCATTGCGGACTATCTGAACGAGCGCCTGGAAGGCAAGAAGGCGCCGGTCATCGTGAACCTGGCGTCCGAGGAATATTTCAAGTCAGTTGACTTGAAGACGCTGAAGGCGCGCGTGGTGCAGTGCGTGTTCCAGGACTGGAAGAACGGCGCCTGGAAGATCATCAGCTTTCACGCCAAGCGGGCGCGTGGGTTGATGGCGCGCTACGCGATTCAGCACAAGGTGACCAAGCCCGAAGGCTTGCAAGGCTTTGATTTGGAAGGCTACGCCTACGACGCCTCGGCATCGACGGACGACAAGCTGGTGTTTCGCCGCAAGCTGGCGGATTGATGCGGTGATGCGGTGATGCGTGGACGGCGTGGTCCGTCGACGCCGTCATCAGTCGACGCGGTAAGCGCGCGGTTGACGTGAGTACTGTTCCACGTCTTCGCGCGCTTTGCCCGTCTTGCGGGTCACCAAGACCTTCGCCTTCAGGCCGCCGCCGCTAGCGGCGGTGCGTGCGTCGGGTCGGCCAGCGCCTGCAATTCCTGGCGAATCATGTGCGAGGCCTTCAGCATCTGTTTCAGCGGATAGGCCAACGCCGCCTGCTCTCCGGATGTGTCGAACTGCGTGGGCAGGGTGGTGGCGATCTGCGGGCGCTTTTCGTCCAGCAGGTCGACCATGCCGTTCATGGCAAGCTGCACCGCCTCGGGCGTTTTGGGCAGCGCGGCCAGGATGGGAATCGCCGCCGTGATCTGTGATGCCAGCACGTGGTTCTGGATCAGCAGGTTGTTCAATTCCGGCACGCTTTGCTGGTGCGACTTAGGCTCGCTCATCATTCGATAGAACGCTTCGGCGAAGTTGCTGAACGCAATGTGCACGTTCTTGCGCGCCAGCCGCCAGGCCAGGTCGGCGTCGATGACGGCGGGCGTGTCGGCGGCGGATGTGGCAGTGGGGCTGGCGGCGGGGGATGCAGGGGTTGTGCCGGCGGTCGTGGCGGCATTCGTGGCGGTAGCTGTGGCCACGTTTGACGGCGCGCCATGCGCCTGCATGGCTTCCACGTAGCGCAGGCCCGCAACCAGGTACTCGCGGTTGGCGCGCGTGGCGGCGGCCGCCAGCGGCTTCAGGTAGCGCGCTTCCCACCACGGCAGGATGTAGCTGCATATCAGCGCCAGCGCGCAACCCAGCAGCGTGTCGATGGCGCGTTCGCCAATCACCGACATCGACACCGTGCCCGGCGACACGAAGTGGAACACCAGCACCACGAACAGGGTGTTGAATATGGCGCTGGCCATGTAGTTCAGCTGCACCAGGCTGTTGCCCATGATGCAGGCGCCCAGCAGCACGGCGAACAGGATCTCGGGGCTGTCGGTCAGGTTGAACAGCAGCAGGGCGCAGATGCAGCCGATCAAGGTGCCGCCCAGGCGCCAGCCATTGCGCTGCCGCGTCAGCGCGAAGCCGGGCTTCATGATGATGACAATGGTCAGCATGATCCAGTAGTTGTGCGCGGAAAACTCCGGCGACAACCAGCGGCTGGCCAGCGTCATGGCAATGGCGGCGGCGGCCGTCACGCGCAGCGCGTAGCGAAAATGGGGAGAATCCAGCCGCAAGTTGCTGGTCAGGAGCCCAATGCGGAATTCCTGCCGCGAGATGAATCGCGTCAACGACTTGTTGATGCGCAAGACGTCGGTGGGCTTGGCGTCGGGCGATGCCGCCGTGTGGTCGGCCAGGCGGTCCACGATGCGGGCCGAATTGCGCAGGCGGCGCAGCACCTGGATGATCAGCGCCAGCATCTCGGGTTCGCGTTCGCCCAAGCCTTGCTGTTTCAGCTGTTCGATTTCGTATTCGATGGCGCGCAGCTCGGCCTTGGCGCTGCTGCGGTATTGCACCGGGCGGCCGCGCGACACGTCCAGCGCGATGCGATTCAATTCCAGCGACATCTTGACCAGCGCGTCACGCATGAACATCAGGCAGTCGTTGCCGGCCAGCGTGCGGCGCAGCGACGCGTAGTCGGTATGCGTGGCAACCAGCGTGTCCAGCAATTGCAGCATGTCCACGAACATGTTCCAGATCATCACGCGCTGGCGGTCACCCACGCCCTTGCCGCGTGGCAGCGCGCGCAGCACCATGTCGCGCGCGGCCTGGTGCTTTTCCGTCATGATCGATTGGCGCTGGATCAGTGCGCGGTAGGCCTCGTCCAGGTCGGCCGTTTCGTCGTAGAAAGCGGCGCGAGCGGCCACGTAGTCAGCGGTGGCGAACAGCGCCACCGACATGGCCTGCTGTTCTTCGCGCAGCCAGAACAGGCGCGAAAAGCCCAGGCTGAAGACCACGTAGAACAACGCGCCGCCCAGCGTCGCGGCGGCATGCGCCAGCACTTGGTGCGGCTCCAGCGGCGAATGCATGGTCAACGTCATCAGCAACAGGCCGGCAAAGCCGATCAGCCCGCCGCGCTTGCCGAACACCGTGAACATCGAATAGACAAAGCACTGCGCAATCACCACCAACCAGATCAGGACGGGGTTGCTGGAGGCCAGGCCGGTAATGATGACGGTAAGCGTACCCAGCGCCGCGCCGCCCAGCATTTCGTTGGTGCGATGGCGCTGCGGCCCGCCCGGCTGGTCGATGATGGCCAGGCACTGCGCGCCAAACGTGGCGACCAGCCCGGTGGTGTAGTTGCCGAACAGCCCACCCAGCACCAGCACGGGCAACAGCATGCCAACCCCCTGGCGCACCCCCCCGAAGAAGTAGTGGCTGTAAAGGAAGCGGCGGATGCTGGCGATGCGCAAATCCATGGGGGCGGGGCCTAATTCTCGCGATGCGGCAAGTATATAGATGCGCCCGCGAGTTAGGGCCTTTCCCCGCTGGGCCGCCCCAAGGGGAAAGCTGCCCCCTTGGGGGGGCAGAGAGCGCACGAAGGGCGCGAAGCGTGGGGGCCCCTTTCCCCGCTGTGGCCGGCCCAGGGGGGCAATGCTGCCCCCGTGGGCGGCATATATTCTGGGGTCGGATGGTTGCGGGACTTTCTCGCAATTCGCCTTGCATCGCGCGTGCAACGGTCGCTTCACGCCGATTTGCTACCTTTGACGCAACGCGGTAAATTCCATCTCTTGCGCCGGTCTGCCTATCCGATACCGGTGCGTTGAGGCGGATGGTAACGGGTCACCTCCCCAGCCATCCCGCCGCAGTGATACTTGCTGTTGGCCGCGCCACAAGCGTGTGTTGCCAAAGCTTCCATTTCGACCTCCAGCGTCCCCCAGGGGCGTTTGCACTGCGTTCTGTCGAGCGTGTGCCGGGTCGGCAGGGTGTCCGGGTGGCGTGGCTCCGTGAGCCGCTAAGCGCCGGATCATGTTGTCGTAGCCGGTATGGGTTCCGTTGCCGCCGTATCCGGGCGAGCAGCAGTCAGGGTTGCAGGGCCGGTACTGAAAGGAAATACAACATGGAAATGAATGGCGCCGATATCGTCGTGCGCTGCCTGGCCGATGAGGGCGTGGAACACGTTTTCGGCTATCCCGGCGGCGCAGTGCTTTACATCTACGACGCGATCTTCAAGCAAGACAAATTTCAGCATATCCTGGTTCGTCACGAGCAAGCCGCCGTGCACGCCGCCGATGCCTATTCGCGCTCGTCGCAAAAGGTTGGCGTCTGCCTCGTGACCAGCGGCCCGGGCGTGACCAATGCCGTCACCGGCATCGCCACCGCCTATATGGATTCCATCCCCATGGTCATCATCAGCGGGCAAGTGCCCACTGCGGCCATCGGCGAAGATGCGTTCCAGGAATGCGACACCGTCGGCATCACGCGTCCCTGCGTCAAGCACAACTTCCTGGTGCGTGACGTCAAGGACCTGGCCGAAACCATGCGCCGCGCGTTCTATATCGCGCGCACGGGCCGCCCCGGCCCGGTGCTGGTCGATATCCCCAAGGACATCACCGTCGCGCAGTGCAAATACACGCCGCCCAAGGGCGAGATCTCGATGCGTTCCTACGCGCCCGTCAACAAGGGCCACCAGGGGCAAATCAAGAAAGCCGTGCAGATGCTGCTGGCCGCCGAACGGCCGATGATCTACACGGGCGGCGGCGTCATCCTGTCGAACGCCGCGCCCGAGTTGAACAAGCTTGTGTCGCAACTGGGTGCGCCTTGCACCAGCACCCTGATGGGCCTGGGCGGCTACCCGGCCAGCAGCGGCCAGTTCGTGGGCATGCCCGGCATGCACGGCACGTACGAAGCCAATATGGCGATGCAGCACTGCGACGTGCTGCTGGCCATCGGCGCGCGTTTCGATGACCGCGTGATCGGCAACCCCAAGCACTTTGCGCAAAACGCCCGCAAGATCATCCATATCGATATCGATCCGTCGTCGATCTCCAAGCGCGTGCGCGTGGACGTCCCGATCGTCGGCAACGTCAAGGATGTGCTGGCCGACCTGTCCGCCCAATACGAAGTGGCGGCCGCCGAGCACAAGCCCGCGTCCATCACCAAGTGGTGGGAGCAGGTGGAAACGTGGCGCGGCAAGGAATGCCTGAAGTTCGCCAACTCGGACGAAGTCATCAAGCCGCAGTACGTGGTGGAAAAGCTGTGGGAAGTGACGGGCGGCGACGCCTTCGTCACGTCCGACGTGGGCCAGCACCAGATGTGGGCGGCCCAGTACTACAAGTTCGACAAGCCGCGCCGCTGGATCAACTCCGGCGGCCTGGGCACCATGGGTGTGGGGCTGCCGTACGCGATGGGCGTGCAGATGGCCAACCCTGGGCACGACGTTGCCGTCATTACCGGCGAAGCGTCGATCCAGATGAACATCCAGGAACTGTCGACCTGTCATCAATACCGCCTGACGCCCAAGATCGTCTGCCTGAACAACCGTTTCCTGGGCATGGTCCGGCAATGGCAGCAGATCGATTACGGCTCGCGCTATTCCGAGTCCTACATGGATTCGCTGCCCGACTTCGTCAAGGTGGCCGAGGCCTATGGCCACGTGGGTCTGCGCATCGAGCGTCCGGCGGATGTCGAACCCGCGCTGCGCGAAGCCTTTGGCAAGCACAAGGAACGCCTGGTCTTTCTGGACTTCATCACCGACCGCACCGAAAACGTGTGGCCGATGGTCAAGGCCGGCCGTGGGCTGACCGAAATGCTGCTTGGCTCTGAAGACCTGTAAGGAGGCCACCATGAAGCACGTGATTTCCGTCCTCCTCGAAAACGAACCCGGCGCGCTGTCGCGCGTGGTGGGGCTGTTTTCCGCGCGGGGCTACAACATCGAAACCCTGACCGTGGCGCCCACCGAGGATTCCACGCTGTCGCGCATGACGATCGTGACGACCGGTTCCGATGAAGTCATCGAACAGATCACCAAGCACCTGAACCGCCTGGTGGATGTCGTTAAAGTGGTGGACCTGACCGAAGGCGCCCACATCGAGCGCGAGCTGATGCTGGTGAAGGTGCGCGCCGTTGGCAAGGAACGCGAAGAGATGAAGCGCATGGCGGACATTTTCCGCGGCCGCATCATCGACGTGACCGACAAGTCCTACACCATCGAATTGACCGGGGTGCAGGAAAAAGTACAGGCCTTCCTGGAAGCCCTGGACCGCAGTGCCATCCTTGAAACCGTACGCACCGGCGTGTCCGGCATCGGACGCGGTGAACGGATTTTGAAGATTTGACCGGCCTTCCAGGCCACGCCACACCCTACATCTGAATTAATCGAATATCCAAAATACTGGAATCTGGAGCACAACCATGAAAGTTTTCTACGACAAAGACTGCGATCTGTCCCTCATCAAAGGCAAGACCGTTGCCATCATCGGCTACGGTTCGCAAGGCCATGCGCACGCGCAGAACCTGCATGAATCGGGCGTGAAGGTCATCGTCGGCCTGCGCAAGGACGGCGCTTCGTGGAACAAGGCCGCCAACGCCGGCCTGGAAGTCAAGGAAGTGGCTGATGCCGTGAAGGCCGCCGACATCGTCATGATGTTGCTGCCCGACGAGAACATCGCTTCGGTCTACAACAAGGAAGTGCACGGCAACATCAAGGCCGGCGCCGCCCTGGCTTTCGCCCACGGCTTCAACGTCCACTACGGCCAGGTCGTGCCGCGCGAAGACATCGACGTCATCATGATCGCCCCGAAGGCCCCGGGCCACACGGTGCGCAACACGTACAAGCAAGGTGGCGGCGTGCCCCACCTGGTGGCCGTGTACCAGGACAAGTCGGGCGCCGCGCGTGACGTGGCTCTGTCGTACGCCAGCGCCAACGGCGGCGGCCGTGCCGGCATCATCGAAACCAACTTCCGCGAAGAAACCGAAACCGACCTGTTCGGCGAACAAGCCGTGCTGTGCGGCGGTACCGTCGAACTGATCAAGGCCGGTTTCGACACGCTGGTGGAAGCCGGCTACGCGCCCGAAATGGCGTACTTCGAATGCCTGCACGAACTGAAGCTGATCGTCGACCTGATCTATGAAGGCGGTATCGCCAACATGAACTACTCGATTTCGAACAACGCTGAATTCGGCGAATACGAAACGGGTCCGAAGATCGTCACCGACGAAACCCGCAAGGCCATGCGCCAGTGCCTGACGGACATCCAGACCGGCGAATACGCCAAGAAGTTCATCCTGGAAAACACCGCCGGCGCCCCGACGCTGACCTCGCGCCGCCGCATCAACGCGGAATCGCAGATCGAGCAAGTGGGCGGCAAGCTGCGCGCCATGATGCCCTGGATCGCCGCGAACAAGCTGGTGGACAAGTCCAAGAACTGATCGACGTTCGGTGCGGGGCTGGCCCCGCGCCCCGTCCTCAAAGACGGCATGCTCGCAAGGGCGTGCCGTTTTTTATTGCCTTTTCCTCAGGCATGGCACTTGCTCTGTCCCGCAAGCGGGGCCATATGAGTTAACCTTTCACAGTCCGTTGTAAGTTATTGAGACTATGCCCAATTTTTCCATGCGCGATTCCGAGAACCGCCACCGAAGCATCTACTTGCTGCCCAACGCATTCACCACCGCGGCGCTGTTCGCGGGGTTCTATGCCGTCGTGCAGGCCATGAATGATCGCTTCGAAGTCGCCGCCATCGCCATTTTCGTGGCGATGGTGCTTGATGGCATGGATGGCCGCGTCGCCCGGTTGACCAATACGCAGTCTGCCTTCGGCGAGCAATATGATTCGCTGTCGGATATGACGTCGTTTGGCGTTGCGCCCGCGCTGGTCATGTACGAATGGATCTTGAACGACCTGGGCCGCTGGGGTTGGCTTGCCGCCTTTGTCTATGTCGCCGGTGCCGCGCTGCGCCTGGCACGCTTCAATACCAATATCGCCGTTGTCGACAAACGCTATTTCCAAGGCTTGCCCAGCCCGGCGGCCGCCGCCTTGGTTGCCGGCTTCGTCTGGCTGGCTGTCGATAACAAGCTGCCGATCCATGACAGCCTGATGGCCTGGGTGGCCTTTACGCTGACCATGTACGCTGGCATCACCATGGTGTCGAACGCGCCGTTCTTCAGCGGCAAGAGCTTTGCGCTGGGCCGCAGCGTGCCGTTCTGGGGCATCTTGCTGGTGGTGGCCGTGTTCGTGTTCGTGTCCAGCGATCCCCCGGTGGTGCTGTTCGGCCTGTTCGTGCTGTATGGTCTTTCGGGCTGGGTCATGTGGGCGTGGCGCTGGAACAAGGCGCGCCGCCTGACGCAAGAGCGTCGCGGGCAGTCATCGTCCTGACCGCTGTCGGTATTACTTACCGCTCACACAAAACCCGCCAGTCGGCGGGTTTTGTATTTCATCTTTGACGTTTGACGTTTGGCGTCGGGCGATTATTGCCCGGACACCTTAGCGCCACATGAACCTTTCATCGTCATACATCGGGTCCGGGCCAGGATGGAAGTGCGTCAGCTTGCTGCCGTCACGGCTCATGTAGACGTACATCAGCGAATTCCAGACGCCGTTTTCCTTGTAGCGATACGACCACACGACTTCGCGCTTTTCGCCCAGCCCTGCCTCTTCGATGCGGGCGGGCGGACCAAATTCACAGCGCACCCGGTCCGGCCCCCAATCGCCGACTTCCAGCACCTTGAAGTGCGCGTCCGTCAGCAAAGGCACGACAGGACCCACGCGCCCATCGGTGCCCACGTTGGTGCCCCAGGCAAATTGCCCCATCGGCTGCTGGGTCCAGATGACGCGTTGCCCGCCGCCCGCTTGCGGGCAGGTGTAATTGGGCTTGCCAAACTGGGTCAACACATCGGCGTAAGGCGTGCCGGGCGGCACCTGGGCCAGGTTCGCGCAGGCGGCCAGGCCGGTCAGGGCCAGGGAGGCGAGGGTGATGCGGGCTGTTCTGTAATATTTAGACATCTATTGCTCCTCTAGGCGCCGTGGGCGCTTGCCGGCCTCTGCCGAACAGGCGAAACCGTCTCTGGGGTAATTTTAGCGTTTCAGCTATAATCACCGAGCTTTATCAAACGTATTGATTGATTTTGCAAGATGCTTTGCGCCGGCAGTCCGGCTGCACGGTAGCCGAAAGCGGCCACTTTGCAGCTATTGAAGCAGCAGTGAGAAAGCAAAAACGCTTATCGCCGGGTCTTACGCAAATTTTTCCCAACCACGTCAGGGCACCTCGGCCCTGTCGCATGTCCGAAGAGGTCATCAATGTCTGTAGCTGACATCAAGAAATCCGATATCGTTGCGCAGTTCCAACGCGCTCAAGGCGATACCGGCTCCCCCGAAGTTCAGGTGGCTCTGCTCACCGCCCGTATCAACGAACTGACCGGTCACTTCAAAGAACACATGAAGGACCATCACTCGCGCCGCGGTCTGCTGCGTATGGTCAGCCGTCGCCGCAAGCTGCTCGACTATCTCAAGGGCCGCAATCCCGATTCGTACCGCGCTCTGATCGAAAAACTCGGTCTGCGCAAGTGATCGACGGGGCTGGCTCCCCATGACGCAACCGTGGTCGGTGCGACGTATTGTCGCAGCGGCCACGGTTTTTCATTTGTAAGGAATAATCGTCATGTTCAACAAAGTGACAAAATCGTTCCAGTACGGCCAGCACACGGTCGTCCTGGAAACTGGCGAGATCGCTCGCCAGGCCTCCGGCGCCGTTGTGGTGTCGATCGAGGACACCGTTGTCCTGGCTACTGTCGTAGCTTCCAAGAAGGCCAAGCCGGGTCAAACGTTTTTCCCGCTGACCGTCGACTACATCGAAAAGACCTACGCCGCCGGCCGTATTCCGGGTGGGTTCTTCAAGCGCGAAGGCAAGCCGTCCGAAAAGGAAACGCTGACCTCGCGCCTGATCGATCGTCCGCTGCGTCCGCTGTTCCCCGAAGACTTCTACAACGAAGTCCAGGTGGTCATCCACACGCTGTCGGTCAATCCCGAGATTGATCCCGACATCGCCGCCATGATCGGCGCCTCGGCCGCTCTGGCCATTTCGGGCATCCCGTTCAACGGCCCGATCGGCGCCGCTCGCGTGGGCTACATCGACGGCCAATACGCGCTGAACCCGACCGCCACGCAGCTGAAGTCCTCGAAGCTGGACCTGGTGGTTGCCGGTACGGAAAACGCCGTGCTGATGGTGGAATCGGAAGCCCAACAGCTGTCCGAAGAAATCATGCTGGGCGGTGTGGTGTTCGGCCACGAGCAAATGCAGGCCGTCATCAACGCCATTCACGAATTGGTGAAGGACGCCGGCAAGCCCGAGTGGGACTGGCAAGCGCCCGCCAAGGACGAAGCCCTGATCGCCGCCGTGACCGCGGCTGCCCAGGACGGCCTGAACGCCGCCTACCAGATCCGCGAAAAGCAGGCCCGTACGGCCAAGCTGCGCGAAGTGTCGGCCGACGTGTCGGCCAAGCTGGCTGCCGCCGCTGCTGAAAAGGGCGAGCCCGCGCCTGACGCCGTCACCGTCGACAACATCATGTTCTCGCTGGAATCGGCCATCGTTCGCGGTCAGATCCTGAACGGCGAACCGCGTATCGACGGTCGCGACACCCGCACCGTTCGCCCCATCAGCGTGCGTCTGGGCGTGCTGCCCCGCGCACACGGCAGCGCGCTGTTCACCCGTGGTGAAACGCAAGCGCTGGTCGTGGCCACGCTGGGCACCAAGCAAGACGAACAGATCATCGACGCGCTCATGGGTGAATACCGCGACCGCTTCATGATGCACTACAACATGCCTCCGTTCGCCACCGGCGAAACGGGCCGCATCGGTGTGCCCAAGCGCCGCGAAATCGGTCACGGCCGTCTCGCCAAGCGTTCGCTGATCCCGCTGCTGCCGGCTCCGGAAGACTTCCAATACACGATCCGCATCGTGTCGGAAATCACCGAGTCCAACGGCTCGTCGTCGATGGCTTCGGTCTGCGGCGGCTCGCTGGCCATGATGGACGCCGGCGTGCCGGTCAAGGATCACGTGGCTGGTGTGGCCATGGGCCTGATCCTGGACGGCGGCAAGTTTGCCGTGCTGACCGACATTCTGGGTGACGAAGATCACCTGGGCGACATGGACTTCAAGGTTGCGGGCACCGAAAACGGCGTCACCGCACTGCAGATGGACATCAAGATCCAGGGCATCACGAAGGAAATCATGCAAGTGGCGCTGGCGCAAGCCCGCGAAGGCCGCCTGCACATCCTGATCAAGATGAAGGAAGCGCTGGACGGTTCGCGCGGCGAGCTCTCGGCTTTTGCCCCGCGCATGCTGACCATCAAGATCAACCCCGAGAAGATCCGCGACGTGATCGGCAAGGGCGGCGCCACCATCCGCGCGCTGACCGAAGAAACCGGCACGCAGATCGACATCTCCGACGACGGCACGATCGTGATCGCCAGCGTCGACGAAGCGCAGGCCAAAGAAGCCCAGCGCCGCATCGTCGAACTGACGGCCGATGTCGAAGTGGGCCAGATGTACGAAGGTTCGGTCCTGCGTCTGCTGGACTTCGGCGCCATCGTGCAAGTGCTGCCGGGCCGTGACGGCCTGCTGCACATCTCGGAAATCGCCAACTACCGCATCGCCAACATCAACGATGTGCTGAAGGTCGGCCAGCAAGTCCGCGTCAAGGTCATCGAGGCCGACGACAAGGGCCGTCTGCGCCTGTCCATCAAGGCAATCGGCGGTATCGAAGCGCAGCAACCCGCTGCCGCTCCCGATGCAGCCCCCCAATCGGAACCGCAAGCTGAATAAGCTGGCAGGCTGATTGAACAAGAACGGCGCCGCAAGGCGCCGTTTTTTATTGCGGCGCCGCAAACCGCGACTGACGCGCTGATTCATCTTCTTGCGACTTCACCCCGCTGTCGTCCCCCAACTTCGCCGACCTTGCTGTAAAGTCGTGCGCGAGAAAAGGGGGAATCGGATGATCCAAGCATGACCAGATGGCCTGCCGCCGCGGGCGCGGTGCTGTGTGGCGCGCTGTCCGCCGCAATGCTGACCGGCTGCATGAGCAGTCCGGGCCCGGGGCAGCGCGGCCCCAACAGCGAAGCCATGTCGGCCGACCAATTCGGCCAGACGGATTTCAATCGCACCGTCACGCTGGAAGTGCGCGACAACCTCACCAGCCTGTATTCGCTGCTGGACAAGCTCTACCGGCGCAATCCGCGCGAATGGCGCAAGACCGGCGTGGCCGATCAAAAAGCCGCCGTGAACCGGGTCAAACACGCCATCGAAGTGCGCATCCCGCCCAGCGACCTGGCCGGCCTGCGAGACATCCAGATCCTGGCCGTGTCGCTGGACCCGAACTACTCCGGTGACCGCGTCGGCGCGTTCATCTACGGCATGGCCGACACCATCATCGCCGCGCACAACGGCAAGACCCGCCTGTATGCCACCGACGCGTTGGACGGCCAGCGGGTCTACAATGCCGCACGGAACGTCGAGGCTGCCGCCTGGCTGCTGGCCTCGCGCCGCAACAATCAGGGCGAGCTGCTTTTGCTGGCCAATGAAATGTCTCCCAATGCCACGAACCTGAGCTTCGAACGCGAGTTCGGCGCCATCATCGGCAGGCTGGACCTGATCGCCAACCTGCTTGGCGAGAATTCCCGCCGCATCGGGATCAACTATGCGCAAGGCCTCTTGCTGTTCAATTTTCTGCCTGTGCGTTAACAGGACCCACCCATCGTGATCGATATCGCTTCCATCCAGACCGCCCGCGAACACTTGCGCGGCCAGGTCTTGAAGACCCCGTTTACCTTGTCCCGCACGCTGTCCGACATCTTCGGCGCCGAGATCTGGCTGAAGTTCGAGAACCTGCAATTCACGGCGTCGTTCAAGGAACGCGGCGCGTTGAACCGCATGCTCAGCTTGTCGGACGAGGAGCGCGCCAAGGGGGTTATCGCGGTGTCCGCCGGCAACCATGCGCAAGGCGTGGCCTACCATGCGCAGCGCATGGGCGTACCGGCCGTGATCGTGATGCCGCGCTTCACGCCCACCGTCAAGGTGGCCAACACGCGCCGCTTTGGCGCCGAGGTGGTGTTGGCGGGCGATACGTTCGACGATGCGAAGGCGCACGGCTACGAGCTGGCGCAGGCGCGCGGGCTGATCATGATCCACCCCTACGACGACGAAGCCGTCATTTCGGGGCAGGGCACCGTGGCGCTGGAAATGCTGGAAGACCAGCCGCAGCTAGACATGATGGTCATCGCCATCGGCGGCGGCGGGCTGATTTCAGGCGTGGCCACGGCGGCCAAGGCCTTGAAGCCGGACATCGAGATCGTGGGCGTGCAGACCGAGCGCTTTCCGTCGATGTACGCGGCGGTCAAGGGCATGGACATGCCGCAGGGGCAATACACCATTGCGGAAGGCATCGCCGTGAAGTCGCCCGGCGCGCTGACGCAGCCCATCGTCGCCAAGCTGGTCGATCACATTGAACTGGTCAGCGAAAGCGACATCGAGCACGCCATCGTCGTGCTGCTGGAAATTGAAAAGACCGTGGTCGAAGGCGCCGGCGCGGCGGGCCTGGCGGCCCTGCTGCGCGCGCAGGAAGCGGGCAGCGACCGCTACAAGGGTAAGCGCATCGGCCTGGTGCTGACGGGGGGCAACATTGACCCGCTGATGCTGGGCGAGCTGATCGAACGCGGCATGGTGCGCGCCGGCCGCCTTGCCCGTATCCGCGTGGACTTGCGCGACCTGCCGGGTGCGCTGGCGCATGCCACCAAACTCATTGCCGACGCGCAGGCGAATATCACCGAAGTGCATCACCAACGCGCTTTCACGTCATTGCCGGTGCGCAATGTCGAAGTGGATTTTGTCTTGCAGACCCGTGGCCCGGACCACATCCTGGAAGTCATCGACGTACTGAACGCCGCGGGCTTCGCGGCCAGCAACCACGACCACTGACCAGCGCGGCGGCACCGGCTTGAGGCCGCCTTCACCCGACACCGAATCAACCCCACGGACGCCCGCAACTTGCGGGCGTTTTTGTTTTCGCGCGCACGCTTGAAGTCGGACGTTGGTGCAAAAAAAGTTGCGCGGCGCAGCCACTGCGAAAATTTTTTCACGTCACCCCTGGAACTTTTTCGTCCTTGGCCAACATCGCCGCAGTGCCTGCGTTGAAAGCAAAGTGAAGGGTGTTTGTAAGCCGCCATCACGGCCAGACAGGTGAAAAATGTCCACTATTTGACTCAGGGATATCCCCAAAAAAGTCATGGTTCTTACGGATGTTCGATATGTCGGCATGCGATTTAGGATCTTCCACTTCGCTTTTCTGCCTGTCGTTCGCGACGGTGCCGCAAGGCGTTGAGATAAGCACGCGCCGTTGTTTTCAGTGATGGTTCGGCGCGTCAGACAAGGGAGACCGCAGCTTGATTAGAAACAGACAGGACTTTTGGTCCGGAGCCATGTTCATTGCTTTGGGAGGGGCCTTTTCCGCGCAGGCCACCGAATATTCCATGGGAAGCGCGGCACGTATGGGACCGGGATATTTCCCTTTCTGGCTGGGCATCGTCCTGGCGCTGATGGGCGCCGTCGTGCTGATCAGCGCGCTGGCCAAGAACGCCCAGACGACCACCATCAGCCGCTACGACTTCCGCATTCTCTTCCTGGTGGTCGGGTCGGTGGTGTTGTACGGTTTCGCGCTTTCGCACCTGGGGCTTTACCTTTCAGTTTTTCTGCTGGTGCTCATCAGCAGCCTTGCCAGCCACGAATTCAATTGGAAAGTCGCCGTTGCCAACGGCCTGTTCCTCGTGGCGTTCTCCTACCTTGCGTTCATCCGCGGCCTGGGCTTGATATTTCCCCTGTGGCCCAGCGCATTCGCCAACTAGGAGACGGCAATGGAACTACTGCAAAACCTGATGCTGGGTTTCTCCGTGGCGTTCACGCCGGAAAACCTCAGCTACGCATTCCTGGGCTGCCTGTTGGGCACGTTGGTGGGCGTATTGCCGGGCCTGGGGCCGGTGCCCACCATCGCGATGCTGCTTCCCATCACGTATGTGTTGCCGCCCACGGCCGGCCTCATCATGCTGGCGGGCATTTACTACGGCACCCAGTATGGCGGCTCGACGACGGCCATTCTGGTGAACCTGCCGGGCGAAACGTCCGCCGTGGTGACGGTGCTGGATGGTCACCAGATGGCGCGCAACGGACGGGCCGGCGCGGCCTTGTCGCTTGCTGCCATCGGGTCCTTCTTCGCGGGTAGCGTCGCCACGGTGTTGATCGCGGCCTTCGCGCCGCCCCTGGCGGAAGTGGCGTTTGCGTTCGGACCCGCCGAGTACTTTTCCTTGATGGCCCTGGGTC
This sequence comes from Achromobacter sp. RT286_PF, assembly GCF_059760425.1. NCBI lineage: Bacteria > Pseudomonadati > Pseudomonadota > Betaproteobacteria > Burkholderiales > Alcaligenaceae > Achromobacter > Achromobacter sp. RT286_PF. The sequence goes on from NZ_JCBAMR010000001.1 coordinate 254,590, forward strand.
TTATCGGCGCGGTGGTGCTGGCGTCAGGGTCGCTGCCCAAGGCGATTTGCATGATCCTGCTGGGCTTGCTGCTGGGCATGGTCGGCACCGATGTCAATTCGGGCGTCGCCCGCTACGATTTCAGCATCCCGGAATTGCAGGACGGTATCGACTTCGCCATCGTCGCGATGGGCGTTTTCGGGCTGTCCGAGATCATGGCCAACCTGGAGCAGAAAGAGAATCGGGTCGAGATCACCGACAAGGTGGGTTCGCTGTATCCCAGCCGGCAAGAGTTCCGCGAAGCCGCGCCCGCCATCGTGCGGGGCACCGCCCTGGGTTCGGCGCTGGGCATTTTGCCGGGCGGCGGTTCTGTTTTGTCGGCGTTTGCCTCTTATACGCTGGAGAAGAAGCTGTCGAAACAGCCCGAGCGTTTCGGCAAGGGGCATCCGGCCGGCTTGGCAGGTCCGGAATCCGCTAACAACGCGGGCGCGCAAACCTCGTTCATCCCGCTGCTGACGTTGGGTATTCCGGGCAACGCGGTCATGGCCTTGATGGTGGGCGCGATGACCATCCACAACATCCAGCCCGGCCCGCAAGTGATGACGAGCCACCCCGAGCTGTTCTGGGGCCTGATTGCGTCCATGTGGATCGGCAACCTGATGCTTGTCATCTTGAACCTGCCGTTGATCGGCATCTGGGTGAAGCTGTTGCGCGTTCCCTACCGCATGCTGTTCCCGGCAATCCTGGTGTTCTGCACGATTGGCGTGTATTCGCTGAACTACAACGTGTTCGACATCTTCATGTTCGCCATCTTCGGCGTCATCGGGTATGTCTGGAGCAAGCTGGGCTGCGAAGGCGCGCCGCTGTTGCTGGGCCTGGTGCTGGGTCCGATGATGGAAGAAAACTTCCGTCGGGCGCTGCTGCTGTCGCGAGGTGAATTCAGCACCTTCGTCACGCGTCCGCTGTCCGCCACATTGCTGGCGCTGGCCGCCATTTTGCTGGTGCTGGTGATGCTGCCGGCGCTGCGAAAGAAGCGCGAAGAAACGTTCGTCGAGGTCGACTGACCACGGGGAACACGCTTGGCTCCGGGCCTGGTGCGGCGCAAGCTGGCCAGGCCCTTTTTTTGCCCTCTTGTCGCCCTGCAAGGCGCCCCAGCAGTCGCCTCAGCAGTCGTTTCAGAAGCCGCCCCGCCTTTTCACCCCGCGTCGCGCGCCACCAGGCTCTTCAAGCCATACAAGCGTTCGCGATGCAGCGTCGTGGCCAAGGGTTCGGGCTCGCGGCCCAGCGCAACGTAGTCGTCGGGAATCTGCGCAATGGCCGCGCGCATGGCGCTCGCGTCCGCCTGCCACCATTGCACCAGCATGCGATCGGGGTTGTAGACATCCAGCCCCTGGCGCCGCAATTCCGACCGGTTGAAATCCTTCAGGTTCCAGGTCAGCACCTGCACCACGGGCGGCTGCTGCCAGCCACAACGCGCGCGGCGCGCCAGGCCGGCGGCAATCACGTGGAAGTCCTTGGGGTCGCTGTAGCGCAACGAGGCCTCATACACCTGGGTGTCGGCTTCGTTGGCGTCGGGAAAGCGCGCATTCATCTCGGCCCAGAACTCGGCCAGCACCTCGGGCGGAATATCCCAGATGCGCGACGCGTTGCGGCGCCATTCCTCGCCAATGCGTTCGGTCCACACCGGCGCGTACACGCCGGCATCCGCCAGACGCAACAGCAGCCGCCGCAAGATGCCGGACATCAGGACGCAGGCGTCCAGGACGATGAAAGGGGGGCGGGCGGCGGGGGCGTTCAAGACGACAGGAAGAAAGGGAAAGCCGGGGAAAGCGCAGGGCAGGCGCAAGACAGGCGACCCGAAAGGCCGATGCCTTTCGATCGCAAAAGTGGTGCCCGAGACCGGAATCGAACCGGTACGACCTTGCGGTCGAGGGATTTTCTTACCACTTCGGCTTTCGCCGCCAGCGCGGGTGCGCTGTTCGTGGTCTGGAGCACGCCTTCACCATAGCCTTGCGGCCTTAGGTGCCCGCCGTCTGCTCTCTACACCTTCCCCGATTTTTCAATCGGGGCTTGGCTCGGCGTTGGCTCGGAACAAGTCCAGGGCATTCGCCGAGTTTGACGGGCTACACCTTTGAAGTTTCCTCCAAAGGGCTCAAATTTTTTCAAGTCCCTTGTGTCTACCAATTTCACCACTCGGGCGATGCGCGGCCCTTTGCAAGGGTCGGCAGCGGGCGTGACTATAACATCCCGCCGCGCGCGTTCCGGCTACTTGCGGCCGAACAGCCGTCCCAGGAAGCCGGCGGGTTTGGCGGCGGCCGCTTCCGCTTCCAGCGCGTTCTTCATCGACAGCTCCTGAAAATACGGCTTGCCGTTTTGCTGGTAGGACGAGGAGGCCTGGCGGTAGGCCACGGCCGATTCCGCGTGGCGCTTCATCTGGCCGTAGATCCGGCCGCGCGCGAACAGCGCCCAACTGCGGTAGTCGGGGTCCAGCGCCAGCAGCCGGTCGCAAGCGGCCAGCCCTTCGTCATTGCGTTTGGCGGCGATCAGCGCGTTGATGCGCTCGGCGTGCAGCGGGCCGCTGTCGGGCCAACGTTCCAGGGCGGTGTCGGCGTAGGCCACGGCCTCGTCGGCGCGGTTCAAATGCGTCAGCGCTTCGATGCGGACGCGACGCCATTTCAGCCAGTCTGGGTCCAGCGAAATGGCCACCTCGGCCAGCGGCAGCGCTTCGTCGTAGCGTTCCAGGTAGTTCAGCATGTCGGCCGCGTTGCCGGGCAGGAAGTCGTCGCTGGGGGCGAGCTCATAGCCTTTCAGGTAGTACGCCAGCGCGGCTTCCCAATTGCGCTGGTCGCGCTGGGCGTTGCCCGCCACGAACAAAAGCTGCGCGTCGCCGCTATCAAGCGGGTCCAGGCCGATCAGCGCTTCTTCGGCAAGTTTCGGTTCGCGGCTGCGCACGTATTCGCGCGCTTGTTCCTTGCGGCCCTCCCAGCCGGTGTCGGACAGCGTATCCAGATGGCGCCACAAGGGCACGGCTTCGTCCGCGCGACCCAGCCGGTGCAGCGACCGCGCCTTGCCTTCCAGCGGCCAGTCCCAGTCGGGCTCGCGTCGCAGCAGGCTGGTCCATTCCTCAATGGCGTCGGCGTGGCGTTCCATGGCTTGCAGGCAGGACGCGCGGTTGTGCTGGATGGCGTTTTGTTCCCCCAGGATGGCGCGGGCGCGGTCGAACATGGCGATGGCGTTTTGCAGGTCGCCCAGGCGCCGGTAGTTATTGCCGGCATCGTACAAAAAGCCGCCGTTGTTGGGCGCCAGCGCGACGGCACGCTGGTGGTAGGGCAGGGCCTCGGTATAGCGACCGGCGTTGTGCAGGTTTGATCCGATATAGCAGTGCGGCGCGGCGGCGGCCGAACGCACTTGAGAGGCGCGGGTCCAGCTGGCAATGGCGTCTTCCAGGCGGCGGTCGTTGATCAGCAGGTAGCCTTCGGCCATCAGCAGGCCAAAGTGCGAAGGCGCGCGTTGGCGGGCATCGCGTAATCCGCGCCACGCCTGCTGCTTGTCGCCGTCGTCGTATTGCACCACCGCCTGCACGGCGATGGCGTCGCTGCATTGCGGGTCCAGCGCCAGCGCGCGCGCCAGGTCTGCGTCACGCTGGACATAGGCTTTGCGTTGCGCGTGGCAGCGGGCACGCAAGGCCCACGCGGTGGCCGATGCCGGCTGTTCGCGCACGGCCTGGTCGCACAGCGACAGCATTTTTGGCAAGTCGCTGCCGTCTTCGGCGCGGTGGATGGCTTCGATCAAGGCGGACATGCGTGGGTTCCGTCGTTACGTCGGTTGCTTGGCGGGTGCTGAGAATGGCCGGGTGGCCTAGCGCGAGAAGGCGCTGGCGTCGTGGCGGCAACTGTAGGTACGGTCGCTGGCGGGGATGTCGTCGCTGCCGCATTGCCACCGGCGCACGCCTCCACCTTTGCGTTCGGCGCGCAGTTCCGGCACGTAGACCAGATGCTTGCCCGCCAGGCTGGGCGTGCCGTCGGTGCTGGGCGTGCCGGCAATGGTGAAGCGCAATACGCCGTTGACCGGGTTCATCTCCACCTTGGAAAAGCCGCTGTCTTGCATGGACTGCTGGCTGATGCCCAGGTCGTCCAGGCTGGCCGGAAACTTCTGCGTGCGCCGATAGTGGTTTTCCGCCAGGCGGCGCACCGGGTCGGATACCAGGTCGTAGCGGTTGATATCCGCATGCAGCGGGTTGTCGCTGTTGCGATCGCCGGTGGCGTTCACGCCAATGACGATGCCCACCACCACCAGGACCAGGGTGCCGAAAACAAAAAACAGGAACTTGCCCGCGCCGGTGACGGACGGGGCGCGCGCCACGGCCGCCTGCATCGCGTGCGGGTTCGCATCGCGTGTGATCACGTGCGTGCCGGCCAAGGCGTTGTGCATGGCGCGTTCGCCAAAGATCATTTGCTGCAAATGGTGAAACAGGCCCGGCAGCAGCATGTTCACCGTGTACTTCAACGTGTGCCGCCACAACGACCGCACCAGGCCCGGCGCCTTGCCTTTGCGATTGACCACGCGCAGTTTCACCGCGCGCTTGCCCGGCGACCCGTTGCCCCACGCGTCCATGATGGCGGGCAGAAACCAGCCGATCAATCCGGCGATCAAGGCAATCCAGAAGGGCGCCTTGTCACCGGTCAAGCCCTCGTAGGTCAGCTGGGACGCCAGGATCAAGACGGTCATCCCCACTGCCATCACCACGGCGTCTATTGCGCTTGCACCCAGCCGTGGCCAGATGCTGGGGAACACCAGCGCGTTGCCTTGTCCGGCGGGGGCGGACCGGGCGGCGGCTTTAGGCGCGGAGGCCTTGGCGGGTTTTGTTTTTTTCTTGCCCGTGGCGAATGCGCCGGCGGGTTGGGCGGCCGACGAAGCCGGGACAGGCAGCGGCGCCTGGCAACTGAAGCATTGCGTATTCGAGGCGGGGTTCTGCCAATTGCAGCGAGGGCATTGCATGGAAACTGAGATCCTGGAGGCGCCTGGGGCCGTACAACAACGACCGGAGCGCGGATGATACTCAAGTCTTGCGCTAGGGAAAACCCGGATCACCGCGTGTGCGAACGGCCGCCACTGAAACAGAGGTGGGGCGCAGCGCTCCGCGGTGTCGCAAGGTTCCGTCGCGATGCCGGGCGCGGATCATCGCCCGGCGCCGGCCCATGTTTATGCGCCCGTGGCCTCGCGCAGGGCAAGAATGAAAGCGTTCAGTGCTGCATCGCGGTCTGGCTCGTTGGGGCTCGCGTAGCGCGGCTCGGGATAGGCGGCAAGCTGCACCACCGCCAGCTGTGCGCGCGTATCGATGAAGATGCGCTGACCGGAATGGCCCATGGCCATCATCGCGCCGTCCTCGCGCAGCCACCAGCTGTAGCCGTACGCCGCGAGGCCCAGCGCCTCTCGATGGGCGGTGTGCTGGTCGGCCGGGATCTGGAATGCCGGGGTGCCGGACCGTGCGACCCAGCCTTCGGGCAGGATGCGCTCGCCGCCCGCCACGCCATCGTCCAGGACGAACTGTGCGAAGCGGCCGATGTCGCGTAGCGTCATGCCCGCGCGGCTGCCTCCGATCTCCTGGCCATCGTCAGATTCCAGCGTGTAGAACCCGTCGAATTCCATGCCGCACGGCTGCCAGATTCGCCGTGACATATAGTCGGCCAGCGTCCCGCCGGTGGCGGCGCTGAGTACCGCGCCCAGCAGATACGTATCCCCGGTGTTGTAGTGCCATACCCGGCCGGCGTCGTGGGCGCGATGGCAGGCGCGCAGCAAGCCCAGCACGCCGCCCGGCACCTTGTCGGCCAGCGATTTGCTATAGCGATTCACATCCGAGGACTTGTCGGTGTAGTTTTCTTCCCAGGCGATACCTGATGACATTGTCAGCAGGTGGCGCACCGTCACGGCATCGTAGGCGCAGCCGGCCAGCGCCGGCACATAGGCCGTCACCGGGTCGTCCAGGCTCGCAATCGAGCCGTCGTGCAAGGCCGCGCCCGTCAGCATGGCCGTCATGGACTTGACCGTGGACATGGTCGACCAGCGCTCATGCGCCTGGAAACCCAGGCCATAGCGTTCCAGAACAATGTGGCCGCGATGGATCGCGATCAGGCCGGCAACGTTGTTGCGGTCCATCAGATCGGCCACACCCAGCTGTTCATCGCCCTGCGTGAAGCGCACGTCGATTTCGGGAGCGCGCGGCAAGGGGCGTGGCTGCGAACCACGGCGGATGGCGCGGGTGGCGAACAGGCGATCGACAATGCGATAGCCATACGACTGCAGGCAGGGCGGCCACAGCAGGAAGTCTTCACCGCGCGGCAGGTGTTCAACGGCCTCGGCCAACCGCGGGGAGGGGATAGCGTTCATGGATACCTCAATAAAAAGCCGGGCGCGCGGGGCCCGGCACAAATCAGTCGTTGCGCACGCCCAGGCGTTTCACGATCGGGCCCCACACATCGGCCTCGGTTTTCATCGACTCCGCCACCGAGGCGGGTCCAAGCTCCTTGGGCGGCGTCATGTAGATGTCGGCCATTTGCTTGCGCACCGCCGGATCAGCCCAGAACTTGCGCGTGGCCTCGGTAAGCCGAGTCACGATCTCGGGGGGCGTGCCCTTGGGCGCCATCAAGCCGTACCAGGCGTCGCCGGGAAAGCCCTGCACGCCGACCTCCGCAATCGTGGGCACATCGGGAAGCTGCGCGACGCGGTCTGCGCCGAAGATCACCAGCGGTACCGCCTTGCCGGTCTTGACCTGCGGCACCGCGCCGGTAAGCGCGTCCGCGGTCAGGTCGATTTGTCCGCCGATCAAATCCATCATTGCCGGCGCTGCGCCCTTGTACGGTACGTGCGACATCTCGATCTTGAAGTGCTCGGCCAGAAATGCCACGTTCAGGTGTGTGGAATTGCCGATACCGGCCGAGCCGTAGTTCAGATGACCGGGGCTGGCCTTGGCCTTCTTCACCAGGTCATCCACCGACCGGATGCCGGTGGCTGGATTGGCCACCAGCACCTGTGAGGTGCCGGCGATCTTCGTGACCGGATCGAAGTCGCGAATGGGGTTGTAGGCCAGCTGCGAGTAGGTGAATGGGTTTACCGACATGTTGGACGTGCTGCCGAACAGCAGCGCATAGCTGTCGGCCGGCTGCTTGGCCACATAGGCGGCCGCGATGCTGCCGTTGGCGCCGGGCTTGTTTTCCACCACCACGGTGCCGCCGATCTCTTTGCCGGCGTAGGCGGCCCAGGCACGCGCCAGCGCGTCGGCCGCGCCGCCGGCAGCCACGGGAACAAATACCGAGACCGGGCGGGCCGGCCAGTCGGCGGCGCTAGCTGGCGCGGCGCAAGCCATGGCCAGCGTGCCGGCCGCGGCCAGGCCTATCAGGCGTTGAAAACGGGGAGAAGCCGACTGCGGAAAGCGCGAACCGAGGGCCATGGCCTGTTGCTCCAGTTGAATTCGGATGGTGAACCCGCATTCTGGAAGTCCCGATTCATTACGTCCAATGCATAATTAATCATCAAAGCATAATTAAGAAGTAATAAAACCACGGGGTCCGCATGAACTTGCAGCAGCTGGAACACTTTCTTGTGTTGGTGGAGACTCGATCTTTCAGCCGTGCAGCCGTCAAACTGCACCTGACACAGCCCGCCCTCAGCCGCAGTATCCAGGCGCTTGAAGAAACGCTGGGCGGCCGCTTGCTTGAACGCGACAAAGAGAAAACGCTGACAGCGCTGGGCGAGTTGGCCATCGTGCGTGCGCGGCGCATCCGGGTCGAACTGTCCGAGCTGCGTCGCAGCGCCAGCCTGTTGGCCGACTACGCGGGCGGCACGCTGCGGCTGGGCCTCGGCCCCACGCCCACCGCGATTCTTTCGGTGCCGCTGCTGCGCGAGATGAAGGAGCGCTATCCGGCAATCAAGCTGCTGCTAAGCGGCGGTGCACCCGAGATGCAGGTGCAAGAGCTGCGCGAGGGGGCGGTCGACGCGCTGGTGGTTCACCGCAATCACATCCCGGCCGACGCGGATCTGCATCTGATGTTCTTTCCCCGCACGCCGCTGGGCTTCGTGGTTCGGACCGGGCATCCACTGGCCGGCCGGACCGATCTCGATTTTCAGGCCTTGCGTCGTTTCGGCGTAGCCGCCAGCGGCCGAGCCATGAGCGACGAGGTGATGCACCGACTGAATGCCTATTTCGGCCCAACAGCGCATTTCATCGAAGCGATCCAGTACCAATCGAACGACATCCACCCGCTGGTCGATTTGGTCCGAACCAGCGATACGGTGTTCTTTGGCGTGCTGCGCGTGGCGCAGCCTGGAATCGCCCATGGCGAGTTGGTGCACTTGGATATCCGACCGGCATTGGAGTTGTCGTCCCAGTTTGTGTTTGTGACTCTGGAAGGCAAAACACTGCCACCCGCGCTATTGCGGCTCAGGGAACTGTGCACGCGCTACATGTCGGGAGAGGATGCCCCGTGACGCTACGGGAAGCCGGTGTCTTTGCGTGGCACCTGCCGATATAGCGCGCGGGCGCCGGGGCCAAGGCCGTATTTCGGGCCGGTCTGCAACACGGGTAGGGGAACGCAGCCGCGCCGCAAAGGCGCGTGGGCTGCTGTCGAGGGTCTGGCGGAAGCGGTGAGATTCGAACTCACGAACGGTTGCCCGTTGCCGGTTTTCAAGACCGGTGCAATCGACCACTCTGCCACGCTTCCGGGGTGATGCCGCGCCGCGCGTCGGGTCGCGGCGTTACGGTTTGGGGATTCGGCCGTCAGGCAAACATTCTGCCCGAACGATCCCGCGAGATGCCGTAAAGGGCGCAATAATAATCTATTTGCTGCAAAGGAGGCACGCGATGCACGCTGTAGAAATCTCCCGCCCCGGGGGCCCCGAGGTCCTGGTCCCCGTAGAACGCCCCACGCCCGAACCCGGCGCGGGTGAAGTCCTGATCAAAGTCAGCGCCGCGGGCATCAATCGCCCCGACGTTTTCCAGCGCAAGGGCAACTATGCCCCGCCGCGTGGCGTGTCCGACCTGCCGGGCCTGGAAGTGGCCGGTGAGATCGTGGGCGGCGACGTTGCCGACAGCGGTTTTGCCGTGGGCGACAAGGTCTGCGCCCTGGTGGCCGGCGGTGGTTACGCCGAATATTGCGTGGCGCCCGTGGCGCAATGCCTGCCCATTCCCAAGGGCTTGTCCGACGTCGAAGCGGCCGGTTTGCCCGAGACCTATTTCACGGTCTGGAGCAACGTGTTCGATCGCGGCCGCCTGTCCGAAGGCGAGATCCTGCTGGTGCACGGCGGCGCCAGCGGCATCGGCACCACGGCGATCCAGTTGGCGCGCGCCATGGGCAACCGCGTGTTCGCCACGGTCGGCAGCGACGACCGCGCCCGTGCCGTCGAGGCACTGGGTGCTGAAAAAGGCATCAACTACAAAACCCAGGATTTCGTGAAGGAAGTCATGGACGCGACCGATGGGCGCGGCGTGGACGTCATCCTGGACATGGTGGCCGGCGACTACATCGCCCGCGACATGCAGTGCCTGGCCGATGACGGCCGCATCGTCATCATTGCGCAACTGGGCGGTTCCCGCGCCGACGTGGACACCTCGCAAGTCATGCGCCGCCGCCTGACCATCACGGGCTCCACCCTGCGTCCCCGTCCCGTCGCCTTCAAGGGCGCCATCGCCCGCGCCCTGCGCGAACAGGCTTGGCCCTTGCTGGAAAAAGGGGCCATCAAGCCCATCGTTCACGCCACCTTCCCGCTGGCCGAGGCCTCCAAGGCGCACGCCATGATGGAAGGCGGTGAAAACATCGGCAAAATCATCCTGACAATGTAAGAATCGCGCGGCGATCGGCGTATCGCCGCGCAACAGGATACAATCTTGGGTTTCGCCTGGAATTTTTTCCAGGCAGGCCCGTGGGCGGTTGCATCATTGCCCGGGGCTCACCCCCACTCTGACACCTGCCATGACTTCAGTCGACAATCGCGCCCGCCTTGTGCTGGGCAACTGGAAGATGCACGGCAACCTGGCCGAGAACGCCGCGTTGCTGACCGAGCTGCGCGCCGCGGATGCCGCGAGCCACTGCGAGATCGGCATCTGTGTTCCGTTTCCCTATCTGGCGCAAGCCGGCTCGGCCCTGACCGGAAGCAGCGTGTCGTGGGGCGCGCAAGACGTCAGCGCACACGAAAAAGGCGCCTACACCGGTGAAGTGTCCGGTGCAATGCTGAAAGAATTCGGTTGCCGCTGGGCATTGGCCGGCCACTCCGAGCGCCGCGTGCTGCACGGTGAAACCGACGAAATCGTTGCCGCCAAGGCGCAAGCCGCGCTGGCCGCAGGCCTGACCCCGGTGGTCTGCGTCGGTGAATCGCTGGCGGATCGCGAAGCGGGCAACACGCTGGCCGTCATCGAGCGCCAGTTGAAGCCCGTGCTGGCCCTGGGCGCCGAATCGGTGGCGCGCATGGTCCTGGCTTATGAGCCCGTCTGGGCCATCGGCACCGGCCGCACTGCCAGCCCCGAGCAAGCGCAGGAAGTTCACGGCGCCATCCGCGCCGCCCTGCGCACGCTGGGCGCGGCGCAAGTACAAGTTTTATACGGCGGTAGCGTCAAAGCTGCCAACGCCGCCAGTTTGTTCGCCATGACTGATATCGACGGGGCCCTGGTCGGCGGCGCGTCGCTAGTGGCTGAAGAATTTTTGCGTATTGCCGCCATCTAAGTTTCCGTTCCGGAGTCTGTAATGCCCTTGATGCTTAAACTTTTGCTGGCCGTCCAAGTACTTTCCGCGCTGGCTATCATCGTCCTGGTCCTGCTGCAGCAGGGCAAGGGTGCCGACATGGGGTCCGCTTTCGGTAGCGGCTCGTCCGGCAGCCTGTTCGGTGCCACTGGCGCTGCCAACTTCCTGTCGCGCGCCACGAAGTGGGCCGCCGTGGTCTTCTTTGCGTCCACCGCCGGCCTGGCCTACGTCAGCCACAAGGGCACCAGCGGCCCGGCCGTTGACTCCGGCGTGATGCAAAGCTTCCCGGCCGACCGCTCCGTGCCGCAAGTGCCGGGCGCAGCCCCCGCTGCTCCCGCAGCCGGTGGTTCTTCGGTTCCGGGTGCCGCTTCGGTTCCGGCGGCGCCTGCCGCGCCGGCCAAGCCGGACGCTTCGGTGCCCGCTGCCCCGGCCGCTCCGGCCACCAAGCCGGCTGAAACGCCTGCCAAGTAAGATCGGGCAAGGTTGAAAAAGCCGGCGTGCGCGCCGGCTTTTTTATTTTGCGCCGTTGGGACCGGAGCCCGAAATCTGCTCCATTCCGGGTTCTACTAAATCCATGCTAGAATGCTCGACTTTCTGGCCTTGCCTATCGGTAGGGTTACAGAAATCTGGTGAATGCCGACGTGGTGAAATTGGTAGACACGCTATCTTGAGGGGGTAGTGGCGAAAGCTGTGCGAGTTCGAGTCTCGCCGTCGGCACCAAGAATTCCTCGCAAAAAAGCCCGCTGAAACGCTACGTTTCAGCGGGCTTTTTGCTTTGCCTTTGCGTTTGCCTTTGGCCTTGGACACATGGCCATTGAATGCCTCAATGCAAGTTCCCGCCAAACGCCACCACCGCCACCACGAATGTCGTGAGCCCGACCGCCGCCAATCGATACGCCCGCTTCGCGGCATGCGCGTTGTTTCGGCTTAGCCCGATCAGCGTCGCCACCGTCGACCACAATCCCGTGAACGCCAGCAGCGACAGCGTGTACACCCAATCCGACAGGTCATAGCCGCCACCCCCAATCGATACAGGCGCCGACGTCCGTGGCCACAGCAACGCAATCAGTGTGCCGGCCACCACGGCAAAGACGGCAAGCCAAGCCAGAAATGCGCGGTCCTTCAGCATGGTTTCGATCCTAGGGTTTCAGTTAGGGGATGTAATGCGCACGCCCATGCACGCCAAAACAGTGATGCGGCACTGTTATAAAGGGCGTTGTAGATTCAACGGTAGGGCAAGCTTATGTCGATTCAACAGTTGATCCGTTGCGGTGCGGCAGCGTCGCTAATCGCGATGGGTACAGGATGTTCCATGGTTGGCTTGGGAGACTCCCGTAGCAGCGAGTGCCAGTGGTATCGCAGCAGCTGCATGCACGAAGGCTCATACGACCCCGGCGAAGAAGACTACGCCGAAGAAGAGGCAAAGCGCTTGAACAAGCAGTCTTCCGATCGGCTGCGCCGCAGCTCGGGCGACTGAAGCAACTGAAGCAACTGAAGCGGCTGAAGTAGCTGAACCCGCCGAAGCCACTGAATCGCGCCCGTGCGGCAAGATTCAGGCTTCCAGGTAATGATTGCGCAAGACGTCGGCGTCTATCTTCAGCGCGTCTTTCAGATACCGTTCCATGCTGCCGTATTCCTGCTTGATGGCTTGCACCGACGCGTCCAGGTACGCGGGCGCCACTTCCAGCAGCGGCATCATCACGTCGTCCTTGATGCCGCTGGCGCTGGACTTCGCCAGGATGTCCTCAAAGAACCGGGCGTTGCAGTGATTCGATTCCAGATAATTCGACAGGATATCGTCCTGCGCCACGCCCAGCGCCGATAGCAGCAACAGCGATGCGAAGCCGGTGCGGTCCTTGCCCGCCGTGCAATGAAAGAGCAGCGTCTTGCCCGTCATCGCCGTGTTCATGAAGCCGCCAAACGCGGCCTGGTAGCGCGACGGAAATTCTCGGTAGATCTCGACCATCATGGTCGTCGCGAATGCCGGGCTGGCGTCGCGCAGGCGCGGCAGCAGGGACGCCATGGCCATATTGCCGTCCAGCACGGGCGATGCAATCCAGTGAAAGCGTTGGCCGAAGTGCGCCTCGTCGTGGGCCTTTTCCGGTTCAGCGCGAAAGTCGATGACGGCTTCCAAACCCAGCGCGCCCAGCCGTTCCAGGTCGGCGGCGCTGGCGCGGCCCGGGTTGCCGCTGCGAAACAGTTTGCCCCGCCGCACGCGCCGGCCGTCGATCCCGGCCAGCCCGCCCAGGTCGCGCGCATTGTGCACGTTCTCAAGCTCCAGGCGGCGCTGCATGGCTTCGGGCGTTGGCATGAATGGGTGTTGCTGGCGCATGGGGGTCGGCATGGGTTCCTTCACGTGTAAACGGGTCGGTGGATCGTAGCACCACGGGCGCGCTCGCAGCGGCCATGCCGCCCTTATGGGGGGGCTGCGCCGGCGCTCGTTTGGGCAATAGCCGCCCGGGCCTAAGCCCCCAGCTTGCCCAGCAATTCAATCAGCTGCCGCTTTTCCGCCGCACCCAGTTCCTGGCTGATCCGCGCGTCATGCGCCTGCACGGCCTCTGTAATGTCGGCCAGCACGGCGCGGCCGGCGTCCGTTGCTGCCAGGGAATAGGCGCGCTTATCGTGCTCGGCGTCCTGCCGTTCCACATAGCCCAGCGCCTGCAACTGGTTCACGATCTGCACGGCGCCCGACCGCGCGATGCCCTGGATGCGGGCCAGGTCCGTTAGTTTCAGGTGAGTATTCGCCGCAATCAATGTCAGCGCCGAAAACCGCTGGGGCGTGATGTCCCACGGCGCCAACGCGGCCAGGAAGTCCTCATAGATAACGATCTGCGCGCGGCGGATGGCGTAGCCGACCAGACCGTCCAGTGCGCCGTACTGGACGCCGGGGACGTGGGGCTGAAACTGCTCGCCTCGCGCGCCGGGGCGGCGGGGGCGTTGGGATGCGGCTCGTGACATGGCGGCGGCGCGGGGCAGGGTCCTGGTGTCAGGGGGCTCAACACTAATGCAGTCATGCGCGCCGCGCTACCGGATTACGGGAAATCCCCGGTGCGGAATCGGCGGCAATTTTGTTATGTTGCATAACAAATAAGACCAGGAGTAGACATGCAAATCGTCATCGCCGGCGCCGGCATCGGCGGGCTGACGCTCGCGCTGATGCTGCATCGGCGCGGCATCGAATGCCGCGTATATGAAAGCGCCCAGGAACTGAGACCGCTGGGCGTGGGCATCAACCTGCTGCCACACGCGGTCAGCGAGCTGGAACAGCTGGGCCTGATGCCCGCGCTGGCCGAGCGCGCCATCGAAACGTCGCAGCTGCACTACTACAACAAGTTCGGCCAGCCCATCTGGCGCGAGCCGCGTGGCGTTCAAGCGGGTTATCCGCTGCCGCAATTCTCGGTGCACCGGGGCGAATTCCAGATGCTGCTGGCGCAGGCGGTGCGAGACCGTTTGGGCAACGATGCCATTGTGACGGGCATGGTGCTGGAATCCGCCGAGCAGGACGCGGACGGCGCCACGGCAGTGTTCCGGCGGCGCGCGGACGGATCGTTGCACCGCGTGCGCGGCGATATCCTGGTGGGCGCCGACGGCATCCATTCCGCGTTGCGCCGCCAACTGCATCCGGTGGGCGACGAACCCCGCTTCTCTGGCCGCATGCTGTGGCGCGCGGTCACCGAGGCCCCGCCCTACCTGGACGGGCGCAGCATGTTCATGGCCGGTCATCAGGACCAGAAGTTCGTCTGCTACCCGATCTCTGAACCGCTGCGCCGCGAAGGGCGCTCGCTGATCAACTGGATTGCCGAACTTTCCGTGCCGGGCGCCGAACTGCCGGCCACCGACTGGAACCGCCAGGTGGACAAGTCGGTGTTCGCGGACAGGTTCGCCAACTGGCGCTGGGACTGGATCGACATTCCCGCGATCATCGACGGCGCAGAAGCCATCTACGAATTTCCCTTGGTGGACCGCGACCCGCTGCCGCGCTGGACGCGGGGGCGCGTGACGCTGTTGGGCGACGCCGCGCATCCCATGTACCCCATTGGTTCGAACGGATCGGCGCAAGCCATCCTGGACGCGCGCTGCCTGTCGGATTGGCTGGCGCAGGCGGCCGGCGGTCGCGTACGCACGCCGGAAGTCGCATTGTTGGAATATGAGGCCGAGCGCCTGCCGCGCACGGCCGGCATCGTGCTGCGCAACCGCTTGAATGGCCCCGAACAAGTCATGCAGATGGCCGAAGAACGCTCGCCCCACGGTTTCACCGACATCCACGATGTGATGGCGCACGAGGAATTGGCGGCCGTATCGCTGCGCTACAAACAACTGGCGGGATTCGATCCCGCCGCCTTGAAGAAAAGCCGGGAAGCCACGCCATGAGCACCATCGATGTCTTGACCGACCCCGAAGCCCCCCGGCTCGAACACGTCACCACCGTTATCGTCCAGGTTGGCGCACCGCAGGAAGTGGGCGACACGCCGCAAGGCCGCCGCCGCGTCATCCCGATTACGGGCGGCACCGCGCAAGGCCCACGCCTGACAGGCAAGGTGCTGCCGGGCGGCGCCGATTTTCAGGTGATCCGCTCGGCCACGTACACCGACATTCACGCGCGCTACGTCATCGAAACGCCCGAGGGCGATCGCGTCTACGTCGAGAACACCGGCATACGCACCGGCCACGCGGACGACATCGCCCGGTTGGTGCGCGGCGAACCCGTGGACCCCGCCAGGATTTATTTCCGCAGCTATCCGCGCTTTGAAACGGCGGCGCCCGCACTGGGCTGGATGAACGAAAGCCTGTTCATCGGCACGGGCGCACGCTATCCCGACCGGGTCGAACTGCGCTTCTACCGCATTTGCTGAACCCGCGGCATCCGCCGTGGCATGACGATAAAAACGACTCGGAGACAACCATGACTTCAATGCTGCGCCGCCTGTTGGGCGGCTTCCTGCTGTGCGTGCCGCTTGCCGCGATGGCGCAATTTCCCAATGGGCCGGTGCGGCTGAACGTGGGGTTTCCGCCCGGCACCGGGCCCGACATCGTGGCGCGCACGCTGTCGCAACACATGGGTCCGTTGCTAGGCCAAAGCGTGGTCGTGGAAAACAAGGTGGGCGCGGGCGGGCAGATCGCCGCGCAGACCGTGGCGCGCAGCCCGGCCGATGGCCAGACGATTCTGCTGGGCGAAGTCGGCTCCATCAGCATCTCGCCCGCCACCTACCGCAACCTGAATTACGATCCGCCGCGCGATTTTGCGCCGATCTCTGAAGTGGTGCGCGCCGACTTCGTGCTGGTCGTGCCGGCCGATTCCCCGTATCAGGACCTGACGGCGTTTATCGACGGCGCGAAGAAGGCGTCCGATCGCATCAACTTCGCCACCTTCGGGGCGGGTACGCCGGGCCACTTTGGCGCCGAGTTGTTTGCGCGCGAAGCGGGCATGAAGATCGAGGCCATCCACTACCGCTCAACGGGCGATGCGGTGTCCGGCCTGGTGTCCGGCGCGGTGCAGGCCGCGTTCGTGACAACGGCGCTGGCCGTGCCGCAAGTGCAGGGCGGCAAGGTGCGCGCCTTGGCCATCACCGGCGCGCAGCGCTCGCCCGCGCTGTCGGCGGTGCCGACCTTTGCCGAACGCAGCCTGCCCGCCGTGAACTTCGGCGCGTGGTTCGCGCTGTTCGCGCCCGCCGGCACGCCGGATGCGGTACTGGACCGCCTGCAAAAAGACAGCGCCGCCGCGCTGCGTCAGCCCGCTGCCGTACGCAGCCTGGCCGAGGCCGGCTTCGTGGTGGTGGGATCCGACCGCCAGACGCTGCAAGCGTTGTTGAGCAGCGAATCCAAGCGCTGGAGCGATGTGGTGAAGGCCACGGGTTTCCGCGCCGACTGATCGTTGCCGGCCCCTCCCGTTTGCCGGCATCCACGTTGCCGGCATCCCGTTGCAGGCATCCCGTTGCAGGCATCCCGTTGCGTGGCCGCAAGCCATCACGGCGCCATCAACGCTTCGGCCTGATAGGCGTCGTGCAGCAATGCCATGAACGCGGGCGCGTCCGGCATCGCGGTGTCGCCGATACGCCTCACCGCGACGCCCGGCGTCCAGGAGTTCATCACGGCGGCCCCCGCCATGGCCGGCAGGTCGGCCAACCTCACGGGCTGCACCCGCTGCGGTATCTGCCTGTCGCGCAGCTGCCGCTGCACGATACCCATCGTCGTGCCGGTCAGCATCTGGGCATCGGGCCACACTACGGCCTGCCCATCCCAGAACGCAAGGTTCCAGATGGACGCCTCGCTCAAACGACCCTGCCGGTCGACGAAGGCTGCGTCGTCGGCGCCTTGCCGGGCCGCCTGCCGCAACAGATACGTCTTGGCGACTTCGCCCACATGCTTCACGGCCGGCAGCATCCGCTCGTGTTGCATCGCCGCCAACGACAGGGGCCCGGCCGGGCCATTTGAAGGCGGCCCGGTCCGTACCAGGATGTCCAGCGGGGTATCGCCCTGGGCAACGGTGAATTCGCCGGCTGGGGAATAGACGGTGGCCACCAGGGATAAGTCCTCGGGGCTGGCGCCGATGGCCGAACGCAGCGCATCCACGATGGCGGTATCGGGCAGCGCCTGCCCGAACATCGTCAGCGAGGCCGCGCGCAAACGTGCCAGGTGCAGGTCCAGGCCCCGGACCCGTCCGCCGCGTACCTGCATCGCGGTGAAGTGGGCGTAGCCGGCAAACGCCAGCGGGGCCAGGTCGGCGGCGGTGGCGGGCAGGCCGTTGCGCTGCGTGACATAGGGAAAGCTATCCAAGGCGGGCATGAGGGATATCCGGGCTGATCATCAAGTTTCGCCACTATCCTGCATTGCAAGCGCCTGGGGAAACGAGTTATTTTCACGCCATTATCAAATTTGGCTTGAAGATCATGAATCGCCTGCTGCCCGGCACCCGTGCTTTGCGTACCTTGGAAGCGGCAGCGCGTCACCTGAACTTCACGCGCGCTGCCGACGAACTTGGGCTGACGCCAGCAGCCGTCAGCTATCAAATCAAAGAGATCGAAGAACAACTGGGCGTGGTGCTATTCACGCGCACCAGCCGCAGCATTCAATTGACGCCTGCCGGCACGGTGCTGTTCGACGCCGCTGCCGACGCGTTGCACACGTTGCAGCAGGCGGTGTCCAAGGCGCGACGGCTGACGCGGGGCGATGCCCAACTGCGGCTGTCAGTGGGCGCGCGCTTTGCCACGCACTGGCTGTTGCCGCGCCTGCCTCAGTTTCAGGCCGAACACCCCGGCTTGGCATTGACGTTCGACATCAGCGATGCCGTGCGCGACTTTGCCGCTGACGATGTGGACGCGGCCATCCGATTCGGCGCGGGCGATTACCCCGGTGCGGTGTCCCATCGGCTATTTCATACCGTCGTCGTTCCCGTGTGCAGCCCGGCGCTGTTGCAATGTGGCCGCCCGTTGGGTCGCCCGCAGGACTTGTTCAACCACACGTTGTGCTACGTAGACTGCCGGCCCGGCGGCATTGTCTGGCCGAACTGGCCGATGTGGATGGCGGCGGCGGGCGTTGATGGCTTCGACGATAGCCGTAGCGTCGCCTTCGCGGAATCCAGCCACGTGGTGCAAGCCGTGATGGACGGCGCGGCAGTGGGCTTGGTGGAATGGGAACTGGTCGAACGCGACGTGCAGGCCGGCCGCCTGGTCCGGCTGTTCGACGTGGGGGTTCGGGTGGCGCCGGAATACGCCTATCACCTGGTGTATCCGGCGGCCAGCGCCTCCGACCGCCGGGTATGCGCATTGCGGGATTGGATGCTGCGGACCGTCAGCGCCGCGGATGCCATCAAACAGCACTATCAACCCGGCTCGTTCCACGAATAGAACAGTTTGTTCCGTCCAAAATCGGCCGTTTTGGCCCTGCCGCTAGTGCGCGTGTCACGGTTCGACCGTTAGAATTCGTTCCCATACCACCCCCTATCTACCAGTCGAAAGGTCAAGTCCCATGAGCAACGCTTATCTCGAGGCACTCAAGAAGCGCCGTACGCAGTATTCGCTGGGCCGTAATGTGTCGGCCTCCAAAGAAGAACTGGCCAGCCTGATCCAGGAAGCCATCAAGCACAGCCCTTCGTCGTTCAACTCGCAAAGCTCGCGCGCCGTCATCCTGTTTGGCGATGAAAGCGTGAAGCTGTGGGACCTGGCCATCGAAGAAGTGCGCAAGGTTGCGCCGGCCGAAGGTTTCGACAAGACCGAAGCCAAGCTCAAGAGCTTCGCCGCCGGCGTGGGCACCGTGCTGTTCTTCGAAGACCAGGACGTGGTGCGCAGCTTGCAGGAAAAATTCGCGCTGTATGCCGACAACTTCCCGGTGTGGTCCGAGCAGTCGGGCGGCATGGCTCAATTGTCCACCTGGGCAGCCCTGGCCAACGCCAACGTCGGCGCCAGCTTGCAGCATTACAACCCGCTGATCGACGGCGTGGTCGCGCGTGAATGGAACGTGCCGGCCTCGTGGAAGCTGCGCGCGCAAATGCCGTTCGGCTCCAACGAGAACGGTTTTGGCGACAAGCCTTTCATGGACGATGCCGAGCGTTTCCGCGTGGTTGGCTGAATGCCCTGACGTGACGCAGGCGCCGGTCGCCTGATCAAAAACGCCATGCAAGCCCGCACTTCCGACACAGGAAGCGCGGGCTTTTTCATGGGCCGGCGCAAATTGTCGACAAGTGCATAATGGTCGTTTGTCCGGCCCGACTCCTTTGGGCCGGCAGCGCTGCCGCGCGGCAGCAAGCGCGCTTGAAGGAGAGATGCCGTATGGATCCGATACTTGCCGGGCTGTCCAGATCCTTGCCCCAAGCCAAAACGGTCGAGCAACTGACCCGCCCCTTGCTGGACATGTTGGGCAGCGTGACGGGATTGGAATCCACGTACCTGACCGAGATCGATCTGAAGGCCGATTTGCAGCATGTGCGCTACGCCCGCAACGTGGGCGACTTGCAGATTCCCGAAGGCTTGTCCGTGCCATGGTCGGACACGCTGTGCAAGCGCGCCCTGGAAGACGGGCGCATGTGCACCAGCGACGTGGCCAATTGCTGGCCGGATTCCGAAGCCGCGCGCCAGCTGGGCATCCAGACCTACGTCAGCGCGCCCGTGCGTACCGACGAAGGCCAGCTGTTGGGCACGTTGTGCGCCGCCAGCGCGCGCCAATTGCAGTTGGCGCCGCAGGCCGAGTCCGTGTTGAAGCTGTTCTCGAACGTGATCGCCAACTTCCTGCAACGCGAAATGTTGATGGAACAACTGCACTCGGCCAACGTCCAGCTGATGTCCTACGCGATGACGGACCCGCTGACGGGCCTGCCGAATCGCCGTGCCCTGTACGAAGAGCTGGAACGCCTGGAACAACGTGCGTTGCGCGAAGGCGGCAGCGTGTTGGTGGGCGTGATCGACCTGGATGGTTTCAAGGGCATCAACGATACGTACGGCCATCAGCAGGGGGATGTGTTCTTGCAGGAGATCGCACGCCGCGTCGCCGCCGCCTTGCGCACGTCCGACATGCTGGGCCGCATCGGTGGCGACGAATTCGTGCTGGTGGGGCCAGGCCCCGAGCTGGATCGCATGGACGCCACGGCGGGCGCCGCCGCGCAACGGGGTGACGCCATGGAAGCCGCGCGGTCGCTGGAAGAACGCGCCACGGCGGCCACGGCAGGGCGCTACCAGCTAGGCGATGCCGTGGTGTCTTACGAAGGAGCCAGCGTGGGTGTGGTGGCCGTGGACCCGCGCGGCCTGGACGCCGAAGCGGCGGTTCGCCTGGCCGACGCGCGCATGTACGAGATCAAGCGCGCGCGCAAAGGGGCGCGCACGATCCATTAAGCATCACCGATACGCCCGCTCGGCCGCCGACCACTTCAACGTCTTGCGCCACTTGCCGCCTTGTTGGCGCAGTTGCAGGTCAAAGTAGCCGTCGGTTTTCTCGGGCAGCACAATCAGGAGGTTGCTGGCGTCGGACATGTCGTGATCGCGCGTGCCGTCGGGATGCCAGTCGCCCGCGATGGACTTGAAGAAGGACATGGGTTGCGCGAACACCACGCGCAGCGTGGGGCCGTCGATGTGGAACAGGTACAGGGCCTCGAAGTTGGCGCCGCCGCCTGAATAGCCTTCGCTCCATCCGGCGCGCACGCCGAAGGCCACGGCGCCGGGGGCGATCTTGTAGGCGGCCAGATCGAAGCGTTTCCATTCGGTGGGCACCGACAGCAACGGCGCGTTGGCGTCTTCCGTTGCTACGTCCTGGGGCAGGTCGATATCGGTATCGCGCCAGTCGGTGGGCGTCTTGACGGGGCCGTTGGTGCGCGCCAGCAGCGTGGGGGCGGCGCCCGGCGTCGTGCCGAACACGCCAAACCAGACGCCGTTCTTGTCGTCGTCGCTGGACAGGTCGGCGCATTCGCCGCCACCGTATTTGATCAGCTGCGCCGCGCGTTCGGGCGTGGACGCCAGGCAGACCATTGCGACAAACGTGCCCGGGCGCTGCCCCCACGGCTTTGCGCCGGCCACCAGCAGCCGCTTGGGATCCTGGCCCGGGGCCAGTTGCTGCACCAGGAATTCACGCGTGAAGCCGTCGGGCAGCGCAACGCCCAACCCGTCCGGTTGGGGCGCGCCGCTCATCTGGCTGTCGTACATCCGGCGGGCATCTTCCGTCTGGATGGCGCCGCGCGCCTTGTCCAGCGACGGCACCGTCGTGTCTGCCCATGCTTGCGGCACATATGACGCGCAGGCCAACAGGGGGGTCAACAGTAGCGAGGCGAATCGGATGCGCATGGGTAAGGGAAGCGTGTTAGGGGTTGAGGAAGCCGGCGCAGGATAGCGCGGGTGCACGTTTCAGAACGTTGAACTCTGTTTCTATTTTGTAAGTTGATTTCATGCAGAATGGCACGCCGGGGGTCCGGCGCCACGCTGGCCCCGCTGGCTTACGCAAAGAGAGAAGACGCAATGACATTGGCACGTTTCCCACTGAACGCGGTGAAGGGCGTTTTTCTGGCCGGCGTGTTCGCGCTGTCCGCGCCGGCGATGGCCATCAATTGCGCCAAGGCGGGTACCGCCGTCGAAAAGCTGATCTGCGCCGACAAGGCCACCGTCGCGGCCGATGCGAACTTGAATCGCGCTTACCAGGCGATCTTGAAGCAGGCGCCCGACGACAGCATCCGCGCGATGCTGGTCGCCAGCCAGAAGCGGTGGCTGGCCGCGCGCGATCGTGCGCTGGACCACTTGCTTGGCGACCCGGACACCGTGCCCGATGACAAGACCGCCGGCGAGATTGCGCGCGAGCTGATCGAGAACCGCAGCGCGCAGTTCAAGGAAACCGGCAAGGGCGCCACCACGCCCACGATCATCAGCAGGGCGGTTCAGCAGCAGAAGTTTCAATCGCAATTCACGGGCGGCGCGTTCGCCGGCTATTGGACGACTTGCGACGTGCTGCCGCACGATTATGTCGACTACGAGTGCTTTGCGATTCGTCATTACCAGAACAACGACCGCGTGTGCACGGTGGACGAGTCCTGGGCGTCGGGCGCCGTCTACACCAAGCGCTACGTCGCCAACGTGGTTGACGGCAAACCGCGCGTCATCGCGTCGTGCTCGTTCAATAGCGCCGACGAAGCCTGCGCGACCGTCGCGGACACGAAGGCGAACTGGAACCGGCATCCCGAGGCGCCCCAGTACGTGTATGCCGACACGCCGCTGCCCAAGCTGGATGGCGAGATCGATGCGTCGGACGATGCAGAATGGGTGCAGGCCTGCCTGACCGACCCGGCGTATCCGCCGGCGCAATAGCCAGGCGGCGGGGGCGCGCATGGGGCTGGCATGGGGCAGGCATGGGGTGCTCGGACCTCATGCCATCGATATTCAAACCGATACGCAAAACTTGCTGTTTCCCGAGGGCAGAGGCGCCGTCGCGTCTTAAAATCCGGCATTGCAGATTTTCGCTGCCGGCATCGGCCCGCGCGGAACGAACCGAGAGATATCGATGGATAAGCGACAAGACCTGGAACCCCCGGCGATCCAGGAGGGCGCGGCCCAGACCGGCGCGGTGCAAACCGGCGCGTTGCTGATCGACGTGGTGCATGCTGACCTGGCGCATGCCACGGCGTCTGGCGCGCGGGATGCTATCGACGCCATCGCCATCGACATCGAAGCTGACCCTACGCTGGGCTACGCCTCGATTCAGAACGCGGTGCCCATCGTGCGTACGTTGCGCCTGACGAACCGTTCCGAGCACACATTCGAGAACATCGAGGTGCGGCTGCGCTGCAA
Organism: Achromobacter sp. RT286_PF; assembly: GCF_059760425.1. NCBI lineage: Bacteria > Pseudomonadati > Pseudomonadota > Betaproteobacteria > Burkholderiales > Alcaligenaceae > Achromobacter > Achromobacter sp. RT286_PF. Next base: position 277,553 of record NZ_JCBAMR010000001.1, read on the forward strand.
CCCCGCCTTTGCCCAACCCGTAACGCTGCGCTTTGACGTGCTGGTGCCGGGAGAAATTCGCCGTATTTCCCCGCTGGACCTGACGCCTGACCACAGCTACGTGGCCGATCTGCAAGAGGCCGTGCGCGCCAGTATTGACGTGGTGGTGCAGTCAGGCTCGCAGGAACTGGGTCGGGCCTCGCAACCGATATCCGTGTTGGCGTATGACCAATGGGCCGGCACGCGCGCCTTGCCGGAATTGCTGGCGGCGTTTTCCATGCCGAACAATCCGGCCGTGGATGGACTGATCGGCAAGGCGTCCAAGCTTCTGCGCGCGCAGTACGCCGACCTGCAAATGAACGGCTACCAGTCCAAAAGCCGCGACGTCGTCTGGAAGCAGGTGTCCGCCATCTACAGCACACTGGCTGCGGAATCGCTGCACTATGCCGAACCGCCCGCCTCGTTCGGCGTGGACGGGCAGAAAATTCGCACACCGGATCGCATCATGGACGCGCGGGTGGCAACCTGCCTGGACCTGGCGATGCTGTTCTCGTCCTGCCTGGAGCAGGCGGGATTGCGTCCGGTGATTCTGATGAAGGACGGGCACGCCTGGGTGGGCGTGTGGCTGCATCAAGCGTGCTTTGCAGACCCGCTGACCGATGATGTGCAGGCGGTAAGAAAGCGCGTGGACAGCGGCGAATTCCTGGTCTTCGAAACGACCGGCATCGCGCAGCATCCCAACTTCCGGCCATCGTTGCGGCGCGCGTTGGAGCAGGGCGCGGCACATCTGCGCGAAGAAAATACCTTCCGCTACGCCATCGACGTGCATCGCGCGCGCGAATTGCAAATCAAACCGCTGCCTTCGCGCGGGGTGTTGGTGGCGCCCACGGATGCCGATGACACCGAACACCCTGCCGCCATCGAGCCCACGCCCGAGCTGCCGCCGCTGGATCCGGAATTCGTGATCAGCCTGGAGCCCGCCGATGACACGCCGGAAGGCCGGCTGGCCAAGTGGAAGTCGCGCCTGCTGGACCTGACGCTGCGCAACCGGCTGCTGAACTTCAAGCTGACCAAATCGACCCTGCCGCTTGTTGTGCCGGACCTGGCAAAACTGGAAGACGCCATTGCCGACGGCAGCGAATTCCGTATTCGTCCGCTGCCCGCCGCCTTGATGGACGGCAGCGACCCGCGCATGGCCGAGGTGCATGTGGGCCGGGGCGGCCGCGCGCCGCTGGACGACATGGCGCTGGACGCGCTGGGCAACAAGGAACTGATCGCACGGGTTACGCAGGAAGCGCTGGACGCCAACCTGCTGACCATCTTCGGCGCGGCGCGCATCGGCCTGGAAGAGGGCGGCGCCAACACGCTGTACCTGGCGATGGGCATGCTGCGCTGGACGGAAAGCCCCGGCGCGGAAAGCGCGCATCTGGCGCCGCTGATCCTGGTGCCGGTCTCGCTGCAACGGCAGTCGGTGCGCAGCGGCTTTCGCCTGGTTCGCCACGACGACGAGACCATCATCAACCCCACGTTGCTGCAAATGCTGCGCAACAACTACGAGCTGCGCATTCCGGGGCTGGACGTTTTGCCCGCGGACGACAAGGGCGTGGACGTGGCCCGGGTGTTGCAGGCGTTCCGCTTGGCCGTGCGGGAAATCGCGGGCTGGGAGGTACTGGAACAGGTGCATCTGGGCATTTTTTCGTTCACCAAGTACCTGATGTGGAAGGACTTGCAGGACCGCACCGAGCAGTTGAAAGCCAACCGCGTCGTCAAGCATCTGATTGATCATCCGGGGCAGGCGTTTGCCAAAGAGCCTTTGGATCAGCGCTTTGACCGCCTGGACGACAGCTATCGGCCCCAAGACCTGCTGACCCCGCTGCTATCCGATTCGTCGCAACTGAAAGCGATTTGCGCGGTGGACGCGGGCCGCGACCTGGTGTTGGAAGGGCCGCCCGGCACGGGCAAGAGCCAGACCATCACGAACCTGATCGCGCATCTGCTGGCGCGCGGCAAGACGGTGTTGTTCGTCTCGGAAAAGATGGCCGCGCTGGAAGTGGTGCATCGCCGTTTGGCCAATATCGGGCTGGGCCCGTTCTGCCTGGAACTGCATTCATCCAAGGCGCGTAAATCCGAGGTGTTGCAACAGCTGGGGCGTGCGTTGGATCACAGCGGGCAGCGCACCAGCGACGATTGGGCGCGCGAGGCCGAACGCGTGAGCGTGCTGCGCCAGGACTTGAACGGGCTGGTCGACGCCCTGCATCACGCGCATGCCAACGGCCTGACGGTTTATGACGCCATCGGCACCTGCATTCAGAATGCGGGCAAGGAGCCGTCGCCGATGTTCTGGGCCGACGCGCAGGCGCATCAATACCAAGACCTTGCGCAGCTGCGCGAGACCGCGCGCCGCATGTCGACCTTGTCCAAGGAGCTTGGCGTGCTGCATGGCCATCCGCTGGCGCATATCGGCATGGCCGAATGGAGCCCCAGCTGGCAAGACGCGTTGCTGGCCGCGGCGCACGCGCTGGAGCAGGCGGTGGCAAGCTTGCAGACGCAGGCGGCGGCCGTGGGCGATGGGTTCGGTGTGCCGGCGCAGGGTTTGAGCCTGAACGCCTACGCGCGTCTGGATACGCTGGCTGACGTGCTGCTCGCCGCACCGCAGGTGCCCGCCGGCTTGGCCACGCAGGCGCACGACCCCGCCGCGCGCTTCCAGGTGCAGGCGCTGGTGCGTCATGGCCAGGCGCGCAACGCGCATTGGGAACAGGTGGGGGCGCAATGGACCGCGCAGTTGGCCGAGCTGGATGCCAATACGCTCAAGGCCGAGTGGCTGTCTGCCTGCTCGGCATGGTGGCCGAAGTCCGTCTTCGCCAAGGGCGGTATCCGCAAGCGGCTGGCGGGCTATCGCACGGACAGCCAGCGGCCGGACGAGGGGTCGATTACCGCCATGCTGGCGCCCTTGGCGCTGGTGAACATCGAAGACCGCGAGCTGGCTGCGTTGAAGGCGGACGCGCAGCGCTTGCTGCAAGACCGCTACACGGGACTGGCCACGGATTGGGAGCAGGTGCAGCGGCATGAGCAATGGGCCGAACGCTTTGCCGATGCGGTCACGCAGGCGGCGGGCGACCCGGTTTCCGCAGCCGACCTGCGCACCCGGCTGCAAGCACTGGTGGGCGAAAACCGCGCCTTGCTGCAACCTGGGGCACCGTTGGGCAAGGCTTTGCTGGGCTACCGGGATGCGTGGCGCGGTCTGCAAGACTGCTTGGCGCAAGTGGACGCGCTGGCCAAACCGCCCGAACCACTGGCGGGCGCGCCCGAGGCTAATGGCGCGCTTGAACGCATCCTGGGTGTGCTGGCGGGCTGGCGTCACAACAAGCAATTGCTGATGCCGTGGTGCGTATGGCGTCAGGCGCGCGAGCAGGCCATTGCGATGCAGCTGCAAGGCTTGGTCGCATCGCTTGAGCAGGGCCGCGTGCCGCTGGAGCAGGTCGAAGCGCATTTTGAATTCAGTTATCGCAACTGGTGGGTAAAGAAGGTCATTGACCATACGCCCGTGCTGCGCGCGTTTTCCAGTGCCGACCACGAGCGTAAGATCCGAGAATTCCGCGACGCCGACGACCGCTTCCAGAAGCTGACGTCTGCCTACATCGCCGCCGTGCTGGCTGCCAAAGTGCCCGATGGCAACGGCGTGCTGGTCAGCCCGGATAGCGAGCTTGGCCTGCTGCGCCGCGAACTGCAAAAAAAGACGCGCCACGTGCCCGTGCGCCAGTTGATGCAGCGCTTGCCGTCGCTGCTGCCCAAGCTCAAGCCGTGCCTGCTGATGTCGCCGTTATCGGTGGCGCAGTATCTGGACGCCGGGCATTCGCAGTTTGATGTCGTGGTGTTTGACGAGGCCTCGCAGATTCCGGTGTGGGATTCGGTGGGCGCCATCGCGCGCGGTCAGCAAGTGGTGGTGGTGGGCGACACCAAGCAGTTGCCGCCCACCAGCTTCTTCAGCAAGTCCACGCCCGAAGACGACGGCGCGGGGGATGACGGACAGGTCGAAGACCTGGAGAGCATTCTGGACGAATGCCTGGGCGCCGACATGAACCGCCTGCGTTTGCAGTGGCATTACCGCAGCAAGCATGAAAGCCTGATCACGTTCAGCAACGTGACCTATTACGACTCGCAGCTGATCACCTTCCCGTCGCCCGTGACGGATGACGTGGCCGTGCGTCTGGAAAAGGTTGCGGGCATTTACGACCGGGGCGGCAGCCGCACCAACCGGCTCGAAGCCGAAGCCATCGTGCAGGGCATCGAGCAGCATTATCTGGACGAGTCGCGCCGCCGCCAGACATTGGGCGTTGTGACCTTCAACCAGCCGCAGCAAGCCCTGATCGAAACGCTGCTGGACGCCCGCCGCCGCGCCAATGCCGAACTGGACAAGGCGATTTCGGCGCAATCCCGCGAGCCGCTTTTCATCAAGAATCTGGAGAACGTGCAGGGCGACGAGCGTGACGTCATTTATTTCTCGATCACCTTCGGCCCGGATGCCGCCGGCAAGATGACGATGAACTTCGGACCACTGAACGGCGAAGGCGGACACCGCCGCCTGAACGTGGCCATTTCCCGCGCGCGCGAAGGCGTGGTGATCTACAGCACGCTGATGCCGGAACAGATCGACCTGTCGCGGGTGCGCGCCACGGGCGTGCGCGACTTGAAGCATTACCTGGAATTTGCGCTGAAAGGGCCGCGCGCCTTGGTCGAGCAGTCGCTGCCGACCGGCCGCGAACCGGACAGCCCGTTTGAAACGCAAGTCATCAAGGTGCTGCGCGACCATGGCTGGGTGGTGCATCCGCAGGTGGGCTGCTCGGGCTACCGCATTGACATGGGCGTGGTGGACCCGCGCGCGCCGGGCCGCTATCTGATGGGTATCGAGTGCGACGGCCGCGCGTACCACTCGGGCGCCACCGCGCGCGATCGCGATCGCTTGCGGCAGGTGGTGCTTGAAGGGCTGGGCTGGACGCTGCATCGGGTGTGGTCCACCGATTGGTGGATCAACCCCGAACGCGAAGTCGAGAAGATCCTGGCCCGCTTGAACGCGGAACTGGAACGCACGGTGCAGGACGAATCGCCCGTCGAATTTGTGATCACCACAGAAGAAGGCGATACCGCCTGGACGTCGGCAGACGGCGTGACCGAGCATGGCGTTGCACCCTATCGCGTAGCGGATTTGAGCACGGCCCCGGAGGGCGCTGACGCGTTCTACAACCGCGCCAACAACGCGCTGCTGGCAGAACAATTACGCCTGGTGATCGACACGGAAGGCCCCATCGCCGAGGCGGTGCTGCACCGTAAAGTGGCTCGTGCGTGGGGCCTGGAACGCACGGGCGTTCGGATCATTGAACGGTTGCGCACGTTGACGCCGATGGACGTGGGTCAGACAGACGAAGGCGAGGCCACCTTCTATTGGCCCGCCGGCGTCACGCCCGAAACCTGGAACGGCTTTCGCGGCGCAAGCGACGACGACGCCACGCGCCGCCGCGTGGACGATGTCTGCATTCAAGAACTGGCGAACGGCGTCCTGCACGTACTGGCGATGACCGGCAACGCGCCGAAAGCGGATGTGATCAAGTCCGTGTGCCGGCTGCTGGGCATGTCGCGTACCTTGGCCGATGCGGAAGCACGCATCGGACACGCGATAGCGGGGTTGGCGCAACGGGGCGTGGTGCGGGAGGAAATGGGGATGTTGCGGGTGGGGTAGGGGGGCATGAAGCCCTATCGCCGGGACGTAAGGTGTCAGTCTGTAATCACCGGGGCGAGATGGCAGGGTTAATGACCTGGATGTGTTGGTCCTTCGACCTCCGTATGAAAGCACTGCTCGTCGGGCGGGCAAATAGCGGGTCCGTTAATCCCATCCTTCAGCAAGATTTTGAAACCCTCTGCCCGGCGCTTCGCCTGACCCGTCCACATCACGGACGTAGAATGCCGCTTTGCTTTAAGTGCCATTCGGCTTCCAGGAACGAACCATGAAAAAAATAATTCTTCTTGCGTCCGCATGCGCCGCGCTGCTTTCCGCTTGCGCTCCGGTTTCCTCTCCCAGCGTAGGATCCTCTTCCATGCCCGACACCACTGCCGCCTCGCCCGCCAGCCAGCTGACCTTGCCCGCGTATTACTGGCGCCTGGTTTCTGCCACCGATGCATCCGGCAAGTCGATTCCGACGTTGCAGCCGGGCGTCGAGCATCAGCTGCGCCTGGCCTTCACGAACGATGCGTTGAATATCCGGGGCGGTTGCAATACGCAATTTGGCGGTTACCGCTATCAGAACGGCGTGTTGAAGGTGGATAACCTGGCGTCCACGATGAAGGCGTGCGAGCAGAGCTTGATGCAGCTGGATGCCGAGATCAATGCGCGCCTGAAAGGCGATCTGCGGGCCACGCTGTCGGGCGACACGCACGAGCCCGCGCTGGAACTGGTGGGTAAGGACGGCACCGTGCTCAAGTTTGTTGGCGAACCCACGCCCGAAACGCTGTACGGCAGCGCCGGCCAGATCATGTTCCTGGAAGTGGCCGCGAAAAAGGCCGAATGCAGCCACCCGATGATTCCCGATTACCAGTGCCTGATGGTGCGCGAGCGCCGCTACAACGAAGCGGGCGTGCAGCAGCCGACGCAGGATAAATGGCATCCGCTTTATCAATCCATCGAAGGGTTCAAGCACCAGGAAGGCGTGCGTACCGTGTTGCGCGTGAAGCGCTACGACTGGAAGAACCCGCCGGCGGACGCGCCGTCCAAGGTGTATGTGCTGGATATGGTGGTGCAGCAGGACGCGTCGAAAAAGTAGTCGCGAATACCTCAGCAGAAACCCCAACAAAAATGCCGGGCCGCCCAAGCGACCCGGCATTTTTTGTGGCCTGCCCGTCAGTTCCCCGACGGCTTGAGCGTCAGCGTATCGGCGCGTTCGCTATCCACCTTGGCGCGGCTGAACGCCATGGGGAAGTACTCGCCGGTTGCCCAGCCCTTGAGCAAGTCCTGGTAATGCGGGCTGCGTGGGTCAGCGGACTGGCCCGGCACGTTCTGCACGCGCGAGTTATCCCAGTTGGCCACGTCGATCACCTGCCGATACGACGACCCGCTGATCTGCCGGAAATCGCTCTTGCGGAACGTCGCCCGATGCACCGTGTCGTTGTCGCCGCCCACCGGATAGCGCGGGGTGCCCCAGGCCTTGGCGGTGTCCGGCGGTAGCAGGCTGGCCAGGCTGTGTTCGAACTGGATGTGATGCAGTTTGCCCCACTGCCACTGGGTGGAATCCGGCCCAAGCTTGGCGCGCAGTTTCTGTACGCCATCGTTCAGCGCTTGCAGCAACAGCGCGTCGCGGCCCCGATCCGGCGGCGTGCCAAAGGCGGCATCCGGCGTGGCCAGCTTTTCCAGCGTCTTGCGGGTGGACAAGTCACCGAACGCCGCGCGGCCATTCGCGGGCACGTAAAGGTCGGACACCCGTTTGACGACCTCGGGCAGCCAGAACGCGTAGACCGTGGCGGCGCGCGAATCGGTGTCCATCCGGTAATCCCAATCCTTCAACAGGCCCAGCGCGTCGTTCAGCGCCGGGTCGGCGGAATTCAGCGCCTTGGCATAGCCGCCCAGCGTGCGCGCGGGTATCGACAGGTTGTCGTACTGCAAGTCCTGCGATTGCTGCACCGTCAGCCGGCTGCCATCGGCCAGCACTTCGCGGATACGCTGGACGCGATAAGGTTCAGCCCAGGTGCGCGCCGACATGTCCTTGTAGACGTAGTCCGCCGGCAGGTTGTATTCGTTGGCGGTCGCAACATAGCCTTCCGGCGGGTTGTACGCGCGGGGCAGAGCGCTGCCGGGCAAGACGCCGCGCCATTCGAAATCGCCATTGCCGGGCACGGGCAACATGCCCGACCAGTCGTTGCGCGGGCGTATCGGCGCGATGCTGCCGCCGAACCAGCCGATGTTGCCGTCCACGTCCGCGTACACCATGTTTTCGCTGGGCGTGTAGTGCTTTTCCATGCCGGCCACGAATTCATTCCAGTTCTGCGCCTGGTTCAGGCGCAGGCTGGCCAGGTAGGCCGCCGTGCCGGGAAACTCAAGATAGGCGGCGCGCAGTGCGTACGCCTTGTGGCGTACGGGGTCTTCGTGAATCACCGGACCGTGACGCGTGAATTTCAGCTGGCGCACCGCCGCCGCCTGGCCGCGCACGGGAATGGATTCGTCCATCTGCCGCATTTTTTCCCAGCCGCCCCGATAGCGGTATTCGTTGGGATTGGCGGGGTTGGTGTCATAGACGTACAGGTCTTCTTCGTCGCCGAAGGCGAAGATCGTCAAGCCGAACGCGATGCGGTCGTTATGGCCCATCGACACGCCGGGCAACGACGGTTCGCCGGCGCCGATCACGTTCCAGCCCGGCGCGTTCAAGTGCACCATGTAGCGCAACGACGGCATCGTGATCGACCGGTGGGGGTCCCCGGCCAATATGGGTTTGCCGGTGTCGGTATGCTGCCCGCCGATGGTCCAGTTGTTGCTTTCGTATCGCGTCGCCATCGGATCAAAGTTCGGATCCAGCGACGCCAGCTTGCCTTCGGACAGCGCGCTGGCAAGCGCTTCGCGCTTGTCCAGCGCCAGGGGGCTTTGCGGGAAGTCCGCCGCGACAAACTTCTGGCCATTGCGCGCCAGCGTGTAGTTCGCCAGGACGGACTTGTCGATCTGGCGCACGTCCAGGCCAGCCGGCACTTGCAACGCCAGAGGCGGCTCGAAGGTGCTCAGGCCTTGCACGGCGTTCAGGCCCAGCCCGGCGACCTGCTGCGCCATCTTCACTTCTTCATTCAGGTTGCGCGTCAGCCCGTAAATGCGGATCAGCGAGGTCTCGGGGCGCCAATAGCCGGGCAGCGTGCCGGTCAGCTTGAACTCGGGCGGCAACTGGTCGGGGTTGGCTTTCACCCAGTCCACGTAGGCGTTGATGCCGGCGGCAAACGCGGTAAGGATCGCCTGGCCCTCGGGGTGATAGCTGGCGAATTCGGCCTGCATGTCGCCTCGGAACAGGAACAGGCGCGCGGCGCGGTCCTGTTCGACGAAGCGCGGCCCGAATTGCTCGGCCATCTTGCCTTCGCCTTGCCGGCGCCACAGGTCCAGCTGCCAGAGCCGGTCGCGCGCGGCGGAAAAACCTTGCGCGAAGAACAGGTCATTCTGGTTCTGTGCATAGATGTGGGACACGCCATGGCGGTCCCGCACGATTTCCACGGGCTGGCTCAGCCCGGCCATGTTGATGGTGTCCTTCTTGCCGGTTGACGCGCACCCCGCCGTCAAGGCAATTAGCCCGCTCGCCAGCAGTGCGGCGATCCTGCGATTAAACAAACGCATGGCTCCTCCTCCAGGTTTATTGCTTTTTTATGCCTGTGGGCCCCGGGGCCTCCTGCCGCCGGGTCAACCGCGCAAGCAACTGCTAGAACTAAAGCAGTTAGCGCGGCAAAGCTGTTTTATTTGTTGAGATTTGGGATGGCTTGTAACGCCGTGGTCGGTTGGCACGCCGATCGAATCTGATGGATACATGTGTGGGCTGCAAAACACAGGGTGAGCGGACCGGTGAATGGGTCCGACAACCGGGGCATATCTCTGTTCGACGCCAAAACCGCTACGCACAATGGCCGCATCAACACAGCCAAGCCGGTATGAGCCGGTGGCAAGGAGACCTGATGCAGCCCAACTTTCTGCTATTCATCACCGACCAGCAGCGTGCGGACCACGTGGGCAGTTACGGCAACGCCGTGCTGCGCACCCCGGCGCTGGACGCCCTGGCCAGCCAGGGGTGGTCCGCCGACCGCTTCTATGTCGCCTCGCCGATCTGCATGCCCAACCGCGCGACCCTGATGACGGGCCGCATGCCGTCGGTGCACGGCGTGCGCCACAACGGCATCGCGCTATCGCAGCGCGCAACGACTTTTGTGGAGCGGCTGCGAGACGCGGGTTATTCCACGGCGCTGATCGGTAAATCGCATTTGCAGAACATGACGGGCATCGGCCCCGCATGGCCGCCGGCAGGCGCCGCCGCGTCGCAAGGCGAGGCCTGGCGGCTTGACCGCGGTGACTACGATCAAGAGTGGGCCCCCAAATGGCGAGCCGATCCCGGCCACGAAGTGCAGACGCCGTTCTACGGCTTTGATTACGTGCGCCTGGCGCTGGACCACGGCGATCAGATCGGCGGCCATTACGCACGCTGGCTTGCCCAGCAGCATCCCGAGTCGCGGCGGCAGTGGGGACCCGAGCATGCGCTGCCCACACCGGACTTCGTGCTGACGCAACACCGGCAGGCGTGGCGCACGCGCGTCCCCGAAGAATGCTCGGCCACCGCCTACATCGGTGATCAAACCATTGCGCAGCTGCGCCGGCTGGCGGGCGGCCGTGCACCTTTCTTCATCCAATGCTCATTTCCCGATCCGCATCACCCGTACACGCCGCCGGGCAAGTACTGGGACCAATATCGGCCGGAAGACGTAACGCTGCCGGTATCGTTTCACGCCAGCCTGGCCGTCCACCACCACCCGCCGCCGCATGTGGCGTGGCTGTATCGGCAGCGCGATCTGAACATGGCAGTCAAGCACACGCCGGCCGTGTTCGCCTGCACCGAGCGCGAGGCGCGTGAAGCCATCGCGCTGAACTACGGGTCCATCAGCCATATCGATGCCACGATCGGCCGGGTCATGCAGACGCTGCGCGAGACGGGGCTGGACGAGAACACCGTGGTCATCTTCACCAGCGACCACGGAGACTTCTTCGGCGATCACCAACTCCTGCTCAAGGGCCCTATCCATTACCAAGGGCTGATTCGCACCCCCTTCATCTGGCGCGACCCGCAGGCCGCGCCCGCCGCCCCGCGCAGCCAGGCGCTATGCGCCACCCCCGATATCGCCGCCACCGTGCTGGCCCGCGCGGGCCTGCCGCCCTACAACGGCCTGCAAGGCCAGTCCCTGCTGCCGCTGATGTCCGCTGCGGTCGACACGCTGCGCGACGCCGTGCTGATCGAAGAAGAAGGTCAGCGCACGATGTTCGGTTTTCCGGGGCGCACGCGGATGCGCACGCTGCAAACGGCCCGCTATCGCCTCAGCGTGTATGCCGACGCGGACTGGGGCGAACTGTACGACCTGCACGAAGACCCGCACGAGCTTCGCAATCTGTGGCACGACCCCGCCGCCGAGGCGCGGCGCGGCGAACTGCTGATTGCGCTGTCGCAAACAATGATCCGCCATGCGGAAACCAGCCCCCACCCCACGGCCATTGCCTGAAGCATGGCCAAAGGCGGTGGCCAGCCGGCCGCCGCCACACCGGAGAGCAACATGAGTCACCCGTTCAAGCGCTTGTGGTTTGTCGCAGTCTCGTCTCTTGCAGCCCGTTTCGTCGCGGGCTTGCCTTTCCCTTCCTCGACCTTCGCTGCCTCGTTCCTCGCTGTTTCTTTTTTTGCAGTCCCGGGGTTGGGCGCCTTGCTTGTCGCGGCAATGCTTGTTGCAGCCCCTGTGTCAACGGCCTGGGCCGCCCCGGCCGACTACCCGTCCCGGCCCATCCGGCTCATCGTCAATTCCTCGCCCGCCGGGCCGTTGGACATCGGCGCCCGCGCCATCGCGATGCACGCCAGCAAACTGATGGGCCAGACGATCATTGTCGAAAACCGCCCCGGCGCGTCCGGCAACGTCGGCGCAAAGGCGGTGGCCAATGCCGCGCCCGATGGCTACACGCTGCTGATGACGTTGGACACCTTGATGACCGTCAATCCGCACGTTTTCAAGGACGCCGGCGCGACTTACTTGCGGCTGCTTGAGCCGCTGAGCATCGCAGGCAGCTTCGGCCTGGCGCTGACGGTGCGGCCCGACCTGGGCGTTGCCACCGTGGATGAGTTCCTGCGTTATGCCAAGGCCAACGCGGTGACCTATTCGTCAGCCGGCTACGGCAGCCCCGGCAACCTGGCGTTTGAAAAACTGAAGCTGGCCACCGGCATCAATACCACCCACATCCCGTTCCGGGGCAGCGCCGGCGCGGTCAACGCGTTGCTGGGCAACCAGATCCAGGCCGGCTTCCTGGCCGCCTCGGCGGTGCAGGCCCATGTGCAGGCAGGCAAGATGCGCGCGCTGGCCATCTCGGCTCGCGAACCGGACCCCGACCTGCCGGGCGTGCCGGCCCTGCGCAGCGTGGGCGTGGAATCGCTGAAAGACTTTGACGCCGCCTTCGCCTTCCTCATCATGGCGCCGCAAGGCATGCCGCCCGACATCGCTCGCAAATGGGATGAAAGCCTGGCGGCCGTCTACGCCATGCCGGAGTTTTCACGCAGCATTGCAAGCCTGGGTCTGGGCGCGCCGTTCGCGGGAAGCGCAGGAGCCAGGCAATGGGTATCGGCGCAGATCGAGAACTGGGCCCAGGTGGTGGAGGGGGCGGGGATCAGGGGGGAGTAGGGGCACGGCAGGACTGCTCGCCAGTCTTATCCCCGCAGTCATCGCGAAACCGTTATTCCTAAGGCGTTCATCGTTTCAGTGGACATCAGGCCGCTAGGAGGAAGCGACTTAAGAGTTTGAAAATGCTTGATTGCTGTCGCGGTAGCCGGCCCCATTACGCCATTGATGGGGCCGCTATATAGCTGGAGCGAGGTCAGTTTCATTTGCACCCTCATGACTTGCAGCTTCAGCTTCTCTTCGCGGCTTAGATCCACGTTATCGGTCTTCGAATTCCCGTTTTTCGCATTGGACCCGGTAGGCGCCACTTTCGCCCCGGATAAAGGCGTATCCAAAGAACTCCCTGCACTGCCGGGCGCCGAACTCTTAGCCCCCGATGAACCCGACGGGCTGTGCAGCGGGGATGGTGATGCAGGCGTGCTTGCCGGCGCGGAGTAGGTCGATCCCCTTCCGCTGGATCCTGAATAGTGCGAACGGTGACTGGAGTGCGAGCGGTGGCTTGAATGGGATCTATGCCCCGCAAATAGGTTTTCGTAGCCATAGTTGAGCGGTCGCAACGGTACTGCCTGCGGTTCATTAAGCGCATCCAGAGCGAGCCTTTCCGCTGGTGGCGTGGCGCTGGCAGGCTTTCCGGAGAATGCAGTGAGCCCGGCGACGAACATGCTAAGACTTTTGATGAAGCGACTCATGCTGCATATTCCTCTTTAATTGCGTGAACTGCTCTAGCGGGTTTCCAACCACTCTCGTGCCATTTGAAGAACCCGGAGCAACTTGATTTCACCTCGCACGGATCGCAGGCGGGCGTGTAGACGTTCTTCCAGTCCGAAATGCTTCGATGTGCAAATCCGTGCAAGGCCGTAGGCAACGAGCAGAGGGGAGTGTTCATAAAAAGAAATGGCACCGAATGGCGAGACAGTAGGCGGGCGGCCTGCTCTAGAATCCCTTGCCAGTCCAGCAGGTCCACTTCGCAAAATTCGCGATTTGCGAGCGCGAAACCAATCGGTTCGCACGCCATTAATGCAACCTCTTTGACGAAGGGTAGGTTTCGCCCGATAAAGCTGCACAACGCTGGCAATATCTCCAATACAGGGCGAATCAACACTATTCGCAGCTGGATCGGTTGGCGATTGGACTGAAGGTTTAGCAACCCAGCAATGGTTTCTTCAAAAGCCCCCGGTGCCTGAACGACAAAGTCGTGTAGGAAATCCGCGTGTCCGTACAGCGGTACAAGCCACGTCACGGAGGTATTTAAATTCTCCAGAAGCACATTGGCTAAAGCCGTGTGGGCAAGTAGTCGTCCGTTTGTCAGCAATTCGACGCGGGTCTGCGGATGAGTACGCGCGATGGCGTCCAGCACCGTCCGTAGATGTGCACCGAGCAATAGCGGTTCCCCGCCGCTTAAGCCTAGAACGCTTGGAGAAAACGGTAGGTGACGAATCGCCTCCAACGCTTCGGCGGCCATCCACGCATCGTCCTGGGGCGTCGGCGGTTGCGAGCACATTAAACAGTTGCTGTTGCAGCGGTTGGTCAGCTGTAGGCTGTGGTGAGTATCTGACTGACGATAGAGCACCTCAACCTCGCAACGCTTGGTATTGACTGCGACTACGTCGTTCGCCTCAAGGCCGCTGGCGTCGATCCACTCCACATTGGTTAAACCTCCCGAGCGGAATTTTTCGACTAATTGGCGTTGCGCGGAGGTAGTCACTGGGACTAAAAACCATAGATCCGGCTGCCATTGCGTCGGGAGGATGTCGAGGTCAATTACGCGCCAGACCTGCGCGTCCGCCACGGCACTGCCGAAGGTCGCTTTCATCCTGCGCATTGCAACTCCTCTGAGGCAGCGGGCCGAGCCCAGGAGTGAAAAAGGTCTATACGGTCCGGTTCCCCGTCTTTCAGTGCGGAAAAAAAATAGTCGAACAGCCACTGATGACGCTGGCAGTGTTCGGTATCGACGGCAGGAACATCCATGCGGGAAAACTGCGCCTGCGCATCCACAGGGTTGGGTGCACAGAAAGCTTGATATGCGCAGTTACGGCAGTCTTCGATGTCATCCACCATGCTGGCCGCGATCAAGCGTTGTTGTACGGCAGAACGTTGCAGGGCGAGAAAGCTTGCGCCAATTTTCCCTAGTCGCAATGACGCATCGCCACTCTCCGCCAGCATGCGTGCTTCATCGCTAGGGTAGACGTAGCCGTCATAGTTGTAGACGAGTACGCTTTGCCCAGCCCCGGTGGGGCTCTGAAGATCCACGTACCCCGCGTCAAACGGCGAGAGGATTTTGTTCAAAATGATGGATGCATATACCTCTCGCAGTTCCACGCCTTGCTGGTTCCAGTGCAGTACGCGACTTAGCGCTCTTTCGTAAAATTCATAGAACTGGCCTGGCCGATAACCGAGCAGAAGTTGGTTGCGTTTTGCGAAGCCATAGCTACTGAGAGGTCGAATAAATATCTCGCTAAATCCAAGGCGGACATACTCGTCAACAATGGCTTCCGGGTGTGCCAGCGACGCCTTTGTCGTTGTCATCAAGGCTGAGACCGCATGCGGGCCAAGCCTATTTCGAGCCAGCTCGATCCCCGCGACCGTGCGTTCATAGGAGTTCTTTCCTGGTATCGGGCGATTTCTGTTATGTAAGGAAGCGGGGCCGTCAATACTGGTGGATAGAAACACGCCGTGTTTTTGCAGGAAATCGCACATCTCGGCGTCGAGTTGGTGAAGCGTCGATGCGATTACGAACCTTATCTGTCGGCCCTCAGTGCGATTGCGCTCTTGGATGCGCAAGATTGCCAATTTAACTAGATCGAAGCGGAGAAGGGGGTCGCCGCCCTGGAATTCAACAGTCAGGGCCTTCGCCTGACTCTCAAAGATGCCGTCGCATGCCGTTATGAGCGCGTCCTGACTGATGGTGTGCTTGGTATCTGACAGCGAGCGGCTGACTTGGCAATATTGGCAGGAATGAGCGCATTGCAGAGTTGGCACAAATATGTGAAGACTAGGGCCAGCCGATACAGTTTCGCGTCGCGCGGCACGACGAGAAGCCAACAGTCTGCGAGTGCCCGGCCGGTCGCGGTTCGCGATGAAGTGACCAGCCTTTAGATCGGCCTGGAGTAGCAAGGGCAGCTCTGATACGCGCCCCTCCGAGAGCAGTCGGGCATGTTCTGCGCTGAGGAAAAGATGATCCCCCGCACTGCTCACAGCAAGCCAATCGTCTTCGATCTGCCTGATCTGGAAAGGCAACCTTTCCACGGCGTACGCATTCACGCGCCTCTCCTATTGCGGCTTCCGAAACGGGGATGTTCGGATGCCTCGAAACATTATTAAACAATTCTATTCCAAAAAATAACGTGTGCTACCTGGGCGTAGCCGTGGGCATATTCCGCCGCCCATGCGCTGCAGGGCGGAATTTGAATCGACAGGTATGCGTCTCGTTAAACTGCCGAGTAAGCTGCGCGTTAAAGCTATGCTTGGAATCGAATTCCTTTCCCAAATTCTGAACGGCCATCCTTCAATGCCGACCCCTTTCGCCGATCTCGCCAGCGTCCTTTCCGTGCCTGTCCAATCCGCCGACGACCTGGACACCCTGGAGCAGTTCTTCGACCACTCCGAAGTCCGCGCCTTCTATGCGCAGAGCCAGGACCCGGCTTACACGTCGGCGAACCTGTTGGCGTGCGCCACGCTTCTTCCCGAACTGCACCCGAACCGGGCGTCGGCCCTGGCCCTGCTATGCGGGTCCATGGTCGAGGATGGCGCCGATCCGGCCATTCTGTTCGACAGCCTGCATGCGCTGCTTCGCCAGTGGTTGCGCACGTTGCGGCCCTATTGCGCGCAGGAAGTGGAAGAGGACGACGAAGAGGTGGACCAGGCCGACCGTAAGGCGTGGGTTGACGCGCAGGCAGAGCTGGCCGCCGTGCCGTTGGACACGCGTTGGGAAGTGGAATCCTTGCAGCAGGCCGTTGACGTGCTTGTCCTGCCGATGATGGCGATGCTGATGCGCAGTCAGCGCAACCATGAAGCATTTATCGCGGACACCAGCCTGATGGCGCTGCTGCATCCCATGGCCACGACCAACGACAGTTTTCCGTTTGAAGAGCTGCATTTTTTGTGGCTGGCGTCGCAAATCAGTTATGTCGACGAGCTTGTGGTGGTCTTGCCCACGTCAAAAACCGGATTCGTGGCGCGAGCGCATGGCGTCAACAATAGCTTTCACGCGTTCACCTTGCTGCAAATCCTGATTGGCGAGCATGCACAAGCCCTGCAAGTCAAACGCGACATTCCTGCTCGTCAGCCAGACATGGACCGGGACTCGGCGGATTTTCAATGGCTGCAAGCCGGCGCCTACACCAACGGCGAACTGACTCAGCCCATGCTGTGGGCCTGGGGCGAAGCGGCCTTGCGTCACAACATGGCCCGGCACGGCAGGCCCGTGCTGATCGCACTGGAAACGGACGAGGGCACAAAGCGAAACTGGTCAGGCTTCAACGGCGCCATTCACGACGCGCAAGCGCCGTCGATGACGTTCAAGCGGTATTTGACGACGGAAGAAGTCGCGTCTTACCTGGCTTGAGCGTCATCGCGGCCTTGGGTCGACGTTTTGCTCCGCGGCCTGCTGCCGGATGCGTTGGACACGCTCTGGGGTTGACGGGTGCGATGAAAGCCATGCGGGAATCATGTCGCCAGCCTCGGTAAGACCCTGCAGGCGTTCCAGAAGAACGGCCAATGATTCCGGGTCTTTGCCGGCCTGCCGCATCAGCACGACGCCGCGCGTGTCAGCTTCCCGTTCGAAGCCGCGCGAGAACGAAAGTTCAAGCAAGCCCGCGCCGAACACGCCGACATCGTTCGCCATGCTGCTGGCGTCGCCCGTCATTAACAGGACGACGGCTGATAGGCCCATGACGCGACCTAATTGCCGGACGCCATGCCGATGTTCGACGTGGCCGATCTCGTGGGCCAAGACGCCCGCCAGCGCCTCGGGCGACTCCGCGAGCGCGACGAGTTCGTCCGTGATAATCACATGGCCGCCCGGCAGGGCGAGGACGTTGGCGCCCACCAGCGAACCGCCGCGTCGAAACGCCAAGCTAAGGTTTTCCGGCGCGTTGGCATGCGTCTTCAACTTGTCGAACACGGCAAGAACTGCGTGCCGTGTCGGGGCCGGCAGTTCAGAAGGGTGGAAGGCTATGCGGTCCAAGGTTTTCAGGGTGTTCACGCCGATATGCGCTTCGACCGCCTGAGGCAGAAACGCGGCGGCGGTGTCGCCAAGCCACGGCAGCGTCCAGCGCAGGCTGATGAAGAAAGCAAACGTGGCAACCACGACGAGCGATAGCAGTGCAGGGCGCAAGCGTTCCAGTCGGGACAGCGGAATGACAAAAGCACCGCCACGGCTGCGCACCAGACGGTCGACCTGATCGTTGTCGCTGGTTTCGAAGACGGACCCGTCGGGTAGCGTGGCGCGACGCGACGTCGAGCCGATTCGGCTTGACCAACTTAGCGCACTCTTGGGCAGATCGCGGCGCGTTTCGCCGTCGTCCAGGCAGACCGGCCCATGCTCGGGTACCGATAACGTAGCCATGCGGCAGGCGGATGCGCCTGCCGCAAAAAGCCGCCCATGCAAAAGGAATGGCTCAGAGCGATGCAACGCTGCCGAAGCCTTCAAATTCGCTGAGTTCTCCGCCGAAACTGTCTGGGGAAGCACGTTGCTCGGAAACGAAATTTTCAAAGCCGGATGCGGCATGCAGGGTGGTGCATTTCATCAGATAACGATGTTGGCGCACGCGCGCCCAGGGATAGGCCAGCGTCAGCGACGCGGCGGTGGCGACAAGTCCGGAAGCGACGATCCAGGTATAGACGGCCGGGTCTACCTGACTCTGTAGCCGGTGTCCGCCATCGATGGTGGTTTGCGTAAGCAACTCGTTGCGCACGTAGACGCCGTAATGGACCGACGCAATAAACAGCGCAACATAAAGGTCCATCGCAGCCAGTGGAAGGCCCTCAGGCCCCCAAAGAACGATTGCCAGCAGCCCAGGCATCAGGGCGACGAAGAACAGCACCGCGCTACGGATCAGGCCGCCGTACATCGTGGATACCTTGGGTTGCGTGGTGAACCGCGCGCCACCAAAGCGATAGCCTTCAAAAAGATACTTGCCCAGCATCTTCGAATAGAACGGCGCCAGCAGCCCCAAAGACAGCATGACGAGGATGGGCATCAACATGAAAAGCACTAGCGCGCGGCCGTAGCTGCCCTGGAATTCAAATCTGACGTTGCGCCATGAGGTCATGTGCGCGTTAAAGCGCAGGCCGGCATTGATGGCGGCGGGCATTGCCATCATCCAGATCAGCCAAAGTACCGGGAAGAGACTTGGGGCGAAGTAGCTGATTGCGCTCATGACGCCGATTACGATGAACGCAATGATGCGCCCTTGCAATATTTGCAATGGGCTGGCGTGGTAGTCGAAAGCATGGCCGTCGATGCTTGTATTGCCGAGGAACCACCGTTTGGTGCGGACTTTTGCCCAGGCAGACCAGATGCCCAGGGTGACTACCGTTAACAAGAGGTTGACGATCCAGATGCCAAAGAACTCTCTAGCCGTACCCTGAAACTCTACAGGCATGGGCTGCAGGGCAGGGGGGGCGTGCAAAGGACTAACCTCAGGTCCGTCCGTTGGGAAGACAGGTACCGGGCCATGCTGAATCATCGCGTTCTCCGGGGGATGGAATCCGATAAGGCTCGGATCCTATCGAACGAAAATCTCCGGGTACATCTGATGATTCTGAAATTGCTCAACTATCGATGGCGGCGCGCCGACGGCACCGGGCCGGTGTCGTGCGACTGGCGACCGGCGGCCGTGCCGTCAAGAGCCGTCAAGAGCCGTCAAGAGCCCTACCACTTGCCCGTACTCTGCGACTGCATGGGCGGCACGGCATTGCTCGGGTGCACCATGTCCACGTACTTCCTGTAGCTGGCGATGTATTCCGGGCTGTTGATGTCCGGCGTGTTGTCGCTATTCCAGTTTCTTTCGACGCCGGATTCGCGCCACGCGGCCAGGTCCCGCATGACGTCGTCGCGGGTCAGGGCGATATTGGGTCCCGGCGTGGCGGTGGTGGGCGCAACTGTCTGCTGGGCGTGGGCGGGGCCGGATAGCAGCGTGGCCACGATCAAGGCGGTGGGGGCAAGGGCGCTTAACAAATGAATCGTCTTCATGATGAATCCTTAATAACGAGAGCGACCCCTCCCTCTCATGGCTTCGGACTCATCGTAGGGCCGCATGGGTGCCCACCGCATACCCAAGATTGATTACGCCTGCTCGGGCCGACCGGACGGCTACCGGGCGGGCGGGGCGCGTTACAGCAGTGAAGCCAGCCTGACGAGTTCCGCCTGCCGGCTGCATTCCATCTTGTTGAGCAGGGACGCGACCTGCTTGCGCACCGTCAGCACCGACGACTGGCGCAGCGTGGCGATTTCTTCGACGCTGTGGCCGGCCGCCAGGCCCGCCAGCACGGCGGCTTCGGCGTGGGTGATGCCGAACACGGACTCCAGCTTGTCGACGTCGGGCATGGCGAACGCGCTTTTGCGGCGCAGCCGGGCCAGCAGCAGGCGGCCGCCGATCAGGCTCAATGAATCGGGCGCGACGCTGATGTCCATCCAATGAAATTCGCCCCAGCCCGTGGTGGTGGCCAGCGAGCGGGAATGGCCATCGCGAAACGCCGCGGCGCAGTGGGCGTCGAACAGACGCTGGCATTTGGAATCGGCGTGGCGCAGCTTGCCGCCCTGGACCCGCCAGCCGCGCGCCTCGTCCAGCAGCTGCCGGGCAAGCGCCGACATCTTGTTCACCATGCCGTCCTGGTTGATGAGCAGCACCGCCTCGTTGACTTCCGAGAACGCGCTTTCCACCGACTTCCAACCAATGGACAACGCTTTTTCCCGTTGGCCCAACTGGCTTTGCAGGGTGCGGAAATATTGGCCGAAATTGCCGGACTGCAAGCGTTCGCTGGCCTTGGGGTCGACCGTGGAACGCTGGAACCCGATCGATGCGTGCAGCACGGCGTTGGATTCGACGATCAGCGACAGGATTTGCGCCATGCGGTGCTTGAGCATGAAGTCGGCGTAAAACTCGGTGCGTTGCAGCTGCGAACGGCTATACATGCGCGCGGTGTCCAGCCAGGTGCCGGCCGGGGCGTGACGCGAATCGCGCTCCAGCACGTCGTGCCGGTAGTAGTGCCCCTGGTAGTCGGCAAAGCAGGCGTCCGAGAAACCGATCGCGGACAGGTTTGAAAGATGGTTGCGCGCGTCAAAGACGATCAATGTGCCGCTGTCCGCGCCTACCAGATCGCGCGCGGTGCGCAGAATGTCCTGCCAGGGGGGATTGGGATCGGCCAGGTGTTGTACGGCGTCCATCGCGCGCGTGAAGGCTAGCTGATGCTCGACCATGGTGTCTCCAACGGGGCTGAATCGCAAAGGCGTTGCTGCGTACCACCAGGGGGCGGCTGTGCGGCGCGGCTACGGGTGCGGCTACAGGTGCGAAAACGGGCGCGGCTACGGGAGCCGGTACGGTGCTGCCTTGCCATCGCGCAGCGGCGATGCGCTGGCGGAAACCGGATCAGTGCGGGGACGGCGTTGGAGAAAGCAGGCGGATGCCGTTGGCCCCAACGGAAATTATGCTCGCGAATTTGCGATAGTGGGCAAATTCCATGTGCCTGCGTGGCGGTGGCGACGGCATGCCCGCGCCAACGGTGCAAGCGCACCGGGTCAGTTCCATCACCAGGCGTTCAGCGCGCGTCGGTGGGCGCGAGGATGGCCGCGCGCCAGAGATCCAGGAAGTGGCGTTTTTTCAGCGCATCCAGGTACACCAGCAGCCCGACGCCCAGCGCCATGGGCCGCACGCCCGCTTCGGCGATGACCGACGCGTTGACGGGCCGCATGCCGGATTGCTTGGCCAGCATCTCCTGCCCCCGCGGCGAAAGCAGGTAATCCAGCAGCAACGCACCCAGGTCACCGCGCGGTGCCTGTTTGGGAATGATGGCGGACCGCGACAGCATCAGCGTGTAGTCCTGCGGGTAGATGATGGCAAGCCTGGCGCCCTGGTCGATGCGGTGGCGCGTATAGGATTCCAGCAGGTTGTACGCCAGCGTGACCTCGCCGCGCTCCAGCTTGTCCAGCGCGTCTTCGGTGGACTGATGCGTAGTAACGCCGTTGCGGCCGAACGCGGCCAGCAGTGCGCCCGCCATGCTGTCCAGCCGCGTGTCCTGCGTGGCGGCCAGATAGCCGATGCCGCTGCCTTGCACGTCGTACGTCGATATGCTTTGCGCCAACGGCCGGTCGGGCGCTTGCAACAGGGACAGCAGCTCGCGGCGCGTGTGCGGTGCGCGCGCGGCATCCAGCTTGTCGGTGTTGTAGACCATGACGATGGGATCGGTGCCAATGCTGAACACCTCGTCGCGCCAGTTCGCCCAGGCGGGCAGGGCGCGGGTGTGCGGCGAGACATGGGCTTGGGCGTAGCCGTCGTTCACAAGCTTGGTCTGCAAATCCATCGCGCTGCTGATGATCAGATCGGGGCCGCGCTTGGTCAAGGCGTCTTCTTTGGCGCGATCCACCGTGTCCTGGTAAAGCTGCTGCGTGGATAGCTCGGTGTATTCCAGCCGGATGCCAGGGTTCATCTGGCTGAAGTCTTCCAGCACGCCCTTGAAGACCTGCACGCTGTTTGACGCGTGCAGCACCAGCACCTGCCTGCTGTCGGCCGGCCCCAGCGTAAGGCCGTCGCGGCTGACTTCGGCGGCCTGCGTGGCGGCATGAGCCCCGCAGAGCAGCAGCAGGGCGGCCGCGCTAAACAGGCTTTTTGCGCAGTGCCAGGCGCGTGCGTTACGCATCGCGACGCTCCGCCGGCAAGACGATCACCGCCTCCAGGCCGCCGCCCACGCGGTTGCTGAGGCTTAGCGTGCCCTGATGGATGTCGACGACGCGTTTGACGATGGACAGGCCCAGCCCCGCGCCGGGCGTGCGGGGGTTGGGGCCGCGGGCGAAACGTTCGAAAGCGGTGTTGGCCAGGGCGGGTGGGATGCCCGGCCCGTGGTCGGCAACGGTGACGCGCCAGCCGCTGCCATGTTGGTCCAGCGTGATGTCGATGTGGTCGTGGGCGGAGTCTTCGATGCGGCCTTCGATGCGGCTTTCTATGCGCCCTTCGATGCGGCCGTCTTTGGATACGTCGATGCTCCCGTCCCCCTCCTCGCCCCGCGCTACGCCGGCATCCCCCTTGCCAACCGATCCGTGGCGCAGCGCGTTGTCGATCAGGTTCTTGAAGGCTTCGCGCAGCATCAGGCTGTCGCCCGGGACGCGTGGTGCCGGGCTTGCGCCGGCGGCAGGCAGGTGCAGGCGCACATCGGGAATGGGATCGGCTTGCGGCACGGTGTCGTAAGTCGCTTGGCGCAGCAGCTCGGCCAGGTCCACGGGCTGGAACTGCTTGACGTTGCTGCGGTGGATGACGCTGGCGTCGCTAAGCAGCTGGTTGACCAGCCGCGACAGCTTTTCGGCGTTGCGCAGCACCGCCAGCAGGCTGCGGCGTTGCTCGCCTGGGTCTTCTTCGTCCAGTGCCACTTCCATTTGGGCGTGTAGCGCGGCAAGCGGCGTGCGCAGCTGGTGTGCGGCTTCGGCGATGAACAGGCGCAGCGTGTCCAGGTTGTCGGACAGGCGCGCCATGAAGCCGTCCAGCGATTGCACCAGCGTGTCCAGTTCTTCGGGCACGGGCGCCGCGATGGGATGCAGGTCGGACGCGCTGCGCGCGGCCAGTTCCCGTTCGATGCGCTGGATGGGCGACAGGGAACGCCGTAGCCCCCAATAGGCCAGCGCCAGCGCCGCACCGGTGAACCCGATCAGCGCCAGCGTGCCCTGCCACAAGATGCTGTCGGCCAATGCGTTGCGCGCTTCGCGCGTTTGCGCCACCTGAATCACGGCGGCCTCGGCGTTGCGCGGGCCGGCGATCTTGCGTTCCATCCACGCGACGCGCACGGGCTCGCCCTGGTAGCGGGACGTGTACAACTGCGGTGTATCGGCCGCCTCGGTACGCTCGGGCGCGGCGGGCAGGTCGGCATAACCGGAAACCAGGGACCCGGCGCCGGTCGCAACGCGATAGAACACCCGGTCGCGCGGGGCCTGCTCCAGCAAGGCCAGGGCGGCATAGGGCATGTCCATCTGCCATTCGCCCTGCACCAGTTGCAGGCTGTCGGCCATGGACAGGACCGAGGCGCGCAGCAGTTGATCGTAAGTGGTGTCGGCGGTTTGCTGGGCGTAGCCGCGCACCAGCAGATACAGTGCGGCCAGGCCGACGGCAAACAAGCCCAGCAGCATGGCGAGCAGGCGGCGGCGGACTGAAATGCGGCCAGGCTGCACGGTCAGTCCTGCTGCGAGCTGGGCGAGGGGCTGTCCGGCGGCGTTGTCGAGGTCAGCAGGTAACCCGTGCCGCGCTGCGTTTCGATGCGTAGCGGCGACCCTTCCAGCTTGCGGCGCAGGCGGGCGATGTAGACCTCGATGGCGTTGGGCGCCGCATCGTCATCGAAGGCGAACAGCTTGTTGGCGATTTCTGTTTTGCTGACGGCGCGGTTCATCCCGGCCAACAGGATCTCCAGCAGGCTGTATTCGCGCTTGGGCAGGTCGATGCGCTGTCCGGCCAGCGACACGTGGCGCGCGGCGCTGTCGATGACAAGCTCGCCAAAGCGCTGCACACCCGTGGCCTGCGCAATGGGGCGGCGCAGCAGGGCACGGCAGCGGGCTTCCAGTTCGCGGAAATCAAACGGCTTGGCCAGGTAGTCGTCGGCGCCGGTATCCAGGGCGTGAACCCGGTCTTCGATGTCGATGCGGGCGGTCAACGCCAATACCGGCGTCTTGCTGCCACGGTCGCGCAGCCGGTGCAGGATGTCAAAGCCCGACATGCGCGGCAGGCCGATGTCCAGGATGACGAGATCGAAGGTTTCGTATTGCAGCACGCCATCGGCGCTAAGCCCGTCGCGTTGCAGGTCCACGGCGTGGCCAAGACGGCGCAACCGGCGGACAAGGGCGTCGGCCAGATCCTCGTCGTCTTCGATTACCAGGATGCGCATCGGCCGATTGTAGCTGCCCGGAGCCGACCGATTTTCGGGCTTCGCGGGGGGCGGGCGTCGGGTTGAAACAGGGCGCCGGATTTCCAAAAACGACAGGTTCCAGACAGCTTTTATTCCTAGTCTTCGGCTCCTGCTTCCCTTGCTGGAGGCAGCGTCAAACATAACAACGACTAGTCGGAGATACCCCCTCATGCTTCTGACCCTGCTTGGCTTCGGCATGGTGATCACGTTCATGACGCTGATCATGACCAAGCGCCTGTCGCCGTTGGTCGCCCTTATCCTTGTCCCTATTATTTTTGCGTTGCTGGGCGGCTTTGGCGCCGGCATCGACAAGATGATGCTGGACGGTATCCGCAAGATCGCGCCCACCGGCGTGATGCTGATGTTTGCCATCCTGTACTTCGGGGTGATGATCGATGCGGGGCTGTTCGACCCCATCGTCGGCCGCATCCTGCGCGCCGTGAAGGGCGACCCGTTGAAAATCGTGGTGGGCACCACGGTGCTGGCGCTGGTGATTTCGCTGGACGGCGACGGCTCGACCACCTACATGATCGTGGTGGCGTCGATGTTGCCCCTGTACCGCCGCCTGAAGATGAACGCGTTGTCCATGACCTGCCTGGCGATGCTGGCCAGCGGCATCATGAACCTGACGCCGTGGGGCGGGCCGACGGCGCGCGCCGCCAGCGCGTTGCACGTGGACGCGGGCGATATCTTCATTCCGCTGGTGCCGGTGATGGGCGTGGCCATCGTGTCGCTGCTGATGCTGGCGTTCTTCCTGGGTCTGAAAGAACGGCGCCGCCTGGGCGTGCTGTCGCTGCCGGACGGCGCCTCGCTGCATGCCGGCTATGACGAGGACGGCCCCAAGAATCTGCCCGAGATCGAAGTCGATCACGACCTGCGCCGCCCCAAGCTGCTGTGGGTGAATGCCGGCTTGACGCTGGCGCTGATGGTCAGCCTGGTGATGAACATCCTGCCGCTGCCGGTGCTGTTCATGATTGCGTTTGCGATTGCGCTGATCATCAACTATCCGAACCTGGCCGAGCAGCGCCGCCGCGTTGCGCAGCATGCGGGCAATGTGCTGTCGGTGGTGTCGCTGATTTTCGCGGCGGGGATCTTCACGGGGATCCTGTCCGGCACGGGCATGGTGGAAGCCATGTCCCGCAGCCTGCTGGCCGTGATCCCGGACGCGATGGGCCCCTATCTGGCGGGCATTACCGCGCTGGTCAGCCTGCCGTTCACGTTTTTCATGTCGAACGATGCCTTCTACTTCGGCGTGCTGCCCATCCTGAGCGAAGCCGCGCAGGGCTATGGCATTTCGGCAGTGGAAATGGCGCGCGCATCCCTCATTGGTCAGCCGGTGCATTTGCTTAGCCCGCTGGTGCCGTCCACCTACCTGCTGGTGGGCCTGGCGGGCGTGGAATTCGGCGATCACCAGCGCTATGCGTTGAAGTGGGCCACCCTGGTCTGCATGGTGATGCTGGCTGCCGCCCTGGCGTTCGGCCTGTTCCCGTTGATGGGATCGGTCGGCTGATTCGCGGCGCACGCCGCACGTTGATAAAGGAAGGTCATGGCTTTGCGTATCGCTTATGTCACCAGCGGAATGGGCCACACGGGTACCGCGATCTGCCAGGCGCTGCATCGCGCCGGACACCGCGTGGTGGCCGGCTGCGGACCGCGTTCATCGCGCCGCGATAGCTGGTTGAAAGAGCAGAAGTCCCTGGGGTATGACTTCGTGGCGTCCGAGGGCGACGCCACGGACTGGGCATCCACCGAAGCGGCGTTTGCCAAGGTGCGGCGCGAAGTCGGCGAGATCGACGTGCTGGTCAACAACGCCGGCTCCATGCTGGACATGCGCTTTCGCCAGATGAGCTATGCCGACTGGGCAGCCGTTTTGCGCAGCAACCTGGACACGCTGTTCAACAGCACCAAGCAGGTGGTCGACAGCATGGCGGACCGGGGCTGGGGGCGCGTCATCAACATCGGCTCGGTCGCCGCGGAAAAAGGCCAGATCGGGCAAATCAACACTGCCACCGCCAAAGGCGCGGTGATCGGCTTCACGCGATCGCTGGCCCAGGAAGTGGCGGCGCGCGGCGTGACGGTAAACCTGGTGTCGCCCGGCTTCATCGCCGACGACACCGTCAAGGCATTTCCGCCGGCGCTGCTGGACCGCATCATCGAAAGCGTGCCCGTCGGCCGGCTTGGCACCGCGCAGGACCTGGCGGGCCTGTGCGCCTGGCTGGCCTCGGACGAGGCCGCCTTCGTAACGGGCGCCAACTACGCCATCAACGGCGGCGTTTATATGAGTTGAGTTGACGTTGGCCCGCGCGCCGGACAGCCCCGGTCGGGCCAGCTTGCAAGTCTGGCCCGGGCGTGACCGGGCTTAGTGCGTCAAGGCCAGCTGCGCGATGTAGCCCGATCGGCTTTCGCCGGCGGCGCGCGCCTTCGCATCGATTCTGGCCAGGATGCGGCGCGGCAGCGTGATATTGACGCGTTCGATCGTGTCGTCCATCACGGCGGGGTCGATGTCGACTATGGCCCAGACCCACCCGGCGAATTCCGGATTGGCTTGATGAGCCGCGATGCTTCCTGGCGGTGGCACGGCGGCGCCAGTGTCCAGCGCTGTTTCGATCCAGAGCGCTATCGCTTCTTTGGCATTTTCGATGGCATCGTCAATGCCCGTGTCGGATGCGGAATAGCAGCCAGGCAGATCCGGTACGACCACGCCCCACGCTTGCGTGTCGCTGCCGGGCTCTATGGCGATGGGGTATTTCATGAGTTTCCTTGGTAAACCTTGAAGAAACCAAAGGCGCCAGCCGTAGCGCCGCGAGCGGTCTACTTCAGTCCTGCCTGCGTCAGCAGCTTGGCGACCAAGCCGATTCCCAAATCCTTTTTCGGATGGGGCACGCTGATATGTCCGGGTTTTTGCGGGTGGACATAAATGTGATGCGAGCCTCTCGCGTTGCGGTAGACCCAACCCGCCAGGCGGAGCTGTCTGATGATTTCGCGGCTGTCCATGATGTGTACCATACACATCGGAAAGTTGAAAAGGCCGCCAACTGGGACAAACAGGTCCTGGTGTAATGACAGCCCTATGCCAAAATGCACGCCGTTCAATAGTTCAACAGGGGCGGTTCATGCGGCGTATGGGGTGGGCAGTGGCGGGGGTTGTGGTATTGGCCGGGTTTGCCGGTTGTGGCAAGAAGAACGAGTACCCCGAAGGCATACGCCTTGTGACCTATAGCTCGTGCGTGGAAGGCTTTAAGAAAAGCGCCGGGGCGCTGCCGGATGTGGACGCGCGTTCGGCAACGTATTGCAGCTGCGTGCTGGACGGTTTGCAGAAGTCGGTGCCGATCAAGGACTACACCGCGTATGACCGCATGCTGGTCACGGACGAAAAAGGTCCCGAGCGTGACCGCATCGAAAAGCTGGTCAACGGCGTCATCAATATGTGCGTCGAAGCGCAGCTGAAGAAATAAGCGGGCGCGCCGGGCAGGGCGCGTGCCGGCCTGGCGGCCTAGCGGCCCAACTTCATCGACACGTCGGTGTGGGTGCCTCGGTCCAGGTCGGCGCCCAGTGGCTGGTCCCAGTCGGACAGGTCCAAGAGTTCCGTGCTGACTTCGCCGGCTTCGATGCGGCGCGCGATGTCGTCCAGCAGCAGCGTGCGCGTGGCGAAACCCTTGCCTTGCAGGTCGCGCGCGAACAGGCGGTAAGTCAGGTTGGGCTCTTCGCCCTTCATGACGCCCAGATCAAGAATGCGGCCTTGTTCATTGCGCATCAGCAGATGCCCGGGGCGTGCATAGATCCGGTAGATGCGCCACGGCGAGGACACCGCGGCATGGTCGCGAGCCACATTGCGCTGGCCGTCGCGCTGCGGAGGGTTGCCCCGGGGCGGCGGCGCGGACGGAAGCAGCTTGACGAAGGCGTTGGCGAATCGGGCGATCGACTTTTTGATGGCGCTCACGCGGGATTCACGATTCGCACAATTGTGCGAGCTGAGCCGGTGGCGATTTTGCACGCGGAAAATTCCGCAGGCGAGCAAATGTGCGCGGTGCGCGGGCAATGATGACGCAAGGCCATACTCCTGTATGGCGATACGGCGAGGCAACGCACGTTCAAAGCACCATGGCGCGAGCATACGCGCTTTATCGTTCACGCGTATTTGCCGATGTGCCCATGGGGGAAAAAGCCGCTTAATACGCGGCTAACCGTTGGCATCATTTTGTCGTTAATCGAGCATTATTCAACGCGCGCGGGATGAATCCAGTAATTGGAAACGCTAATTGACTTTGCCGACCGCTGCACCCATAGTGGGATTGAAGCTTTTCGAGCATCGTGATTTTCGTCCGGTCTTGCTGCCCACGTGGCGCTACATTGTTCGCTGTCCTTTCCTTGATAGGCTCATCTTCGCGGGCAGTGCCCGCATTTAAAGGAATGAGATTATGGAAACCGGAATCGTGAAGTGGTTTAACGACGCAAAAGGATTTGGCTTCATCATGCCCGAGAACGGCGGCAAGGATTTATTTGCACACTTCTCGGAAATCGTGAGCGACGGACACAAAGTGCTGGTCGAAAACCAGCGCGTCAGCTACGTGACCGCACAGGGCGCCAAGGGCCCCCACGCCACTCAAATCCGCGCTCTGTGAATAAAGGCCCATTGGGCCTTTTTTCCAATTAGGGGGTTATATGTTTCACAATAATATGGTTTACAAGGGCTATCGGCTTACCGCGAACGTGTCGCGGATCGTCGTTGGCGGCACCGGCAGCCCGGCATTTACGGCTACCGTGGCAGTTGAATTGGCCGCTGACCGCGACCAGCTCAACGAACATCACGCAGTACCGCTGTTTGAATCGGGCGGGTTTGTATCCAGCCCCGGCATGGCGGTGGATGCGGCGATCAACCACGGACGGCTTGTCGTTGACGCCCATGCCCGGCCATCTTGATTCCCCGCAGTGCGACGCTGCCCGCTTGCCGACCGGCCGCCCCAATGGGCGGCCTTTTCATTTGTACGGCCGCCTGTAAACTCTGAACACCTAAAAAGCACAGGGGATGCTTGATGGCCGGTAGCAGTTTCTTCGCATTGTTCGATGACATCGCCACCATTCTGGATGACGTGTCGGTGATGACCAAGGTGGCGGCCAAGAAAACCGCCGGCGTGCTGGGCGACGACCTGGCGCTGAACGCTCAGCAAGTAACCGGCGTGCCGGTCAACCGGGAACTGCCTGTGGTGTGGGCAGTGGCCAAGGGATCGTTCATCAACAAGCTGATCCTGGTGCCGTCGGCGCTGCTGATCAGCGCGTTCGTGCCGTGGTTGGTGACGCCGCTGCTGATGCTGGGTGGCGCATTTCTCTGCTTTGAGGGCGTTGAAAAACTGGCGCACAAGTTTCTGCCGCATGACGAGTCCGACGAAGGCAGCCACGCCGCGCGTGCCCAGGCCTTGCAGGACGAGTCGGTGGATATGGTGGCGTTCGAACGCAGCAAGATCAGGGGCGCGGTGCGAACCGACTTCATCCTGTCGGCGGAAATCATCGTGATCAGCCTGGGCGCGGTGGCCGGCGCCGACTTCACGCGCCAGGTGGCCGTGTTGTCGATCATTGCCATCGCCATGACGATAGGCGTCTATGGCCTGGTGGCCGGCATCGTCAAGCTCGACGACCTGGGCCTGCACCTGAGCCAAAAGCGCGCGCAAGCCGTGGCATGGCTGGGGCGCGGCATCGTCGGCGCGGCGCCGTATCTGATGAAGACCTTGTCGGTGGTAGGCACCGCGGCCATGTTCATGGTGGGCGGCGCCATTCTCACGCACGGCATTCCCCCCGTGCACGCGGCCGTCGAACACGCCGCGGCCGCTGTCGGCGGGGGCGCCATGGTGCAGGCGCTGACGTCCACCGTGCTGAACGCACTGTTTGGCGTGGTGGCCGGCGCCGTGGTGCTGGGCGTGGTCACCGCCGTCAAGCGGATCTTCAAAAAGCACTGACCTGACGCGGCGAAGGCAGCGTGCCGCGCGGGTGGCGCCCGCGCTGCCGCCACGCGCCACCCGCCACGTGCCACCCGCCACCCGCCAGCCGCCAGCCGCCAGCCGCCAGCCGCCAGCCGCCAGCCGCCAGCCGCCAGTCGCCAGTCGCCAGTCGCGCGATCGCCACCCGCGCGATCGCCGGGATTGCAAACCCGCGCGGCATCTCCCAAGCCTAGGGAATCCCCTGCCTTGTTGCCTTGAACCGCATCCTCCTAAAATTGGCGCCAATTTATGTGATCATTATTTCGATCTGGCAGCCACCATGCGCCCGCGTGTAACGGCCATGGAGATGAGGAAATCATGCAGTCCAACGCAGCTATCGCTCTGACTCCCGACGCCGCCATGGCTCGGGCCATCTACGACCTGGGCCACAGCACGGTGTTCGCCGCGCGCACCGACCCGCGTTTTTCCTATTGCATGTACGTGCCGCCGCATATCGACACGGCCAGGCACCCCATGGAACTCGTCGTCATCATGCACGGTACGGGCCGCGCCTTTGTGGAATACCGCGACGCCTTCTCGGAGTTCGCCCGCTGGAACGACTGCATCGTGCTGTGCCCGTTATTTCCGGTGGGACCGCTGGGCGACGGTAACCGCGACGGCTTCAAGCAACTGCGTGAAGGCGACATCCGCTACGACCAGATCCTGTTGGACATGGTGGCCGAAGTGGGCGAGAAGTTCGGCTTGCGCTTCGACAAGTTCGGCCTGTTCGGCTATTCCGGCGGCGGCCAATTCGTGAACCGCTTTGCCTACCTGCATCCCGAACGCCTGTGGGCCGTGTCGATTGGCGCACCGGGCTCGGTGACGCTGCTGGACCCCAGCCAGGACTGGTGGGTGGGCGTGCGCGATGCCGAGACGCGCTTTGGCAAGGGTGTGGACATCGAAGCGCTCAAGCAGGTGGCGGTGCACATGATTGTCGGCAAGGCGGACCTGGAAACGTGGGAAATCACGCACCGCGAAGGGGGCAAGTTCTTCATGGCCGGCGCCAACGACGCCGGCAAGACGCGCCCCGAACGGTTGGAATCGCTGCGCCGCTCATTCGAATCGGCCGGAGTGAAAGCCGTGTTGGACCTGGTGGACAACGTGCCGCACGACGGCCTGAAGTGTGTCGGCCACGTGCAGGACTTTCTGGCGCGCGCGCTGCGCAAGCGGCGCAATGCAGAAAACTGAAATCGCGCAAGCCGGGCGCCTTGGCTGCCCGCGCCGTCGCGTCCAGGAATAGGAGAGGGCCATGCTGCGTTTCGCGCTATCCCGAATTGTCATGGCTGTGCCGACCCTGCTGATCGTGGCGGTGGCGGTATTCGTGATGATCCGGCTGATCCCGGGCGACCCCGCCCAACTACTGCTGGGCGACCTGGCAACGCCGGCCGCGCTGGCGGACCTGCGGGCGCGGCTGGGCCTGGACCAGACCTGGCTGACCCAGTTCGGCATCTGGTTCGGCAACATGCTGCACGGTGACCTGGGGGCGTCCATCAACACCGGCCAGCCCGTGCTGGCGCTGGTGTGGGACCGCTTCCTGATCAGCGGCCGCGTGGTGCTGGTGGCCGTGGTGTTCGCCGCACTGGTCGCGGTGCCGGCCGGCATGATCGCCGCCTGGAAGCAGAACAAATGGCCCGACCTGTTCCTGGTGGGCTCGGCCACGCTGCTGGTGTCGATCCCGACGTTCTGGCTCGGCCTGCTGCTGTTGATCTTCTTCGGCCTGAAATTGCAGTGGCTGCCCGTGGTGGGCTATGTGTCGATCGGGGAAGACTGGAAGGCCGGTCTGCTGTACCTGGCCATGCCGATCCTGACCTTGTTCCTGCACGAGATCGGTGTGCTGATGCGCATGGCGCGCGCCAGCACGCTGGAAGTGCTGCGGCTGGATTACATCACCCACGCGCGCGCCAAGGGGCTGTCCGAATCCGCCGTGCTGATGCGCCACGCGTTTCGCAACGCGTTCGGCCCGACCTGGACGCTGATCGGCCTGGTGCTGGGCAATCTGCTGGGCGGCATCGCCGTGGTGGAAACCGTGTTCACCATCCCCGGGTTGGGACGCCTGCTGGTCGATTCCATCTTTGCGCGCGACTACCCCGTCATCCAGGGCTGTTTGTTGTTCGTGGGCGTGGTCTACGTGGTGGTGAACCTGCTGATCGACCTGTGCTATCCCATCTTCGACCCGAGAGTAACCGCCGAATGAAAACGCGAATTCCGAAAAGGCGAATTCCCGCCAACGCGCTCCTGGGTGGCCTGATCGTCGGGGCGATGATCGTCGCGGCGCTGATGGGCACTTTCTGGACGCCGCATGACCCGCTGAAGATCAACTTCATCTCGCGCCTGAAGCCGCCCGGTGGCGACTTCCTGCTGGGCACCGACGAGTTCGGCCGCGACGAGCTTTCGCGCTTGTTGGCCGGCGCATCAAGCAGTGTGTGGATCAGCCTGTTGACGGTGACCTTCGCCATCGTCGTGGGCACCGCCATCGGCACGTTGACCGGCTTTGTGCGCGGCTGGACCGACCGCATCATCATGGCCTTCAACAATGCGCTGCTGGCCTTTCCCGGCCTGTTGCTGGCGTTGGGGCTGCTGGCCGTGGTGGGCGCGAACAAGTACGGCATCATCCTGGCGCTGGGGCTGGCGTACACGCCGTCGGTAACGCGCATCGTGCGCGGCACGGTGTTGTCGCTGCGTGAAAAAGAGTTCATCGAATCGTCCCGCGTGCTGGGCAATTCCGAGCTCTACACGATGTTCCGACACGTGCTGCCCAACTGCGTGGCGCCCCTGACGGTGCTGGCCACGTCGATGTTCGGCTGGGTGATCCTGGCCGAAAGCGCGCTGTCCTTCCTGGGCCTGGGGGTGCCGCCGCCTGCGCCCACCTGGGGCAATATGCTGGCCGCCGCGCGCCCGTTCATGGCGCAGGCGTCCTATCTGTCCATTCTTCCCGGTCTGGCCATCGCGCTGGCGCTGCTGGGCATCAACCTGTTGGGCGACGCGGTGCGAGACCGTCTCGACCCCCGCATGAGGGGCGTGCAATGAGCGCACTGGTATCCGTATCGAACCTGACGCTGACCGTCGGGCAGGGCGGCCGCGAGATCGTCAGCGGGGTGTCGTTTGACGTTGCCCCGGGCGAAATGGTCGGCATCGTGGGCGAGTCGGGCAGCGGCAAGACGCAAGCCGCGCGCGCCATCATGGGCCTGACGCCCGCGCCGCTGGTGGTAGCGGGCGGCGCCATCCTGTTCGAAGGCGTGGATGTCACCCAGGCCGAGGCGGCAGTGCTGCGCAAGCTGCGCGGCGCCCGCATCGGCATGGTGTTCCAGGAACCCATGACGTCGCTGAACCCGTCCATGCCCATCGGCCGGCAACTGGACGAAGGCTTGAAACTGCATCGCCGCGCGATGTCGCCCGCGCAACGCCGCGAGCGTATTCTTGAAATGCTGCGCCGCGTGGGCATCGGCGACCCGAAAGGGGCGATGGACGCTTGGCCGCACGAGTTTTCCGGCGGCATGCGCCAGCGCATGATGCTGGCCTCGGTAATGTTGCTGGAGCCGGCGCTGCTGATTGCCGACGAGCCCACCACCGCGCTGGACGCCGTGGTGCAGCGCGACGTGCTGGAACTGATGGTGGACCTGACCCGCGAACACAACACGGCGGTGCTGATGATCAGCCACGACCTGCCGATGGTGGCGCGCTACACCGAACGCATGGTTGTCATGCAGCACGGCAAAGTGCTGGAAGCCGGCACGACCGCGAGCATCCTGGAACGCCCGCGGCACCCCTATACGCGCAAGTTGCTGGACGCCATGCCGCGCCGCCTGCCGGCCCGCAAGCTGACGCAGGAAGCGCCCATTGTTGAAGTCAGGAACCTGGTGGTGGACTACGCGGGCCATCAGCGCCTGTTCTCGCGCACCGGCGCCAAGCGCGCGCTGGACGGCATCGACCTGCATGTCAAGCCGCGCGAAGTGGTGGCCGTGGTGGGCGGATCGGGCTCGGGCAAGACCACCTTGGGCCGCGCCATTGCCGGGCTGCTTGCGCCTACGTCCGGCCAGATCCTGTTTCGCAACCAGCCGGTGGATCGCCGCTCGGCGGCATGGCGCGACTATCGCCTGAACTGCCAGATGGTCTTCCAGGACCCGTATTCGTCGCTGGACCCGCGCATGACCATCGGCCAGCTGGTGGGCGAGGGCCTGCGCATGGTGGGCGACCTGTCGGCGGCGGACAAGCGCCGCCGCGTGGACGAGGTGCTGGCCGAAGTGGGCCTGGGGTCGGAATACGCCAAGCGCTTTCCGCACGAAATGTCGGGCGGCCAGCGCCAGCGCGTGGCCATTGCCCGCGCTATCGTGCGCCGGCCGGCGTTCGTGATTGCCGATGAGCCCGTGTCGGCGCTGGACGTGACGGTGCGTGCGCAGGTGCTGGACCTGTTTGCCGATTTGCAGGAACGCCACGGGTTTTCGTGTCTGTTCATCAGCCACGACCTGGGCGTGGTGGAACAGGTGGCGGACCGCGTGGTGGTCATGCGCAACGGGGCGATTGTGGAGCAAGGCTCGCGCGACGCGGTCTTCGACCGCCCGCAAGAGGACTACACGCGCAGCCTGTTGCAAGCCATTCCCGCCCTGGAGTCAACCGAAAGCGGCGGCGTGCGGCTGCGGTGGCGTCTGGACGGGCAGGAACCCATGCGTGCCATCGCCTGATGGCGGGCGGGGAACTCCCCGCTTTCCCTGCAAGGACTTACGCCTAAAATACGCGCTTTGGAATTGATAGACGGGAGTGGTCCATGCCGAAAACGGCAGCGACGCAACCCGGCCTGGTCGACCGTATTGCCCATGATATTCAGTCGGGCGTGTATGGTCCTGGCGCCTGGTTGAAACAGATCGACCTGCAAGAGCGCTATGACGCCAAGCGTTTGGACGTACGGCGGGCGCTGGACCAATTGGCTGCCAAGCGGCTGATTGCGCACATCCCGAATCGGGGCTATCACGTCTACGCGATGGACCCGGACGTGCATCACCAGATCCGCGATATCCGCATACTGCTGGAAAGCGGCGCGGCTGCGGACTTGATGCCGAACGTCACCGCCGCCAAGGTACGCGCGCTGCGCGCGCTGGCCGAACGTTTCGCCAAGCTGCTGCAAGACGGCACCTTGTTGGAACAGTACGAGGTCAACCTGGCATTTCACGCGGCCATGTACGACATGTGCCGCAATCGCGAACTGGCCGCGTTGATCCAGGACACGCGGGCGCGTGGCCCCGCTGCGCCGGCCAAGGAATGGGTGACGCGATCGCGCATCGAAATCTCGGCGCGTGAACACTTCGACATGGTGGATGCGCTGGAAGCGCGCGATGTGAAGCGGTTGCAGAAAATCATCTCGCAGCACGTCGGGCAGGATATTTCTTGATCGCTGTCTGCTGAACTATTTGCTTGCGGCGGCGTGAATCGCGGCGGCCCTTTATGCGAAGGGGCCGCCATTTTTTTTGCCCGTGGCTTTGCTTCAGGGATACCCCGTATGGCGGCACAAGCCAGAGCCGCCATAATTAGCAGATTATTTTGGCGCCAAAAATACGCGTGACATCTGCGCCGCACGCCGGGGAGTCTTCTGCATGCACCACCATTTCGTACCCAGAGCGCTCGCGCTGTCCCTGGCGCTTGCCGCCACCGCCGTTCCGGTCCACGCCGCCGTGCTGACCATCGCGCAACCGGCCGACATCCGCTCGACCAATCCGGGCGTCAACCGCGACAACACGACCGACGGCGTGGTGCTCAATATTGTTGAAGGGCTGGTCGGCTACCGCGAAGACGGCACCGTTGGCCCATTGCTGGCCAAATCGGTCGATTTGTCGCCGGACGGGTTGACCTATACGTTCACATTGCGCGACGGCGTCAAATTCCATAACGGCGCCCCGCTGACCTCGGCGGATGTGCTGTGGAGCTGGCAGCGCTACATGGATGCCAAGACGGACTGGCGCTGCCGCAGCGACTTCGACGGCCGCAATGGCCTGAAGGTCACCGACGTAACCGCGCCGGATGCGAAGACCGTGGTGATGAAGGTGGACCGCAAGTCGGCGGTGTTCCTGGATTCCCTGGCGCGCACGGACTGCGGCATGACCGCCATTATTTCCAGGGACTCGGTGGCGGCGGACGGCTCGTGGGTCAAGCCGATCGGCACCGGCCCGTACATGTTCAAGGAATGGAAGCGCGGCGAATACACGCTGCTGACCGCGTTCAAGGACTACGTGTCGCCCTCGGGCGAGAAGCCGGATGGGTACGTGGGATCAAAGCGCCCGCTGGTGGACGAGGTGAAGTTCCTGGTGGTGCCGGACCCGTCCACGTCCAAGGCCGGGCTGATGTCCGGCGCCATTGACGCCAGCCAGATCACCAACACCGACGTCGGCGAACTGAAAAGCGTGAAGACGCTGACCGCGTTCAGCCCGCATGACGCCGTCAAGCACGTGTTGTTGTTCCAGACGCAGGACCCGGTGCTCAAGAACGTGAAGATGCGGCAGGCGATTGCCGCTTCGCTGGACATTCCGCAGGTGGTGGCGGCCGCGTCGGAAGGGCTGGGCCAATTGAACAATTCCGCGGTCTACGCGGGCTCGGCCTACTACAAGGACGCCGAGAAGAAGGGCTACAAGTACGACCCGGCGCGGGCGCAGCAGCTGCTGAAGGAAGCGGGCTACAAGGGCGAGCCGGTGGTGATCTATGCCAACAAGCGCGCCCACGTGCCCAGCTACCAGGTGGCGGTGATCGCGCAGGCGATGATGCAGTCGGTGGGTATCAACGCCAAGATCGAAGTGCTGGAATGGGCGACGCAGCTGGACCGCTACAACACCGGCAAATACCAGATCAGCTCGTTCTCGTTTTCGTCGCGGTTGGACCCCTCGTTAAGCTTCGAGCAGTTCTCGGGCGACAAGACCAGGCAGCCGCGCAAGGTCTGGGATGACCCGGCGGCGCAGAAGTTGATCGACGAAAGTTTTCTGGAGTCCGACCCGGCCAAGCGGCAGGCGCTGTTCGATCAGCTGCATGCGTTGATGCTGGAACAGACGCCGATGCTGATGCTGTATAACGGCGCCGACGCGTGGGCAACGAATAAGCGCGTCGAGGGCTTCTCGGTATGGGAAGGCAAGCCGCGCGCCTGGGAGACCAAGGTGGTCGGCGCCAAGTAAGCGGGGCAGGGGCCGGCGCCCATTAAGGGCGAAGGCCCCTGATAACGGGGAGGCGGCGCGGCGCTACGGCCTTGCTGCGCTGCCCCATCCCTGCGTAGCGTTACGGTCCGACGCGTTCGACTTCCCACGCGCGCGGCTTTTTCACCGCCCAAGGCTGGTAGCCCTTGATGTTGCTGCGAAACGCGCCGATGTCCAGCCCGTTGTAGAGCGGGATGCTGGGCACATCGGCCAGGAACAGCTTGTGCAGCTGATCAAATGAAGCCTGTCGCTTGGCCCGGTCGGAATCCACCGAGGCGGCTTCCACCAGCTTCAGGGCGTCAGCGTTGTCCCACACTTTGCGCGGCTGCTTGGCCTTGTCGCCCGTCACCATCTCGTAGTTCAACGCCGCATCCAGGCGCGCCGAATACGGGAACGTCATCATCTGGTAGGTGCCCGCGTTATAGCGGTCCAGCTGCGTGGCCCATTCAACAACGGACAACTGCGCGTTGATGCCCACGGCTTGCAGCATCGCCTGCACGATCACGGCCGAGTTATACGACTGCGGATAGCGCTTGGTGGTCAGGATCGTCAGCGGCTGCCCCTTGTAGCCGGCCTCTTGCAACAGCTTTGCCGCCCGCGCCGGGTCGTAGTCCCACCCCTGCTTTTGCGCGGCATCGTAGTAAGGCGACACCAGCGGCACGATGGAATTGTTGGGCTGCGCCAGGCCTTCGGTAACGGCGGCCGCCAGCTGCTGTAGTCGATGGCATGGGCCAGCGCGAGGCGTAACTTGGGGTTGGCCAGCACCGGGTCTTTGGTCTGCAACAACAGCGCCGTCATGCTCATCACCGGGGCGTAGGCCACCTTTACGTTCGGCGTGTTTTGCAGCACCGGCACGTCGTTGTTGGAGACGTCTTCAATGATGTCGATATTGCCGCGTTGCAAGGCGGCTTTTGCGGTGGAGTCGTCGGGCACGATCATGAAGCGCACTTCGTCCACCAGGGGGCGCTTGGACCCGGTGTAGCCGTCGCGCTTGCCGTCCAGGTTGGCGTAGCCGGCGAACCTGGTCAGGCGGATGTATTCGCCGCGCTTCCACTCGGCCAGCTCGAAAGGGCCGGTGCCGATGGGTTTGATCCAGGCGCCGTCCGCGCCCACTGAATCTCGCGAAAGTATGCCGGTGCCGCCGCAGTCGATGCGCGCCAGCGATGCCAGGAACAGGCTGGTGGGCTTGTCCAGGTGATAGACGACGGTGCGCGCATCGGGCGCCTCGACGCGGGTGACCTTGACGCTGCCGCGCCCATCGAATTCGCTGGCGCAGCGCCAGCCGGAATTCGCGGCGGTGTAGTGCTGCCAGCTCCAGAGCACGTCGGCCGATGTCATCGGCTTGCCGTTGTGAAACGTCACGCCATCGCGCAAGGTAAATGTGTAGGTCTTGCCGTCGGGGCTGATGTCCACCGATTTGGCCAGCAGCGGACGCACCTCGGCATCTTCGCCATAGGCCACCAGCCCTTCAACAATATGCATGACGACCGCGTCGCTGTTGCTGTCGCGGTTGACGCCGGGTTCGGTGGAACGGATGTCGGCGGTCATCGAAATGCGCAGCGGCGGGGCGGGCTGCGCGCTGACGGGGCCGGCGGCGCCGGACAGCCCGGCAAGCGCCAGCGCAACCGCGGCGCCAAGATTGGGGTTTTTCATTGGAACTTCCTTCGGTTGCGCCGGCGCGCCAAGGATCAGGCGGCGGCCAGCAGTTCGGGTTCGGCGGTCAGGCTATAGCGCGTAAACGTGCGATTCAGCGCGGGCAGGGGCGCCACTTCCATCAGGCCGACGGCCGGCTCCATGACCACCATGGCGACCGTGGCGGAAAGATTGTCGTGGCTGCCGGGGCGCGGCGGGCGGCACACGGAATAGGGCGCGCCAAAATCATCGAACAGCGCGCGCTTGAGGTCCTCGCGCGTCAAGTCCGTTTTCTCGTTCAGCAGGCGGCGTACGCGCCAGTCGCGGTACGCGCTTTCGGGCGTGCTGGCGCGGCCGGTGTCGCGCAGCTTGGACAAGGCCACTTCGCTGACCCAGTGGTTGGCGTGCACGATCAGGTCGTCGCTGCCCGGATAGATGGGAAAGGCTTCATCGGTGGTGCATTCGTAGTCCACGCCAAACCCTGCCGCCATGCCCAGCATGATGTTGTTCGAGCAGGACTTGGCGGTTGTGGCCACGGCCTTGATCGCCAGCGCGAAATGCTGCTGCTCCAGCACCTTGCGACGAATCAGCGACAGCGGCACGCCCAGTTGGCGGAAGTCGCGGTCGGACTCCAGATAGTTGGCGGTAATGGATACGCCCGCGCTGTTCAAGCCGCTGCGGGCCAGGCCACCGGCTTCGACGAACGTCAGGATGTCCGGGCCGTTGTCGCTGCGCACGCGCAGCACGATGGCCGTTTCGGCGCATTCCGCGCGCCAGTCCCAATTCTGCCCATGGATCAGGTTGCCGTTGGCCGAACGCGTCGGCAGGATCAGCGCGCCGGTGCAGCCGTCGCCGGGTTCCAGTTCGGCCGCCTTCTTCTTTTCGGCGCGCGCCTTGGCCACCACTTCCGTGCGTGCGTTGACCATCACGATGTCTTCGAAGGGCACGTCGGCGCCCGCGGCGATGCCGCGCATCTCTTCCAGATAGTGCGGCGCAAAGGCTTCGATCTCGCGCGCGAAATGGGCGATCAGCTCGGTGCGCGCCATGGCGTCGTAGCCCAGGTCGACCAGCGTCTGGCCATACATGGCGGCGCTTTTGCGCACGCGCGCGGCAGCTTGCTGGCCGTAGGAACGGCCGCGGGCCTCGGGAGTGCCGGAAACCGATACGAAAGGAAATTGGGAAATCTGGGTCATGGACGGGGAGGCGGCGCCGCGCGCCGTGGGGTCGGGGAGGTGGAAGGGGAAAAAGGCAGGGAACCAAGCTGCGAAAATGTTAGCTTATTTTGGCGCCAATATTGCTCAGGGTTTACCCAATGCGGGCGAAGCACGCCACGGCGCGACGGTTGGCAAAGGGCTTGCCACGGCGCTTGCCACAGCGAGTGCCAACGCGGGTGCCGCAGCAGGGACGCTCGCGCGAACCGGCATGAAAAAGCCCCCGCGAATCCATCGCGGGGGCCAGCGTCGTCCGTTCAACAGCAAGCAGTTCAGCGTTGGCCGGCAGCCACCTCCGGCGCGCGGGTGGGCGACCCCATGGCCTGGAACAGCGCCGCCGTTTCCGTCAGCCGGGCGTTGGCGTATTCCAGTTCGCGCAGGCGCGCGGCCACGTAATGCTGTTCGGCCGCGTATTCGGTATAGGGCGCCAGCGCACCCAGGCGCACGCGACTGGCCGTGTTGCGGTAAGACTGTTCGGCCGCGCGCCGCGAGGCCTCGGCCGAGGCCAGTGCCTGCCCGTCCGCGTCCAGACGCGCCAGGGTGTCGGCCACGTCCTGGAACGCCGTCAGTACCGTTTGCTTGTATTGCAGCACCGCCGCTTCGTAGCGTTCTTTGGCGGCGCGGCGCTCGGCCAGCAAGGCGCCGCCGTGGAAAATGGGCTGCGTCAAGGACGCGCCAATCGCCCAGATCGACCCCGC
Source organism: Achromobacter sp. RT286_PF (assembly GCF_059760425.1). Lineage (NCBI taxonomy): Bacteria > Pseudomonadati > Pseudomonadota > Betaproteobacteria > Burkholderiales > Alcaligenaceae > Achromobacter > Achromobacter sp. RT286_PF. Next base: position 318,736 of record NZ_JCBAMR010000001.1, read on the forward strand.
GCCGGACAGGGCAGCCGGCCAGCTGAAGCCGCCCTTGCCCATCGACGCGGACAACGACAGGCTGGGGAACAGCTGTGCGGTGGCCACGCCCACGTCGGCCGACGCGGCCTGCACCACGGCGTCCGCCACCAGGATGTCTGGGCGCGATGCCAATAGCTCGGACGGCACCACCACCGGCACCTGCGGCGGCACGGCCAGCGTGCTGAATGCCAGGTCGTCCGGCGCCTGGTCCGGGCGGCGGCCCAACAGCACGGCCAGCGCGTGGCGCGTGGCCTGCCATTGCGCGCGCAGGCCGGGCAGCGAGGCTTCCAGCGTGGCAGCGTCCTGGTCGGCGTCCAGCGCATCGTTTTGCGAAGCGGAGCCCAATTCGTAGCGGCGCTGCGTATCGCGCGCCACTTGCCGCAGCAGCACCACCTGCTTTTCGGTCAGCGCCACGCGTTCGGCCAGCGAGGCCGACGTGATGGCGCCGGTGACGATATTGCCGGCCAGCGAACGCCGGGCCGATTCCAGCCGGAACGCCTGCTGTTCAACCTGCGCCGCCAGGGACGCGTTGGCGAAACGCGCCGCGCCGAACAGGTCCAGGTCGTAAGTGGCCTGGATCTGGCCGGTGAACACGTTGTAGAGCGCCGTGGACTCGGGCAGATCCGGCATGGTCAGTGCGCGGTTGCGCGTGCCGCTTGCGCCCGCGTCCACCGACGGCAGCAGTGATGAATTGACCTGCGCGCGCAGTTGTTCGCGCGCGCCGGCCAGGTTGCGTTCGGCGGCGGCAAGGTTCGGGCTGTTGGCCAGCCCTTCCTGCACCAGGGCGTTCAGCGCGTCGGAACCGTAGCGCTTCCACCACTCGGGCACGGGCCGCGCGCCCTGTTCGAATTGCTGCGCGACGCCCTGGGCCGTGGCGCCCTGCGGGGGCGGGGCTTCTACGCCGTATTGCGGGGGCGAGGCGGTTGCCGGGGGCTTGCTATCCGGGGCGAACGCGCAGGCGCTCAAGGCCAGCGACAGAGCCGGCAACAGGGGCCGCAACAAGGGCCGGAACAAGGGCCGCAACAAGGGCAGCGCCGGCGGCAGCCTGGAATAACGTGTGGGATGGGGCTTCATCATCAGGCTCCTCGTTGCAGCGTATCGGCCGCGTTGGCGCCGGGCGGCACGCCTTCGGGCTCGTCGCGCTCGTCATGGCGCACGCGGAACCATGCCGCGTACAAGGCCGGCAGGAAGAACAGCGTCAGCACCGTGGCGCTGGTAATGCCGCCCATCAAGGCCGTGGCCATCGGGCCGAAGAAGTTGCTGCGCAGCAGGGGAATCAACGCCAGCACGGCGGCGGCGGCGGTCAGCACGATGGGGCGGAAACGCCGCGCGGTGGCGCCGACGATGGCGTCCACGCGCTTGTGGCCGTTCAGGATGTCCTGCTCGATCTGGTCCACCAAAATCACCGAGTTGCGCATGATGATGCCGAACATCGCAATGACGCCCAGCATGGCGACGAAGCCGAATGGTTTGCCGAACAGCAGCAACGCAGCCACCACGCCGATCAGCCCCAGCGGCGCGGTCAGCACCACCATCAGCACGCGCGAGAAGCTTTGCAGCTGCACCATCAACAGCGTCAGCACCGCCACCGCCATCAGCGGCATTTGCGCGTTGATGGACGATTGACCCTTGCCGCTTTCCTCGACCGGGCCGCCCACTTCAATGCGGTAGCCCACCGGCAGGTCCGCGCGGATGGCGTCCAGCTTCTTGTCGATGGCGTGGGTGACGTCGATGCCTTGCGCGCCGCTGGTCACATCCGCCTGCACCGTAATGGTGGGCTGGCGGTCGCGTTCCCAGATGACGCCGTATTCCAGGTCATAGTGCACCTGGCCCAGGCTGCCCAAGGGCACGGGGCCGTTGGGCGTGGGCATGGCCAACGTGGCGATGCGGGCGGGGTCCACGCGTTCTTCTTTCGGCGCGCGCAGGCTGACATTGATCAGCTTGTCGCGTTCGCGGTATTGCGTCACGGTGTAGCCCGACAGCGTCATCGCCAAAAAGTCGGACACATCGCTGGCGCTGATACCCAGCTCGCGCGCCTTTTGCTGGTCGATGTCGAATCGCACCGAGCGTTCCGAGGGTTCGTCCCAATCAAATTGCACGTTCACCGAGCGCGTGTCGGCGCGCACTTCGGCGGCGACCTTTTCCGCCACCGCGCGCACTTCCGAGATCTTGTCGCCACTGACGCGAAACTGCACCTGATAGCCGACGGGCGGGCCGTTTTCCAGGCGCGACAGGCGGGTGCGTATGGCGGGGAATTTTTCACGCAGCATGGGCTCAAGCCACTGGGCCAGCTGTTCGCGCTCTTCTACGGAGTGCGCGGTGATGACCAGCTGCCCGAAGTTCGGCGTGGGCAGTTGCTGATCCAGCGGCAGGTAGAAGCGCGGCGCGCCGGTCCCCACGAAGCTGACCGAATGGTCGATCTCGGGCCGGCCTTCCAGCGCTTTTTCCAACCGTTCGACCTGGCGCAGCGTGGCCGCGAACGAGGCACCCTCTTGCAGCCGCACGTCCACCATCAGCTCGGTACGGTCCGAGCTGGGAAAGAACTGCTGGGGCACAAGCTTGAAGCCCGCCATCGCCACGACGAAGATCACCACCGTGCCCGCCAGCACCCAGAAGCGGCGGTCCACGCACCACGCCACCCAACCGCGCAGACGCTGATAGAAGCGGGTGTTGTAGATATCGTGTTCGTGGTCGTGCGGCTGATGGGCTTCGCGCTTGCGCTCGGGCAGCAGCCGATAGCCCAGAAGCGGAATCAGCACCACGGCGGCAAACCACGAAGTGATCAGCGCAATGGCCGACACCTGGAAAATGGACCGCGTGTATTCGCCGGTGCTGGACTTGGCCAGCGCGATCGGCAGAAAGCCGGCCACGGTGACCAGCGTGCCGGTCAGCATGGGAAACGCGGTGCTGGTGTAGGCGAAGGCGGCGGCGCGCGCGCGGCTCCAGCCCTGTTCCAGCTTCACCGCCATCATTTCCACGGCGATGATGGCATCGTCCACCAGCAGGCCCAGCGCCAGCACCAAGGTGCCCAGCGACACCTTGTGCAGGCCGATGCCGAACAGGTCCATGAACAGCGCGGTGATGGCCAGCACCACCGGGATCGAAATCACGACGACCATGCCGGTGCGCAGGCCCAGCGACACCAGGCTGACGATCAGCACGATGGCAACCGCTTCTGCCACTGAACGCAGGAATTCGTCAACGGAATCCGAGACCGCGTCCGGCATGCTGGACACTTCCGTCAGCGTCAGGCCGGCGGGCAATTGCGCCTTGAGCTTGTCAAAGGTCTTGTCCAGCGCTTCGCCCAGGCGCACCACGTCCTGGCCCGGCTGCATGGTGATGCCGATGCCCAGCACGGGGTTGCCGTTAAAGCGCATCTGCTCGGTGGGCGGGTCGTCATAGCCGCGATGGATGGTGGCGATGTCGCCCAGGCGGATCGACTTGTCGTTGACGCGGATCAGCGTGTCGGCCAGCGCGCGGCTGTTTTCGAACTGCCCCGTCGGCCGCACGAAGATGCGGTCGTCGGCCGTGGTCAGGGTGCCGGCGCTGGACACCGCGTTTTGCGTGTTGATGGCCTGCGCGATCTGCTGAGGCGTCACGCCCAGACGGCTTAGCTGTGTATTGGAGATTTCGACATACACGTGTTCGGCCTGGTCGGCAAAGTAATCGACCTTGGCCACGCCCGGCACGCGCAGCAGCACGGTGCGCAGATTGTCGGCGTAATCGTGCAGTTGCGCGGGCGAAAAGCCGTCGCCATGCAGCGTGTAGATGTTGGTATAGACGTCGCCGAATTCGTCGTTGAAGAACGGGCCTTGCACGCCTTGCGGCAACGTGGCCTGGATATCGCCGACCTTCTTGCGCACCTGATACCACTGGTCGGCCACCGTGTTGGCGGGCGCCGAGTCTTTCATGGTGTAGAAGATCAGCGATTCGCCGGGGCGGGAATAGCTGCGAAGAAAGTCCGTGTTGGCGGTCTCCTGTAGCTTCTTGCCGATGCGGTCGGTGACTTGTTCCTGCACCTGCTTGGCGGTCGCGCCCGGCCATAAGGTCTTGATGACCATCACGCGGAACGTGAAGGGGGGGTCTTCGGACTGGGCCAGCTTGGAATACGACAGCACGCCAAACAGCGTGACCAGCGTGATCAGGAAAATGACCAGCGGCTGGTGGCGCAGCGCCCAGGCCGACAGGTTGAACTTGCCTTCTTTGTGATCGTGGCCGGGATCTTCGGCGGGTGCGCTCATGATGCGAAGTCCTCGGCGTGCAGTGGCGCCACGGGGCGCACCTTTTCACCGGCGGTCACGGTGTGCACGCCTTGCCAGACCACGCGTTCACCCGCCGACACGCCGCCGGTCAGCGTTACGGTGCGCGCGTCAAAGCGCAACACCTGTACGCGGCGCAGCTCCAGCGTGTCTTCCTTCGGTTTGACGATCCATACGGCGGGGTCCTTGCCGTCATGGAATAGCGCGGTGGCGGGCACGGTGTAGGTGGCCTGGTCGGCCGCGCCGTGATTGTCGAAGCTGATGTTGGCCGTCATGCCCAGCCGCACTTGCGGCGACGGCGATTCCAGCGTGAGCTTCACGCGGTAAGTGCGGCTTTGCGGGTCGGCGGCCGGCGCGATCTCGCGCAGCGTGGCCGTGAAGTTCTGGCCGGGCAGCGGGCCCAGCGTCACGTTGGTGCGTTGGCCGATCGTCAAACCGGCCAGTACGCTTTCCGGCACGTCGCAAATGGCATCGATGTCGCCTGCCCAGGCCAGCTGGTAGACGGGAGTGCCGGCCGCCACGTTCTGCCCGGTGTCGGCCTGTTCGGCGGTGATGACGCCCGCATGGTCGGCCTGCAACGTCGTGTACTTGAGCTGGTCGGCCGACAGCGCGGCCTGCTGGGCGGCCTGATCGCGTTGGGCCAGGGCCGAGGCGTAGGCGTTGCGGGTCTGTTCCAGCTGGGTGGCGGCGATGAGGTTTTCGCGCGCTTGGGCGCGGTCGCGGTCCAACTGTTGGCGGGCGTAGTCCAGTTGATGCTGAGCGGCCGACAACTGGGCCTTGGCGGCCGCGGCGTTCTTGGTGGCGTCGGCCGGGTCGAGCTTGGCGACGACCTGGCCGGGCACGACGCTATCGCCCAGCCGAACCTGCCGCTCGATGATCTTGCCGCCCACGCGGAAGGAAAGCGGCGTGCTGTAGCGCGCCTGCACTTCGCCCGGCAACGTCCACGCCGGCAGCCGCTCATCCGCCTGCGTCGGCATGGCGACCACGGGACGCGGCGCCGGGGCCGGTTCTTCTTTGCGGCCGCAGGCCGAGACGGCCAGCGCCAGCGCCAGTAGCGCGGGCAGCGTGATGCGGCGAGTCCATGGGGACGGAGCGGGCGTTGTCACGGTTGCGGCAAGGGGGCGCGCCGACGGTTGTGGGCTGGAGCCAGGAAAATTCACGAAATACCTCGCGGCGCGATAGGGGCGAAAAAGGGGAAGGCATCGGCGAGTCAAACTCGATACGGGCTGAATTCTAATGCGCATATGTATTCGGATACAAGACTGTATTTGAAATCGTGGCCGGTGCTAAACTCCCGCCATGTCAAAAGTGCGCTTAACCCGAGAGCAAAGCAGAGACCAGACGCGTCAGCGTCTGCTGGACGCTGCGCAATCGGTATTCCTTACCAAGGGCTTCGTGGCCGCCAGCGTCGAGGACATCGCCGAACTGGCGGGGTACACGCGCGGCGCCTTCTATTCCAATTTCGGCAGCAAGACCGAACTTTTCCTGCAATTGCTCAGGCGCGATCACGAAAAAGTGATGGCCGACATGCGCGCCATCTTCGAAGAAGGCGAAACGCGCCAGCAGATGGAAGCCAGCGTCGTGCAGTACTACAGCACGCACCACCGCGAAAACGATTGCTTCCTGCTCTGGATGGAAGGCAAGCTCCAGGCCGCGCGCGACCCCGATTTCCGTGTGGGTTTTACCGATTGCCTGCGCGAATTGCGCGCGGCCACCACGGAATACGTCCGTCAGTTTTCCGCGCATGTGGGCACTCCGCTGCCCATGCCGGCCGAACAATTGGCGATCGGGCTGCTGGCCCTGTCGGACGGCATGCAATTTAGCTACGCCTTTGATCCGCAAGGCGTGAGCCTGGAAATGACCGAGGCGGTGCTGGCCGGTTTTTTCCGGCGGGTGGTGTTTGGTGACTCGCAACCCGACGCGGCGCCCGCCGCCTTGCCGCCCGGCGCGCCGACTTCGGTCGGATAGCCTTGCCCTGGCCGCTGCATGGCGGCCACGAATCACCAATACAGATCGCCGATACAGATTGTCAGCCGCATGCCGGCCGTGATAGTAATAACCGCGGCGCAACGGTCGGGCTGAGGGGGCCGGCGCCGAAATTCGCAACCCTGGGCGAAAGGAGCTGCTGCATGTCTTCAGAAACCCGACCATCCACCATCAACCGCCCGGTGTTCTTCCCGGCGGCGATCTTCACGCTGTTGTTGGTCGGATTCGCGATTCTTGCGCCCGAGCGTGCGCAAAGCCTTTTTGAATCCGTGCAAGGCTGGATCCTGGGCAACGTCAGCTGGTTCTACATCCTGGTCGTGGCCATCATCTTGCTGGCCGTGGTGTTCCTGGCCTTGAGCCGCTACGGCGACATCAAGCTCGGGCCGGACCATAGCGAGCCCGACTACCGCAATTTCACCTGGTTTGCGATGCTGTTTTCCGCGGGCATGGGCATTGGCCTGATGTTCTTCGGGGTTGCCGAACCGGTGATGCACTTCATGTCGCCGCCGGTCGGCGAGGGCGGCACGGCCATCGCCGCGCGCGAGGCCATGAAGATCACGTTCTTCCATTGGGGCCTGCATGCGTGGGCGATCTATGCGGTGGTGGCGCTGATCCTGGCGTTCTTCAGCTACCGCCATGGGCTGCCGCTGACGCTGCGTTCGGCCCTGTATCCGCTGATCGGCAACCGCATCCACGGCCCCATCGGCCATGCCGTCGACATCTTCGCCATCATCGGCACGGTGCTGGGCGTGGCGACGTCGCTGGGCCTGGGCGTGGCGCAGATCAACAGCGGGCTGAACCACCTGTTCGGCGTCCCGGTCGGGGTGACGACGCAGATCATCCTCATCGTCGTCACTTGCGGCCTGGCCACGCTGTCGGTGGCCAGCGGTCTGGACAAGGGCATCCGCATCCTGTCCGAGACCAATCTGGTGCTGGCGGCCGTGTTGCTGCTGTTCGTGCTGGTGGTCGGCCCCACCGTGTTCCTGTTCCAGACCTTCGTGCAGAACACGGGCGCGTACCTGTCCGACATCGTCAACAAGACCTTCAACCTGTATGCCTACGAGCCCACCGACTGGATTGGTGGCTGGACCTTGTTCTACTGGGGCTGGTGGATTGCGTGGTCGCCGTTCGTGGGCCTGTTCATCGCGCGCATCTCGCGCGGGCGCACCATCCGCGAATTCGTCACCGGCGTGCTGCTTGTGCCGGCGGGCTTCACCCTGTTCTGGATGACGGTGTTTGGCGACACGGCCATCCACATGATCCTGGTGGACAAGGTGCAGGGCCTGGCCGAGGTGGTCGAAGCCGATTCGTCGCTGGCCCTGTTCGCCTTCCTGGAACATCTGCCCTGGAGCAGCGTGCTGTCGGTGGTGGCCATTGCAATGGTCGCGGTGTTTTTCGTGACCTCCGCCGACTCGGGCGCGCTGGTGGTTGACCTGCTGGCCTCGGGCGGGTCGGACCGCACGCCCGTGTGGCAGCGTATTTTCTGGTCGGTGCTGATGGGCGCGGTTGCCATCGCGCTGTTGCTCGCCGACGGGCTGACCGCCTTGCAGACGGCCACCATCGCCAGCGCGCTGCCGTTTTCCATCATCTTGCTGCTGTCCCTGTGGGGGCTGTTCAAGGCGCTGAAACTGGACGCCACCAAGCGCGGCATTCGCTATCAGTCCTTGACCTTGTCGCGCCCCGCGCGTGGCGGCCAATCGTGGGAACGTCGGCTGCGCAACATGGTGATGATGCCGCGCCGCTCGCACGTGCAGCGTTTTATCAGCGACGTGGTGCGGCCTGCGCTGGACGACGTGGCCGAGGAACTGCGCAAGCAGGGCTATGCGGTAGAAGTGCGCGAAGTCGAAGCCGACGGCAGCGCCATTCTTGAGGTCTCGCACGGCGAGCACCTGGACTTCTCGTATGCCGTGCAGCCCGAGGCGTTCGTGCGCCCCAGCCTGACGCCGGACGAAGCGGCCGACGAAGAAGAACGCAAGTACTTCCGAGCCGAAGTCCACCTGCGCGAAGGCGGGCAGGACTACGACATCATGGGCTGGAGCCGCGACGCCGTCATCGGCGACATCCTGGACCAGTACGAACGCCATCGCCATTACCTGCACATGGTCCGCACCTGACCGTCGGCCGGCCACGTACTACCCGGCCGACACGCCAACCCTGAAAACCGCCAGCCTTGTCTGGCGGTTTTTTTTTCGCCCCTGTGCCGCCGCTGAAGGCCGATAGCGGCGCGCTATGCGACGCATTGCAATGTCCACTTTGACGAAATGGGGCGAATCAAGGATTATCCAAGCTTATTCTTGGATAAATAAAGAGAAGATCATGAAGGCGAAATCTGGAGCCTGGGCCGTAGGGGCCCTTGTGCTGGCGGGGGCGTTGGCAGGTGGGTGGGCGTGGAAGGCGGGCCGCGCGCCGCAGCAGGGCGGGTGGGCGATGGCGCCGGCCAAGGTTGCAGTGGCGCCCGCCGTGCAGGCGGACTTTCCGATGGCGCTGACCGGCATCGGCTCGTTAGAGGCCACGCGCCAGGTGCAGGTGCCCGCCGAAGTGGATGGCCGGGTCACGCAGATTTTCTTCACGGCAGGCCAAACGGTGAAGGCCGGCCAACTGCTGGTGCAGATGAACGACGCGCCGGAACGCGGCGAGCTGGCGCGGCTGCAGGCGCAGGCCCGCAATGCGCGCGCCTTGTTGGAACGCACGCGCCGGCTGCTGCCGCAACAGGCCGCCACGCGGGAACAGCTGGATCAGGCGCAGGCCGATTACGACCAGGCCGCCGCCGACATCCGCCGCGTACAGGCGCTGATCGAGCAAAAGCGTGTCAAGGCGCCGTTCGACGGCATGTTGGGCGTGCGCCGCGTGCATCTGGGCCAGTTCGCGCGCGCCGGCGATCCGCTGGTGTCGCTGACCGACGCTTCCACGCTGTACGCAAATATCACCCTGCCCGAACAGGCGCTGGGCGCCGTGCGCGCCGGCCAGACGGTGGCGGTGACGGTGGATGCGTATGCCGACCGGCAATTTCCCGGCCAGGTCACCACCGTGGAACCGCAGGTGGACGCGGGATCGCGCACCGTGCGCGTGCAGGCGACCTTGGCCAACGCCGATGGCGCGCTGGCCGCCGGCATGTTCGCCCACGGCCGCATCCGCCTGCCCGACCGGCCCGATGTGATCACGGTGCCGGAAACAGCCATCAGCTACAGCGCTTACGGCGATTCCGTCTACGTGCTGACACCGCCCAAGCCGGGCGCGTCCGCCGCGCCCGCCACGCCCGCCACGGTGCGGCAAGCCTACGTCAAGACGGCCGAGCGCCTGCATGGCCGGGTCGTTGTCACTGAAGGCCTGAACGCGGGCGATCAGGTGGTGACGTCGGGCCAGCTTCGCCTACACAACGGCGCGGCCGTTGACGTGACCGGCACAGACACCGTCGCGTTGGGCGCACCGGCGGAGGCATCATGACATTCACCGATCTTTTCGTGCGCCGGCCCGTGCTGGCGCTGGTGGTCAGCACGCTGATCCTGTTGCTGGGCATCAAGGCGTTAAGCGGCCTGCCGGTGCGGCAGTACCCGCTGACCGAAAGCACCACCATCACCATCACCACCCAATACCCGGGCGCCTCGCCCGATCTGATGCAAGGCTTCGTCACGCAGCCCATCGCGCAATCAGTCGCCACGGTGGAAGGCATCGACTACCTGTCGTCCTCGTCCACCCAGGGCCGCAGCGTGATCACGGTGCGGATGAAGTTGAACGCCGATTCCAACAAAGCCATGACCGAGGTGATGGCCAAGGTCAACGAGGTGAAGTACCGGCTGCCGCAGGACGTGTACGACCCCGTGCTGGTCAAGTCGGCGGGCGAGGCGACCGCCGTCGCCTATGTGGGGTTTGCCAGTTCGACGCTGTCGCTGGCGGCATTGACCGATTATTTGTCGCGCGTGGTGCAGCCGCAGCTGTCCTCGATTGACGGCGTGGCCAGTGTGGAACTGTATGGCGGCCAAAAGCTGGCCATGCGCGTCTGGCTGGACCCGGACCGCATGGCCGCGCGCGGTATCTCGGCGGGCGAACTGGCGCAGGCGCTGCGCGATAACAACGTGCAGGCCGCGCCGGGCCAGGCCAAGGGCCTGTACGTGGTGTCCAACATCCAGGTCAATACCGACCTGGTCAATGTGGCGCAATTTCGCGACCTGGTCGTCAAGCGCGACGGCGACGCCATCGTGCGGCTGGGCGACGTGGCCACCGTGGAATTGGGCGCGGCATCCACCGATTCCAGCGGCTTGATGGACGGCGAACCCGCCGTCTACTTCGGTCTGAACGCCACGCCTGTGGGTAACCCGCTGGTCATCGTCAAGCGCTTGCAGGAACTGTTGCCCAACATCAAGCAGAACCTGCCGCCGGGCACCAGCGTGCAAGTGCCGTTCGAGCTGGCCCGCTTTATCAGCGCGTCGATCGATGGCGTGATGCAGACGTTGCTGGAAGCCATCGCCATTGTCGTGGTGGTGATCTTTCTCTGCCTGGGTTCGTTGCGCGCGGTGCTGATCCCCGTGGTCACCATCCCGCTTTCCATGCTGGGCGGGGCGGCCATCATGGCGCTGTTCGGCTTCAGCGTGAACCTGCTGACCTTGCTGGCGATGGTGCTGGCCATTGGGCTGGTGGTGGACGACGCCATCGTGGTTGTGGAAAACGTGCATCGCCACATCGAAGAAGGCAAATCGCCCGTGCGCGCGGCGTTGATCGGCGCGCGGGAAGTTGCCGGGCCGGTGATCGCCATGACCATCACGCTGGCTGCCGTGTATGCGCCCATCGGGCTGATGGGCGGGCTGACCGGGTCGCTGTTCAAGGAGTTTGCCTTTACGCTGGCCGGCGCGGTGGTGGTGTCCGGCGTCATTGCGCTGACCTTGTCGCCCGTCATGAGTTCGTTCCTGCTGAACCGCGACGTGTCGGAAGGCAAGATGGCGCGCAACGCCGAGCGGATGTTCGGCCGGCTGGGCGGGGCCTATGGGCGCGTGCTGGACGTGTCGTTGCGGCATCGTTGGGTGACGGGGCTGATCGCCGTGGCGGTGCTCGTCAGCCTGCCGTTCCTGTACAACGCCGCGCAGCGCGAGCTGGCGCCGGTCGAAGACCAATCCACCGTGCTGACCGCCATCAAGTCGCCGCAGCACGCCAATATCGACTACGTAGAAAAGTTCGGCAAGAAGTGGGACGACGTGATGAAGACCGTGCCCGAGCAAAAAGGGCGCTGGCTGATCAACGGGTCGGACGGCGTGTCCAACAGCATCGGCGGTGTGGACTTCGTGGACTGGCAAGACCGCAAGCGCAACGCCGATGCCATCCAGGCCGACATGCAATCGCTGGCCAATCAGATAGAAGGCAGCAATATCTTTGCGTTCCAGTTGCCGTCGTTGCCCGGGTCCACCGGCGGCCTGCCCGTGCAGATGGTGCTGATGAGCGCGGCCGACTACCGCGTCGTCTACGAGGCCATGGAAAGCTTGAAGCAGGCCGCGCGGGCCAGCGGGCTGTTCATGGTGGTGGACAGCGACCTGGACTACAACAACCCGGTGGTGCAACTGACGGTGGACCGCGCCAAGGCCAACAGCCTGGGCGTCACCATGAAAGACATCGGCGATACGCTGGCGGTGCTGGTGGGCGAAAACTATGTCAACCGCTTCGGCATGGACGGGCGCTCGTATGACGTCATTCCGCAAAGCCGTCGCGATCTGCGTATGTCGCCACAGGCCTTGGCGCAGTTCCACGTCAAAAGCGCCAGCGGCGCGCAGGTGCCCCTGTCGAACCTGGTGTCGGTTTCCATGGGCGTAGAGCCCAATTCGCTGACGCAGTTCAACCAGTTGAACGCCGCCACGTTCCAGGCCATTCCGATGCCCGGCGTCACCATGGGCGATGCGGTGACATTCCTGTCGGAGCAGGCAAAAAACCTGCCCGCCGGCTTCAGCTATGACTGGCAATCGGATGCGCGCCAGTTCAGCCAGGAAGGGTCGGCACTGATGATTACGTTTCTGTTCGCCATCATCGTCATCTATCTGGTGCTGGCCGCGCAGTACGAAAGCCTGCGCGACCCATTCATCATCCTGGTCAGCGTGCCGATGTCGATCTGCGGCGCGCTGATTCCGCTGGCGCTGGGCATGGCCACCGTGAACATCTATACGCAGATCGGGCTGGTGACGCTGATCGGCCTCATCAGCAAGCACGGCATCCTGATGGTGGAATTCGCCAACGAAATGCAGGTCAGCCACGGGCTGGATCGGCGCGCGGCAATGGAGCAGGCCGCCCGCATCCGCTTGCGTCCCATCCTGATGACGACGGCGGCGATGGTGATGGGGCTGATCCCGTTGCTGTTCGCCACGGGGGCGGGCGCGCACAGCCGTTACAGCCTGGGCCTGGTCATCGTGGTGGGCTTGCTGGTGGGCACGTTGTTCACGTTGTTCGTGCTGCCCACCGTCTACACCGTGCTCGCGCGTGACCACCGCGCCGCCAGCGACACGCCGCGCGCGCGGGAACTGGCCGTGGCGCAAGCCGAAGATGGCCGCGCTGCCATCTCGCATTAAGGAGCCAACCATGATTGAAGTTTCTGCACCCGCACCGCTGCGCCGCCCGGCCCTCGGTGCCGGCCCCGAACGCGCGATTCTCCCCGCCTTCGTCTTTGGACTCGAACGTCCGCGCCGCGCGGCCGCCGTGCTGCGGTCAACGCTGTTGGCGCTGACACTGGCGCTGGCGTTGGCCGGCTGCGCCGTGGGCCCCGACTACCAACGCCCACAGGACGCACCCGTGGTGCTGGCCAGCCCCGAGCAGGCGCTGTTTTCCTCCGACGCGCTGCAACGCGACTGGTGGAAGCAACTGCAAGACCCCCAGCTGGACCAGTTGGTGGACTTGGCCTTGAACCGTAATCACGACATCCGGATCGCCCAGTCTCGTCTGGCGGAGTCGCGCGCCGTGCTGGACGAAAAAGAACTGGATCGCTTGCCCGCCGTGACGCTGGACGGGCGCTATGAACGCAGCCTGTCGCAGGCCAACGCGGGCACGGCCGGCCAGCGCAACCTGGCCCAAAGTTATCGGGCCGGTTTTGACGCCACCTGGGAACTGGACCTGTGGGGGCGGCTACGCCAAGCGGCCGAAGGCGCGGCGGCGCGCAGCCAGGCGCAGGCGGCGGATCTGGCCCAGACGCGCATCGTGGTGGCGGCCGAGGTTGCCCGCAATTACTTCGAACTGCGCGGCGCCCAGCAGCGTCTGGCCGTGGCGCGCGCCAACCTGCAAAGCCAGCGTGCCAGCCTGCGTGTGACCCAGGCGCTGGTGCAGGCCGGGCGGGGCGACGAGGGGGATCTGGCCAGCGCGCGGGCCGAACTGGAAACCGTGCAGGCCAGCGTACCCGTGCAAGTCACGGCCAAGCGGCTGGCGCAGTATCGGCTGGCGGTATTGGCCGGGCTGCGGCCGGTTGAACTGGCTGAACTGGATGCCGGCAAACCGCTGACCCCGTTGGCAACGCGCCTGCCGATCGGAGACGTGGCGGCGCTGCTGTCACGCCGGCCGGACGTTGCGGCGGCCGAGCGCAATATGGCCGCCGCCAATGCAGACATAGGAGTGGCCACGGCGGAGCTTTATCCCCGCATCGACCTGGGCGGGTTCCTGGGGTTTGTGGCGTTGCGTGGTGCCGATTTCGGCGCGCCGTCCAGCCGGGCGTTCAGCGTGGCATCAGGCGTGAACTGGCCGGCCTTGCACCTGCCGACGGCGCTGGCCAGACAGCGCGCGGCCGTCGCCCGTGCCGACGGAGTGGTGGCGCGCTACCAGCAAACGGTGCTTCAAGCGGTGCAAGAACTGGAGACGGCGCTGACCGAGTTTGGCCAGACCCAACAGCGCTTGGGCAATCTGGCGCAGGCGGCGGCGCACAGCCGGCGCGCGGCTGAACTGGCGCAGCTGCGCTATCGCGAGGGGAGCGCGCCGTATTTGACGGTGCTGGACGCGCAGCGTACGCTTTTGCGCGCCCAGGACGCCGTGGCGGTTGCCGAAACAGATTCCTATACCCGTCTGGTGGCGCTGTACAAGGCGCTGGGAGGCGGCTGGGAGGCGGAGGCGGTGATGTGAGGCGATGACCTGAGGCGCTGACCTGAGGCGCTGAATTTGGCGCCGGAGGTGGGAGCCGGAGGTTGGCTCCCGAGGTTGCCTCCCGACGTTGGCGCTGAAGGTCGGCGCTGATGCAACCCGCTGATGGGCCGCCAAGTTCATGGCACCATAGGAACCTTACGCCCGGAGTATCGTTATCGTCATGTCCGACAGCCTGTCCCACCCCGTCACGTGGATGCCGCATCAGCCGGCGGACCGCGTGTTGATGACCTTGAAGACGCGCGGCCCGCAGTCGGTTGCGGTCATCGCCAAGGCCATGGACGTGACCGCCGAAGCGGTACGTCAGCAAATGACGAGGCTGCATGCAGACGGGCTGGTCGACTCCGAAAGCCACAGCGCCGGGCGCGGCCGGCCTACCCAGATCTGGTTCCTGACCGATGCCGGCCATGGCCGCTTTCCCGACACGCACGCCGAAATGACGGTGCAGATGATCGGGGCCGTGCGCCAGGTGTTCGGCGAGGACGGCGTGGACAAGCTGATCCAGGCGCGCGAGGCCTCCATGTTGGAAGGCTACCAACGCGCGATGGCGGGCGCGCACGACCTGCCATCCCGCCTGGACCGCCTGGTGCAGGTGCGCTCGTCCGAAGGCTATATGGCCGAATTGCGCAAGGACGGCGCCGACTTCCTGTTTATCGAAAACCACTGTCCGATCTGTTCGGCCGCCAAGGCCTGTATGGGCTTTTGCCGCAGCGAGCTGGATCTGTTTCGGAAAGTGCTGGGCACGGACGTGCAGGTGGATCGCGAAGAACATATCCTGAGCGGCGCGCGCCGCTGCGCCTACCGCGTGCGCCAGCGAGGGCCCGCCCTACAATCCGCGCATGACTCTCAAGCAACTTGAAGCGTTCTACTGGGCCGCTACCTGCGCCAGCTTTGCCGTGGCCGCTGAACGGCTGCACCTGTCGGTGTCGTCGCTATCCAAACGCATCACCGAACTTGAGGACGCGCTGGGCCGGCCGTTGTTTGACCGCAGCGGCCATAAGGCCGCGCTGACCGACGCCGGCCAGCGCCTTGTGCCGCAGGCGCGGGAATTGCTGGCCGCCGCCGACCAGGTGCGGGCGTCCATGGCCGAAACACCCGGGCTGCGCGGCCGCTGCCGTTTCGGCGTGGGCGAATTGACCGCCCTGACCTGGCTGCCACGCCTGATCGGCGTGGTGCGGGCCGCCTATCCCGACCTGGTGCTGGAGCCGTATGTGGACATCGGGCAGGTGCTGGAGCAGCGCGTGACCGATGGCGAGCTGGATTTTGCCGTCATCGCCGGCCGGTCTTCGCGAGCGAATATCGCCTCGACTCCGATCGGCCAGGCCCGCTTTGCCTGGGCGGCGGCGCCCGCCGCCTTGGGCTCGGACACCCGCATGACGCCCGCGCTGCTGGCCCGCCTGCCGCTGGTGACGTTGCCGGCAGGCGCGGGCACGACCCGCATCATCGATGACTGGCTGGCCGGGCGCGATGCCGCGGGCGAACGGCTCTGCTGCAACAACTGGGGTGCCATTGTCGGCCTGCTGATCGAAGGCACCGGGGTAGGGCTGATACCCGAACACTGGGCCCAGGCCCTGCAAGCGGAAGGCAGCTTGCGCGTGCTGCAAGGCGACCCCGAGCCGGCCGCCTTGCCGTACGCGTTCCAGTACCGGCGCGACGACGCGCGGCCGCTGGTTGCCCGGCTGCGCGAGTCCGTGACGGCGGCGGTGGACTTTTCCGCACCCTGCCGCCTGCCTTGATTTCCCCGCCACCCGGCGTCCGCGAGGCGGCCGCTCATGGGCCGTGTTTACCAGCCAGACAGCCGCCGCTCTATACAATCGCCGCGCGCCTGGCGCAGAATTCCACAGATGCAACGACGGAGAACACTCATGCGTAAACTTTGCCTCGCCATGGCCATGGCGGGAATGCTGGCCAGCGGTCTGGCGCAAGCCCAGTCCACCCTGCGTATCGGTCTGCAAGACGACCCGGACGTGCTGGACCCGGTGCGTGCGCGCACCTTCGTGGGCCGCATCGTCTTTGCCTCGCTGTGCGACAAGCTGGTCGACATCACCCCCGACCTGAAGATCGTGCCCCAGTTGGCGCAGTCCTGGACAATCGGCCCGGACAACAAAACGCTGACGTTCAAGCTGCGCACCGATGCCGTGTTCCATGACGGCACGCCGGTCAATGCCGCGGCCGTCAAGGCCAACCTGGACCGTGCCCGCACGCTGCCGGACAGCAACCGCAAGAGCGAACTGGCCACCGTCGCCAGCGTCGACGCGCCCGATGCCAACACCGTGGTGCTGACCCTGTCCGAGCCGGACGCCTCGCTGCTGTCCCAGCTGTCGGACCGCGCGGGCATGATGATGTCGCCGGCCAGTTTCGACAAGGATCCTGGCGGCAAGCCAGTGTGTTCCGGCCCGTATCAATTCAAGGAGCGCGTGCAGAACGACCGCATCGTGCTGGAGAAATTTCCCAAGTACTGGGACGCCGCCAACTTCCATTTCGACCGTCTGGTCTACACGCCGATCCCCGACAACACCGTGCGCCTGAACAATCTGCGCGCCGGTGACCTGGACATCATCGAACGCGTGGCGCCCAGCGACGCCAAGGCGGTCAAGGACGACGGCAACCTGCGCCTTGCTCCGGTGACGGGCCTGGGCTTCCAGTCGATCTCGGTCAACCTGGGCAATGGCGCGCGCGCCAACAACCCGCTGGCCAAGGACAAGCGCGTGCGTCAGGCGCTGGACCTGGCCATTGACCGCGACGTGCTGAACCAGGTGATCGGTGAAGGCATGTTCCAACCCGCCTACCAGCCGTTCCCGCCCGCCAGCTTTGCCTACAACACCGCTTTCGAACACAAGGGCCGCGACCCGAAGAAGGCGCAGGCGTTGTTGAAGGAAGCCGGCTATGACCGCGTGAAGTTCGAAATCACCTTCGGCAACAATACGACCATGCAGCAAGTGTTCGAACTGGTGCAGGCCATGGGTGCCGAAGCCGGTTTCGACATCACGTTGCGTCCGGTGGAATTCGCGTCGTTGCAATCGTCGCTGGCGCGCGGCGACTTTGAAGTGGGCCAAAGCGGTTGGTCGGGCCGGGTCGATCCCAGCGGCAATATCCATCAATACGTCAGCTGCAAGGGCAACCTGAACGACGGCAAGTTTTGCGACGCAGGCGTGGACAAGCTGCTGAACGATGCGCGCGGCGAGGCCGACACGGCCAAGCGCCGCGCGCTGTACGACCAGGTGCTGACCAGCATGCAGGACCAGCGCCCCATCGTTTACCTGTTCTATCTGCCGTGGACCTTCGGCGTGCAAAAGAAGGTTGAAGGCTTTGTGCCTTACCCCGATGGCCTGATCCGCCTGAAGGGCGTGACCGTCGCCAAGAAGTAAGCCGGGCGGCCAACGACGGGATCCGGAATCGGATCCCGTTTTTCTTACTTGCGGGCGGCGTGCGCCGCCGCTACAGGAAGCATCATGTTTACGACTCGCCCGGAAATCCTTGGCACCTTTGGTGTCGTGACCTCTACCCATTGGCTGGCCAGCGCGACCGGCATGTCGCTGCTGGAACGTGGCGGCAACGCGTTTGACGCCTGCGCGGCGTCGGCCTTCGTGCTGCAAGTGGTTGAGCCGCATCTGGTCGGCCCCGCCGGCGAAGTGCCGGCCATTTTCTATTCGGCGCGCACGGGCAAGCTGGAAGTGCTGTGCGGGCAGGGCACGACGCCGGCGGCGGCCACGCTTGAGCGATACCGCGCCGAAGGGCTGAAGCTGATTCCGGGCAACGGCCTGTTGGCCACCGTGATCCCCGGCGCATTCGACGCCTGGATGCTGCTGCTGCGCGACCACGGCACGATGCGCGTGCGCGATGTGCTGGAACCGGCCATCTATTACGCCGAGCACGGCCATGCGCTGATGCCGCGCATCTCCAACACCATCGCGGGCCTGAAGGATTTCTTTGAAACCCATTGGCCCACTACCGCGGCGGTCTACGTGCCCGGCGGCAAGGTGCCCGAAGCGCGCAAGCTGTTTCGCAATCCGGCCTTGGCGCGCACGTGGACGCGCGTGCTGAAAGAGGCGGAAAGCGTGGGCGCTGACCGCGAACGCCAGATCGAGGCGGCGCGGGACGCCTTCTACCGGGGCTTCATTGCTGAGGAAATCGACCGATTCGCGCGCAATACCGACGTCATGGACGAAAGCGGCACGACGCACCGAGGCATCATCACGGCCGACGATCTGGCCGGCTGGTCGGCCAGCTACGACACGCCGCTGACCTACGACTACCACGGCTACACGGTCGCCAAGGCCGGCGCCTGGAGCCAGGGCCCGGTATTCCTGCAAACGCTGGCGTTGTTGAAGAACATGGACCTGGCGGGCGTGGGGCCGAACAGCGTTGAATTCATCCACCGCGTTACCGAGGCGATGAAGCTGGCTTTCGCCGACCGCGAAGCCTATTACGGCGACCCGGCTTTCATCGACGTGCCGCTGGCGCACCTGCTGTCGGACGCCTACAACGACGAGCGCCGCGCATTGATCGGCGAGACCGCCTCGCACGATCTCTTGCCCGGCCAGGTGCCTGGCTTTGAGGCGCAGGTGGCGCGCGTGATGGACACGCTGGAACGCCTGTCCCCGGTGTCCGCGCCTGGCAGCGCCACCAACGAGCCCACGCTGGCCGATATGCGCGCATCGGCCAAGCGCGGCGACACGACGCATGTGGATGTGATCGATCGCTGGGGCAACATGATTTCGGCCACGCCGTCGGGCGGCTGGTTCCAGTCGTCGCCGGTGATACCCGAACTGGGCTTTGGCCTGAACACGCGCGCGCAGATGTTCTGGCTGGAAGAGGGCTTGCCGGGCACGCTGGCGCCGGGCAAGCGTCCGCGCACGACGCTGACGCCGTCTTTGGCGCTGCGCGATGGCAAGCCGTACCTGGCCTTCGGCACGCCGGGCGGGGATCAGCAGGAACAATGGCAGTTGCTGTTCTTCCTGCGTCACGTGCATCATGGACTGAATCTGCAGGAAGCCATCGACCTGCCGATGTCGCACACCATGCACTTCCCGACATCGTTTTATCCGCGTGATCGCAAGCCGGGCCATCTGGCGCTGGAGGCAAGCTTTGGCGCCGACGTGATCGACGGCCTGCGTCAACGCGGTCATCAAATCGAGGAATTGCCGGAGTGGTCGGTTGGCCGCTTGACGGCGGCCTCGCGCGATGAAGACGGGCTGCTACATGCAGCCGCAACGCCGCGCCTGATGCAGGCGTACGCCGTCGGCCGTTGATCCTGGGGGAACGGGCCTGGCCGCGCTAGGCCCGTTGATTCGGACCGGGCGCGCATGCCGCCTTGCGGCGTTTTACCGGCATGGGCTATCTTTCTCCCATGACTTCATCCGACCAGCGCCCAGGCACCGAAGCGCAATCCCTGACGGGACAAGAGCCGCTATTCATCGTCCTCAATACAGGATCGGGGCGCGGCGACGCGCAGGTCCTGCAAGACACCATCCGCGGCATTCTTGATGAAGCGGGCAGGCGTTACACGCTGATGCCGGTGGACGACCCCACCCGCCTTACCGAAACGGCGCAGTCCGCCGTCAAGCGCGCGCAAGACGAGCAAGGCGTCGTCATCGCGGCGGGCGGCGACGGCACGCTGAACGCGGTGGCGGCCACCGTGCTGGGCAAGGGCGTGCCGTTCGGCATCCTGCCGCAAGGCACGTTCAATTACTTCGGGCGTGCCTACGGTATCTCGCAAGACACCGACGTTGCGCTGCGCGGCTTTCTGCAAGGCCATATCGAGCCGGTACGCGTCGGCCAGCTGAACGGCCGGCCGTTCCTTGTCAACGCCAGCCTGGGGCTGTATCCCACGCTGCTGGAAGACCGCGAGGCCTACAAGCAGCGCTTTGGCCGCAGCCGGCTGGTGGCGTTGTGGTCGGGCGTGGTGACCCTGCTGCGAGCGCCGCGTCAATTGCGGCTGCAACTGGAAGAAAAGGGCCAGGTAAGCGACCTGCGCACACCGACGCTGGTGGTGGGCAACAACAAGTTGCAGCTGGAACACGTCGGCATCGAATCCCAGGATCTGGATCGTGACCGGCTGGTGGCCATGACGGTTAAACCGGTCGGCACGCTGGCGCTTTACGGCCTGCTTGTGCGTGGCCTTTTCAGCCGCCTGGGCGAGGCCGAGCACGTCATCAGCTTCGGCTTTCATCGCATGACGGTGCGCATCCGGGGGCGCCATCGGGTCAAGGTCGCGATGGACGGCGAGATTTCCTGGATGAACACCCCGCTGGAATTCAAGGTGGCCGACGACAGGCTGCCGCTGGTGGTGCCCGCGGACTCGCAATACCTGGATCGCTCATGACGCGGATATTGCAACTGTCCGACACGCATTTCGGCACCGAGCGCAAACCTGTGGTCGAGGCCGCGCTGGACCTGGCGCGCTCGCTGAACCCGGACCTGGTCGTGCTAAGCGGCGATATCACGCAGCGCGCGCGGCGCGGGCAATTCGCAGCGGCGCGCAAGTTCATCGAACGCCTGTCGCTGCCCGTGCTGGCCGTGCCGGGCAACCACGACATACCGCTCATCAACGTGTTTGCACGCGCGCTGAATCCTTACGGCAACTACAAGCGGGCGCTGGGCGCGGTGCTGGAGCCAGTGTTCGAAAACGCCGGCCTGTTGGCCATCGGCGTGAACACCACGCGGCCGCGCCGCCACAAGGACGGCGAAATTTCCGATGCGCAGATCGCGCGCGTGGCGCAGCGGCTGCGGCAGGCGCGCCCCGGGCAATTGCGGGTGGTCGTCGCGCATCATCCGGTGCGCGCCAAGGTGGAATCCGACCTGTCCAACCTGCTTAACGGGCGCGAACGCGCGCTGGCGGCCTGGGCGCAGTCGGGTATCGATCTGGTATTGGGCGGGCATATTCACTTGCCGTATGTGCTGCCGCTGTCGGCAGCGGGCAAGCCGGCGGGGTGGATCGTGCAGGCGGGCACGGCATGCTCAAGCCGGGTGCGTGGCAGCGTGCCCAATTCCATCAACGTGATCACGCGAGAAGGCGAGGGCGACCAGCAGATGTGCCATGTCGAACGCTGGGACTATGCCGAGGCCACCCACGTGTTCGCACCGGTCGACAAGACGCTGGTCAGCACGGTCGAGCGGTGACCGCGCCATGACAGATTCGTACGCGCAATGGGCTGCGGCCCATGCCCTGGAATTGTTTATTGCGTTGCCGTTATTGATGGGCGCCTTGGCGCTGCTCACGGTCCGTATCGTGGCGGGCCGGCCGACCAACACCCGGCGCGGCGCCATCGCGGCAGGCGTGATGTTGGCGTTGGCCATCTTTGGAGTGCTGGCGTGGGCAGTGCATAGCCAGGGCGATGTGGTGGCCTTCGATGGCGCGTTGGCAGACGCGTTGAGCATGTCGATGAACGCGTCGCTGCTGTGGCTGCTGTCGTGGTTCACGTATCTGGGCGACCGCAATTTCCTGACCGTGCTCAGCGTGTTGATGACGCTTTACCTGCTGTGGACAGGGTGGTGGCGCCTGGCCGTGTTCTGCGCGCTTGCCACGGGCTTGGGCGGCGCGCTGAATTGGGTGCTCAAGCACAGCTTTGAACGCGTGCGGCCGGTGCACGATCACGGCTTCGCGGCAGCGGCGGGCTGGAGCTTTCCCAGCGGCCATGCGTCGGCGGCGATGGCGGTCTACGGCACCGCCTGCTACCTGGTGTGGCGCTTGGCGCCGGCCCAGTGGCGCTGGCCGTGCGTGGCGGCGGCGGGTGCGCTGATCATGGCCATCGGCCTTAGCCGCATCTTGCTGCAAGTGCATTTCGCCAGCGACGTGGTGGCAGGCTTTGCCGTCACGCTGGCGTGGCTGGCGCTGTGCGTAGCCCTGGCCGAACGCTATTGCCGATCAGGCGGGGCACAACAAGAGGCGTAGCAGCCGGCGCTGCGCGTTGCCTGCCGGATTGCCGGCAATGCCGCCCGCAATACCACCAGCAATACCGCCAGCAATACCGCCAGCAATACCGCCCGCCATGCTGCCGGCATCGTCGATGACCAACCCCGGGATGCTGGTATAGCGGCCGCCGGCCAGGGCGACCGCGCGATCCAACCGGTGCGCGCGTTCCGGCGGGGGCGGCGCCAGGTCCACGATCAGCTTGCCCCGGATCGGCGCGGTCACCGCGCCATCACTGAAGCGTTCCAGCGTGCGGTCAATCTCCCGTTCGCGCGGTAGCGCCAGCACGACCGTGTCCGATTCCGCCAAGGCTTCGCGCGCGGAAGTGGCCAACGTCGCCGAGCCGCGAAAAGGTTCGCAGCGTTCCGGGTCCAGGTCGTACACGGTCAGCGCGATGTCGGGCTCGGCCTCCAGCAAGCGCCGGGCGGCCAGGGTGCCGGCGTCGCCCATGCCCACGATGCTGATACGCAGGTTCATGGCTTGGGCACGGACCACGTGCTCACGATATGGGCCACGGGTTCGGCCGAGCCTTCGCCGGTCAGGACGACTTCGCCGGCGGACAATCTGCCCACCTTCAGCAGCCGTGCATCGGCATGAATGGCGCCGGCGGGGCTTTTGCGCAGGAAATTGATGGTCAGGCTTGCCGTGACCGCGTGCGTCTGGCCCGTGGCGCCGACCACGGCGGCGTACATGGCCAGATCGGCCAGCCCCATCAGCATAGGCCCGGCCACGATGCCGCCCAGCCGCTGGTGCGCCTCGCGGGCCGGCAGCACGGCGCGGGCGGTGCCCCGCCCGATGCGCACGACGTCTATGCCCAACAGCAGCGAAAAGGGATGCTGGTCGGCCAGCAGGATGTGAAAGTCGGCCAGGCTGATCAGCGGCGCGTCGGCGTCCGTGGCGGGTAGGGCGGCGGTCATCGTTGCTCCAGGGCAAGGCAATAGTGGTCCAGCAGGGCGTCGGCCTGCTGGCCCAGGGATTTCAGGCGATGCGTGTGCTGCAACAGCAGCAGTCCCATCAGGTAGGTGAACACGTTCATCTGTTCGACCGCCACGGTGGCGGGGTCCCAGGACTTGGTACGCGCCAGCGCGGCGCCGATATGGTCCACGCATTGGCGCAGCCGGGCGTTGAGCTTTTCGTCCATGTCCCTGCCCAGGCCGCGCGGCCCCAGCCCCTGGAACAGGTACAGGCCCAGCGAAAAATCCGTCGGCCGCTGGGCGTAGTACTCGAAAAAGGCGTGAATGGTCTTGCGCGCCGCCCCGGAAGCGGGCCAGGCCGCCGCGTCAGCCAGATGTTCGTGCAGGCCCAGCAGCGACTCGTCCAGCAGTTCGCCATATAGCGCTTCCTTGCCGGCAAACCAGGGGTAAATCGCGCCGGTGGTGCAGCCGGCTTCCTTCGCGATTGCCCGGATCGTGGTCTTTTCCAGGCCGTCGCGCGCGAAGACGCGCTGCGCGGCATCCAGGACCATCTGTCGCCGCAGCGCGTTCAGGCGCTCGTTGCGCTCGTTGCGTTCATTGCGTTCGGGATGGTCGGACGGGGAAACGGGCATGGGCAGAAGAAAAAAGCGGGAAAGGGTGGGGGAATAATATCGACGATTTTTAGTAATAACAATGTTATTGGAATTGAACGTGCCGGCGGTCGATACGACGCCCGTTCATTGGGGGAAAACCGATATCCGTGTACAAAGCGGATGCAGCGTGATCCGAAAGGCGCTTGAAAGACAGCCGGGAAAACGCCCCGAATAATTAGGGGCAGGGCTGAAAGTCGCATGGATACGTGCTTACCCGTTTGGGCTCGGGTTAGCCCTAACACCACTGGAGCGACATCCTCGCGATGTTGCAAGATCCCAACAGGGGTGTCGCAAACCTGCACTTTTCTGATGCCGACCATAGCCAGTCCCCTCGATTTTTGATGCAATAGCGTCAACTTCCCTTCGCGGAGTTAGGGGGGCGGCAGGCTGGTTTGCTGGATTGCTGCTCTTGTCACTCAAATCAACGGAGATTTCTTAAATGAAAAAGACTCTGCTCGCTGCCGCCCTGCTCGCCGGTTTTGCCGGTGTCGCCCAGGCAGAAACGTCTGTCACCCTGTACGGCATCATCGACACGGGCCTCGGCTACAACAAGATCAGCGGCGCCCCGAACGATGCGGCGAACGGCAGCCGTTTCGGCATGATCAACGGCGTCCAGAACGGTTCGCGCTGGGGTCTGCGTGGTTCGGAAGACCTGGGTGACGGCCTGCGCGCTGTTTTCCAACTGGAATCGGGTTTCAACTCCGGTAACGGCAACTCCGCTCAAGGCGGCCGCCTGTTCGGTCGTCAAGCCACCGTCGGTCTGGCCAGCGACAGCTGGGGTCAACTGGACTTCGGTCGCCAAACCAACATCGCGTCGAAGTACTTCGGCTCGATCGACCCGTTCGGCGCTGGCTTCGGTCAAGCTAACATCGGCGTGGCTCTGAGCGCCGCCAACACGAACCGCTACGACAACATGGTCATGTATCAGACCCCGTCGTTCAGCGGCTTCCAGTTCGGCGTCGGCTACTCGTTCAACGTGAACGACACCAACGCTTCGCAAACCGGCTTCAAGACCGCCGACAACACCCGCGCCATCACGACCGGTCTGCGCTACGTCAACGGCCCCCTGAACGTCGCCCTGACGTACGACCAACTGAACGCCTCGAACAAGCTGTCGTCGGCTTCGGTTGACGCCACCCCGCGTCAGTACGCCATCGGCGGTTCGTACGACTTCGAAGTTGTGAAGCTGGCTTTGGCCTACGCTCGCACGACCGACGGCTGGTTCGCTGGTCAAGGCGTCGACACCAACATCGGCAGCGTGAACTTCGGTGCTAACGCTTTCGCTGACGGCTTCAAGGCCAACTCGTACATGGTCGGCCTGTCCGCCCCGATCGGCGGCGCAAGCAGCCTGTTCGGTTCGTGGCAAATGGTTGATCCCAGCAACACCAAGTTGACCGGCGGCGATGAGTCGACCCAAGTCTACTCGCTGGGCTACACCTACGACCTGTCCAAGCGCACCAACCTGTACGCCTACGGTTCGTACGCCAAGAACTACGCCTTCATCGACGATCTGAAGTCGACCGCCGTCGGCGTGGGCGTCCGTCACCGCTTCTAATCCAATGCAGGGCGCAAGCCCTGTCTGGATATAAAGCGCAAGCGAACGAACGGGCTGCGGCTCGTTCGTATAAAGCCACCCTTCGGGGTGGCTTTTTTTCGTGCTTTGTTCTGATTTTTTATGACGCTCGGGAGCTTGTCAGCTGAGTCCTGTATGCTTGCGCTTCTGGTTCGAAAACTGCGATTGTTCCATTTGAGGAATGCAGTCTTTCACCCCTTGTTCAAGCTACAGAGTTCAGCCGGAAGTAACCACGCGAATGCTACAATCCTAAGGTTTGCGCATTTGACGGACGCCTGAATGAACCTGCAACAGTATTTTCCCGTCCTGCTGTTTATCGTAGTGGCCACCCTTATCGGGTTCGCGCTTCTAACGGCCGGCTCCCTCCTTGGCCCGCGGCGTCCCTACGCTGAGAAGCTGTCGCCCTATGAGTGCGGCTTCGAAGCGTTCGAAGACGCCCGCATGAAGTTTGACGTGCGCTACTACCTGGTGGCGATTTTGTTCATTCTTTTCGACCTGGAAATCGCGTTCCTGTTCCCGTGGGCCATCGCCCAAGGCACAGTCGGACTCGTCGGTTTCTGGACGGTCATGGTTTTCCTAGCCGTGTTGACCGTCGGCTTCATCTACGAATGGAAAAAGGGCGCGCTGGACTGGGAATAAACCCCCACGGGTTTTTCTTCACCGCACGCTATCAGAGACGAATATGGCTATAGACGGCATTCTCAAGCAAGGGTTCATCACAACCAGCGCCGACAAGTTCCTTAATTGGGCGAAGACCGGCTCCATGTGGCCCATGACCTTCGGTCTGGCCTGTTGCGCGGTTGAGATGATGCACGCGGGCGCAGCCCGTTATGACCTGGACCAGTTCGGCATCATCTTCCGTCCCAGTCCGCGTCAGTCCGATCTGATGATCGTTGCTGGCACGCTGTGCAACAAGATGGCGCCGGCGCTGCGCAAGGTTTACGACCAGATGCCCGAGCCGCGTTGGGTCGTGTCCATGGGCTCCTGTGCCAATGGCGGCGGCTACTACCACTACTCGTATTCGGTGGTTCGTGGCTGCGACCGCATCGTACCGGTAGACGTCTACGTGCCGGGCTGCCCGCCCACGGCCGAGGCGCTGGTCTACGGCTTGCTGCAAATGCAGAACAAGATCCGCCTGACCAACACGATTGCGCGCTGATCTCTCGCCCCGTCCGCGGCAGTCCTTGCCGCCGGCCCTGCGATACCAGCGTATCGGTTCACCTAAGCGTACAAGATGATGACCAGGCTCGAAACCCTGAAAAACAATTTGCAGACCACCCTCGGCGCCGATATTGCGCTGACCGAGGCGTTGGGCGAGCTCACGCTCGAAGTGCCCGCGCAGCAATGGTTCTCGGTCTGCAACAAGCTGCGCACCGAAGCCGGCCTGCGCTTTGAAACCTGTATCGACCTCTGTGGCGTCGACTACCTGACCTGGGGCAACGGCACGCGCCAGCTGCCCGAGGAACCCAGCGCCAAGGTGCACCGCGCGCGTTTCGCCGTGGTGATCCACCTGCTGTCGATCGAACACAATTGGCGCCTGCGTGTACGTACCTGGGCCGCCGATGACGAATTCCCGATCGTGGCGTCGCTGATGGAATGCTGGCCGGCCGTGGGCTGGTTCGAGCGCGAAGCGTTCGACCTGTACGGCATCGTCTTCGAAGGTCACCCCGACCTGCGCCGCATCCTGACCGACTACGGCTTCATCGGCCATCCGTTCCGCAAGGACTTCCCGCTGTCGGGTACCGTCGAAATGCGTTACGACCCCGAACAACGTCGCGTCATTTACCAGCCGGTCACGATCGATCCGCGCGAGATCACTCCGCGCGTGGTCCGCGAAGACTCCTACGGCTTGGGGCGTTAAATCATGGCAGAAATCAAGAACTACACGCTTAACTTCGGTCCTCAGCATCCGGCCGCGCACGGTGTGTTGCGCCTGGTGCTTGAGCTGGACGGCGAAGTCATCCAGCGCGCCGACCCGCACATCGGCCTGCTGCATCGCGCCACCGAAAAGCTGGCCGAGCACAAGACCTACATCCAGGCGCTGCCCTACATGGACCGCCTGGACTACGTGTCCATGATGTGCAACGAGCACGCCTACGTCATGGCCATCGAAAAGCTGCTGGGCGTTGAAGCCCCGCTGCGCGCGCAGTACATCCGTGTGATGTTCGACGAAATCACCCGTCTGCTGAACCACCTGATGTCGCTGGGTTCGCACGCGCTGGACGTGGGCGCGATGGCGGTGTTCCTGTACGCCTTCCGTGAACGCGAAGACCTGATGGACTGCTACGAAGCGGTCTCGGGCGCGCGCATGCACGCGGCCTACTATCGTCCGGGCGGCGTCTACCGCGATTTGCCGGACACGATGCCGCAGTACGGTGACACCAGCAAATACCGTGGCGACAAAGAAATGCGCATCATGAATGACGCGCGTTCGGGCTCGCTGCTGGACTTCATCGAAGACTTCACCAACCGCTTCCCGGGCTGCGTCGACGAGTACGAAACGCTGCTGACGGACAACCGTATCTGGAAGCAGCGCCTGGTGGGCATCGGCGTGGTCGACCCTGACCGTGCCAAGGCGCTGGGCTTTACCGGCCCGATGCTGCGCGGCTCCGGCGTCGCCTGGGACTTGCGCAAGACGCAGCCCTACGAAGTCTACGATCTGCTCGATTTCGACATCCCCGTGGGTGTCAACGGCGACTGCTACGACCGCTATCTGGTCCGCATCGCTGAAATGCGTGAAAGTAACCGCATCATCCGCCAGTGCGTGGAGTGGCTGCGCAACAACCCGGGCCCGGTCATGATCGAGAATCACAAGATCGCCCCGCCCAAGCGCACCGCCATGAAGACCAACATGGAAGAGCTGATTCACCACTTCAAGCTCTTCACCGAAGGTTTCCACGTGCCCCCGGGCGAGGCGTATGCCTCGGTGGAGCATCCCAAGGGCGAGTTCGGCATCTATCTGGTGTCGGACGGCGCCAACAAGCCTTACCGCCTGAAGATTCGGGCCCCCGGCTTTGTCCACCTGCAATCGTTGGATGAAATGTCGCGCGGTCACATGATCGCCGACGCCGTCACCATCATTGGTACGCAGGACATCGTTTTCGGCGAGATCGATCGCTGATCCGCCCAGACAGTCACGAGCACGCCCGCATAACCCGGATTCAAACTATGCTGCTTTCCGAACAGGCCTACCAGAAAATCGACCGAGAACTCGCGAAGTTCCCGGCCGACCAGCGGCAGTCCGCCATCATGGCCTCGCTTGCCATCGCGCAAGAAGAGAAGGGCTGGTTGGCTACCGAAACCATTGAAGATGTGGCCAATTACATTGGCGTCCCGCCCATTGCGGTGCAGGAAGTCGCCACGTTCTACAACATGTTCGACGTCAAGCCCGTCGGCAAGAACAAGATCGCCGTCTGCACGAACCTGCCCTGTGCCTTGCGCGATGGCGACCGTGCCGGCGAATACCTCAAGCGCAAGCTGGGTGTCGACTACCGTCAAACCACCGCCGACGGCCAGTTCACGCTGGTTGAAGGCGAATGCATGGGCGCTTGCGGCGATTCCCCCGTGCTGATCGTGAACAACAAGCATATGTGCGTGCGCATGACGGACGAGAAGCTGGACGCGCTGGTCGCGGCCCTCAAGGTCCAAGGAGAGTCGGCATGAACGCGCCCGACCTGTACAAGCAGTTCGCGCAAGGGCTTGATCCCAACCCGCTGAACGACCTGTCCAATTCGATGTGCCTGCATGGCCGGCACATCAAGCCGCAGATCATGGCCGACGTCGACGGCGCCAACTGGCGCCTCGAAGACTACGTCAAGCGCGGCGGCTACGAAGCCCTGAAGAAGATCCTGACCACCGGCATGAAGCCGGAGGACGTGATCGCCGAAGTCAAGGCATCGGGCTTGCGCGGCCGTGGCGGCGCGGGTTTCCCGACCGGCTTGAAGTGGAGCTTCATGCCGCGTGCGTTCCCCGGCCAGAAGTACCTCGTCTGCAACTCGGACGAAGGCGAGCCGGGCACGTTCAAGGACCGCGACATCCTGCGCTTCAATCCGCACATCGTGATTGAAGGTATGGCGATCGCGGCCTACGCCATGGGCATCAGCGTCGGCTACAACTACATCCACGGCGAAATCTTCGAAGTGTACGAACGCTTTGAAGAAGCGCTGGAAGAGGCGCGCGCCGCCGGCTTCCTGGGCGACAAGATCCTGGGTTCGGACTACAGCTTCCAGCTGCATGCGTTCCACGGTTACGGCGCCTACATCTGTGGCGAAGAAACCGCGCTGCTGGAATCGCTGGAAGGCAAGAAGGGCCAACCGCGCTTCAAGCCGCCGTTCCCGGCCAGCTTCGGCCTGTACGGCAAGCCCACCACGATCAACAACACGGAAACGTTCGCGGCCGTGCCGTGGATCATCCGTAACAGCGGCCAGGCCTACCTGGAGGTCGGCAAGCCGAACAACGGCGGCACCAAGCTGTTCTCGATCACCGGTGACGTCGAACGCCCCGGCAACTACGAGATCCCGCTGGGCACCCCGTTCTCGACGCTGCTTGAACTGGCGGGCGGCATGCGCGGCGGCAAGAAACTGAAGGCGGTGATCCCTGGCGGGTCCAGCGCCCCGGTGTTGCCGGCCGACATCATCATGGAATGCACGATGGACTATGACTCCATCGCCAAGGCCGGCTCGATGCTTGGCTCCGGCGCTGTGATCGTCATGGACGAAACGCGTTGCATGGTGAAGTCGCTGCTGCGTCTGTCGTACTTCTATTTCGAGGAAAGCTGCGGCCAGTGCACGCCGTGCCGCGAAGGCACCGGCTGGCTCTACCGCATGGTGCATCGCATCGAAAACGGTCACGGCCGTCCGGAAGATCTGGACTTGCTGGACAACGTGGCAGGCAACATCATGGGCCGCACCATCTGCGCCCTGGGTGACGCCGCCGCCATGCCCGTCCGTGGCTTCCTCAAGCATTTTCGCGACGAATTCGCGCACCACATCGAGCATAAGTCTTGTGTGGTCCCGCAATATCTGTAGGTCTCAGGAACAGCAATGGTTGAACTAACCGTCGACGGCAATCAGGTCGAAGTGCCCGAAGGCAGCATGGTCATGCATGCCGCTCAGAAAGTCGGGCTTTACGTGCCGCATTTCTGCTACCACAAGAAACTGTCCATCGCGGCCAACTGCCGGATGTGCCTGGTTGAAGTGGAAAAAGCGCCCAAGGCGCTGCCCGCCTGCGCCACGCCCGTGACCAACGGCATGGTCGTCCACACCTGCTCTGAAAAGGCTCGCGCCGCTCAGAAGTCGGTGATGGAATTCTTGCTCATCAATCACCCCCTCGACTGCCCGATCTGCGATCAGGGCGGCGAATGCCAGTTGCAGGATCTGGCCGTGGGCTACGGTGGCTCTTCCTCGCGGTACCAAGAGGAAAAGCGCGTCGTGTTCCACAAGGACCTGGGTCCGCTGGTTTCCGCCGAGGAAATGACCCGCTGCATCCACTGCACCCGCTGCGTGCGCTTCGGCCAGGAAATTGCCGGCGTCATGGAATTGGGCATGCTGGGCCGTGGCGAACACTCCGAGATCACGACGTTCGTCGGCCGCTCGATCGAGTCCGAGCTCTCGGGCAACATGATCGACATCTGTCCGGTGGGCGCGCTGACCTCCAAGCCCTTCCGCTACAGCGCCCGTACCTGGGAATTGGCCCGCCGCCGCTCGGTCAGCCCGCACGACAGCCTGGGCGCCAACCTGGTGGTTCAGGTCAAGGGCGACCGCGTCATGCGCGTGGTTCCCTTCGAAGACGACGCCGTCAACGAATGCTGGATCAGCGACCGCGACCGCTTCTCGTACGAAGGCCTGAACAGCGACGACCGCCTGACCGCCCCGATGATCAAGGGCACCGACGGCAAGTGGCAGGAAGCCTCGTGGGCCGACGCGCTGCAAGCCGTGGCGCAAGGCCTGTCGCGGGTTCGCGACAGCTTCGGCGCCGGCCAGATCGGTGCCTTGGCTTCCGAATACGCCACCACGGAAGAATATGCGTTGCTGGGCCGCCTGGTCCGCGCGCTGGGTTCCGAGAACATCGACTTCCGCCTGCGCCAGACCGACCCGGCCTTTGACGCCGCGTTGACCGGCGCACCGTGGCTGGGCATGCCCATCGCTGAACTCGACAACCTGGACCGCGTCCTGGTCGTCGGCTCGTTCCTGCGCAAGGACCACCCGCTGATGGCGCAACGCCTGCGCCAGGCCGCCAAGCGCGGCACGCAAATCCTGATGGTCGACAGCGCCGCTGACGATCCCCTGCTGCCCGTCGCCGCCCGCATCACCGTGGCGCCGTCCGAGCTGCCGCGCGCGCTGGCCGAAGTGGCCGTTGCCCTGGCGCAAGCCAAGGAACAAGCCGTGCCGGCCGAATTCGCCTCGGTCACCCCGGGCGAAAACGCCAAGCTCATCGCCGCCAGCCTGGCTTCCGGCGCCAACACCGCCGTCCTGCTGGGCAACATGGCCGTGGCCAGTGCGCAAGCGACGACGCTGGCCGCCAACGGTCGCGCCGTGGCGAACCTGGCCGGTGGCAAGTTCGGCTTCCTGACCTCTGGCGGCAACACCGTCGGCGGTTACCTGGCCGGCGCTGTTCCGGGCAAGGGCGGCAAGACCGCCGCTGCCATGCTGGCCGAGCCGCTCAAGGCCTACATCGTGTTGCACGCCGAACCGCTGCTGGACGCCGATAACGGCCAGCAAGCCATCGCCGCGCTGCGCGGCGCGCAGTTCGCCGTGGCCTTGACGCCGTACCGTTCGGCAGCCGCCGAATGGGCCGACGTCATGTTGCCGGTGTCGCCGTTCACCGAAACGTCGGGCACCTTCGTCAACGCGCAAGGCCTGGCCCAAAGCTTCAAGGGCACGGTTGCACCGATGGGTCAGACGCGCCCGGGCTGGAAGGTCCTGCGCGTGCTGGGCAACGTGCTGCATCTGGCCGGCTTTGACGATGAAACGTCGGAATCGGTGCGCGATGCCGCGCTGGCCGGCGGCATCGAAGGCCGCCTGTCCAACGACGTCAAGGCGCCGCTGGGCCTGGGCCAACCGCTGACCGGCCTGGAACGCGTGGCCGATGTGCCGATCTACCGCACCGACGCCATGGTCCGTCGCTCGGAACCGCTGCAAGCGGCCCCCGCATCCCGCAAGCCCGCCGCCGCGATGAACGGCCGTACGCTCGCCAGCCTCGGCCTGACGGCCGGAGTCAAGGTGCGTGTGGCCGGTGCCGAAGGCGCCGTCGAACTCGAAACCGTGCAGGACGATGCCGTGGCCGACCGCGCCGTGCGCATCTCCGCGGCCTTTGAAAACACCGCAGCCCTGGGTGGCGCATTCGGTCAACTCAGCGTGGAGCGTGCCTGATGGAATGGCTTAATGTTCTTGAGAGCCACGGGCAGCAATTGCTGGGCCCGACGGTTTGGATGGTCCTCTGGACCCTCATCAAGATTGTGATCATCGCCGTGCCGATCATTCTGTGCGTTGCGTACCTGACGTACTGGGAACGCAAGATGATTGGCGCCATGCACGTGCGCGTGGGTCCGAACCGTGTCGGGTTCAGGGGGCTGTTGCAGCCGTTTGCCGACGTGTTCAAGCTGCTGACCAAGGAAGTCATCGTTCCCAGCGAAGCCAACAAGGTGCTGTTCGTCGTGGCCCCCGTGGTCACGCTGATGCCCGCGCTGGCTGCCTGGGCCGTGATTCCTTTTGGTCCCGATGTCGTGCTGGCCAACGTCAATGCCGGCCTGCTGTACATCATGGCTATTACGTCGATCGGCGTGTATGGCGTGATCGTGGCGGGCTGGGCGTCGAACTCCAAGTACGCGTTCCTGGGCGCGTTGCGCGCTTCGGCACAGATGCTGTCCTACGAACTGGCCATCGGCTTCGTGCTTGTCACGGTGCTGCTGGTGTCGGGCAGCCTGAACATGTCCGAGATCGTCAACGTTCAGAACCGCGGCTGGTTTGCCGACAAGGGCCTGACGTTCATGTCCTGGAACTGGCTGCCGCTGTTGCCGCTGTTCGTGATCTACGTCGTGGCTATCGTGGCTGAAACCAACCGTCACCCGTTCGACGTCGTCGAAGGCGAATCGGAAATCGTGGCCGGCCACATGGTCGAGTACTCGGGTATGGCTTTCGCCCTGTTCTTCCTGGGTGAATACGCCAACATGATCCTGCTGTCCTGCATGGCGTCGATCATGTTCCTGGGCGGCTGGGCTTCCCCGATCGACATCGCGCCGCTGACCTGGATTCCGGGTTGGATCTGGCTCGGTCTGAAGACGTTCGTTGTGGTCTCGTTGTTTGTGTGGTTCCGCGCTTCGTTCCCGCGCTACCGCTATGACCAGATCATGCGTTTGGGTTGGAAAATCTTCATCCCGCTGACCGGCGTTTGGCTGGTCGTGGTGGCGATCTGGATGCAGACGCCCTGGAACATTTGGCGCTAAGCCGCCAGGCAGAGGCAGGATATGGAAGCGATCAAAGATTTCTTCGGCAGCCTGATGCTGACCGAGTTGCTCAAGGGCATGCGCCTGACGGGCAAGTACTTTTTCAAGCGCAAGGTCACCTTGCGTTACCCGCAGGAAAAAACGCCGACGTCGGCGCGATTCCGCGGCCTGCACGCGTTGCGCCGCTACCCCAACGGGGAAGAGCGCTGCATTGCGTGCAAGCTGTGTGAAGCCGTGTGCCCGGCCTTGGCGATCACCATCGAATCGGACCAGCGCGAGGACGGCACCCGCCGCACCACGCGTTACGACATCGATCTGACCAAGTGCATTTTCTGCGGCTTCTGTGAGGAAAGCTGCCCCGTGGACTCGATCGTGGAAACCCATATCCACGAATACCACGGTGAAAAGCGCGGCGACCTGTATTTCACCAAAGACATGCTGCTCGCCGTGGGCGATCGCTACGAAGCCGACATCGCCCGCCGCCGGGCCGACGACGCTCCTTACCGTTGAAGCCCAGGGTCTGATCCATGACTTTTACCACTGTCCTTTTCTACATACTGGCCGCCGTGCTGGTGATCGCGGCGTTCCGCGTGATCACCGCGCGCAGCCCGGTCACCGCCGTACTTCACCTGATCCTGGCATTCTCCAACGCAGCCATGCTGTGGATGCTGCTGGGCGCCGAGTTCCTGGCGTTGCTGCTGGTCCTGGTGTACGTGGGCGCCGTGATGGTGCTCTTCCTGTTCGTCGTGATGATGCTGGACATCCGCATGGACACCATGCGCCAGGGCATGAAGACCTACCTGCCGCTGGGCCTGGTGATCGGTCTGGTGCTGGTGCTGGAAATGTCCTTCGTGCTGGGTTCCACCTGGTACGGTTCGGGTCCGCAAGCCCCGGTTGCCGGCGACTACAACAACGCTCGCGCGCTTGGCGAAGTCATGTACACGCAGTACGTCTACGCCATTGAAGTGGGCGCCGCGCTGCTGCTGGTGGGTATGGTCGCCGCGATTGCGCTGACCCTGCGCCGCCGCCGCGACGTGAAGTACAACGACCCGGTAGCCGCCGTGCGCGTCCGTTCGAAGGACCGCTTCCGCATGGTCAACATGCCCGCCCAAAGCGAGCGTGCCCAGGCCAAGCGTGACGGAACGTCCGCCGCCGCCGCTGCGCCCGAAGGAGAAAAACAATGACGCTGACGCTGGCTCACTATCTGATCCTTGGGGCGATCCTGTTCGCCATCGGGATCTTCGGCATCTTCCTGAACCGCCGCAACCTGATCATTCTCTTGATGTCCATCGAGCTCGTGCTCCTGGCCGTCAACATGAACTTCGTGGCGTTCTCCAGCTGGTTCGGCGATACCGCCGGCCAGGTGTTCGTGTTCTTCATCCTGACCGTGGCCGCCGCTGAAGCGGCGATCGGCCTGGCCATTTTGGTGCTGCTGTTCCGCAACCTGAACACGATCAACGTTGACGAACTCGATCGCCTGAAGGGCTGACGGGGTATTGGAAGAAAATGTCTAGCTCACCCAATCTCTACTTGCTCATCGCGCTGGCACCGCTGGCCGGAGCAATTCTCGCGGGCCTTTTCGGCACCGGCTTCCTGGGCCGTCCCATCGGCCGCCGCGCGTCCCACGTCATCACCATTCTTGGCGTACTTATCTCCGCCATCGGTTCGGTGGTGGTGTTGGGCGACGTGCTCAACGGCCTGCGCTTTGACGGCGCGGTCTACACCTGGAGCCTGATCGGCCAGACCAAGCTGGAAATCGGCTTCCTGATCGATCCGCTGTCGGCCATGATGATGGTCGTGGTCACGTCCGTATCGCTGATGGTGCACATCTACACCATCGGCTACATGGCCGATGACCCCGGCTACCAGCGCTTCTTCTCGTACATCTCGCTGTTCACGTTCTCCATGCTGATGCTGGTGATGTCGAACAACATGGTGCAGCTGTTCTTCGGCTGGGAAGCGGTGGGCCTGGTGTCGTACCTGCTGATCGGTTTCTGGTACACCCGCCCG
This sequence comes from Achromobacter sp. RT286_PF, assembly GCF_059760425.1. Lineage (NCBI taxonomy): Bacteria > Pseudomonadati > Pseudomonadota > Betaproteobacteria > Burkholderiales > Alcaligenaceae > Achromobacter > Achromobacter sp. RT286_PF. The sequence goes on from NZ_JCBAMR010000001.1 coordinate 354,598, forward strand.
ACGGCTATCTTCGCCAACATGAAGGCATTTCTGATCAACCGCGTCGGCGACTTCGGCTTCGTGCTGGGTATCGGCCTGTTGTTCGCGTACGCCGGCACGATGCACTACGGCGACGTCTTCGCCCAAGCCGACAAGCTGGCCACGATGACCCTGCCGGGTTCCGACTGGATGCTGCTGACGGTCGCGTGTATCTGCCTGTTCATCGGCGCCATGGGCAAATCGGCCCAGGTTCCGCTGCACGCCTGGCTGCCTGACTCGATGGAAGGCCCGACCCCGATCTCCGCGCTGATCCACGCCGCCACCATGGTGACGGCCGGTATCTTCATGGTGGCGCGCTTCTCGCCCCTGTTCGAACTGTCAGACGTGGCGCTGTCGTTCATCATCGTGATCGGCGCCATCGGCGCGCTGTTCCTGGGCATCCTGGGCATCATCCAGACGGACATCAAGCGCGTTGTCGCGTATTCCACGCTGTCGCAGCTGGGCTACATGACCGTCGCGCTGGGCGCCTCGGCCTATTCGGTGGCCATTTTCCACCTGATGACCCACGCGTTCTTCAAGGCACTGCTGTTCCTGGGCGCGGGTTCGGTCATCATCGGCATGCACCACGACCAGGACATCCGCAACATGGGCGGCCTGCGCAAGTACATGCCCATCACCTGGATCACCTTCCTGCTGGGCACGCTGGCCCTGGTCGGCACGCCGTTCTTCTCGGGTTTCTACTCGAAGGAGAACATCATCGAAGCCGCTGGCCACGCCAACGTCTGGGGCGCAAGCTTCGCGTACTACGCCGTGCTGATCGGTGTGTTCGTGACCTCGCTTTACTCGTTCCGCGTGTACTTCCTGGTCTTCCACGGCAAGGAACGCTTTGACACCACCGACCACGGTCACGGCCATGGCCACGATGCGCATGGGCATGACGACCACGGTCACGACGACCATGGCCACGGCCATCATGGCGGCAAGCCGCATGAGTCGCCCTGGGTGGTGACGCTGCCGCTGATCCTGCTGGCGATTCCGTCGGTGCTGGTTGGCGCCTGGGCGGTTGACCCGATGCTGTTCGGCAAGTTCTTCAACGGCGTGATCACGGTGCTGCCGCAGCATCCGGCCATGCACGAACTGCAAGAAGAATGGCACGGCTGGGTCGCCTATGGCCTGCATGCCTTCCAGACGCTGCCGTTCTGGCTGGTCGTTGCCGGTTTCGTCATTGCCTGGTACTGCTACCTGATCAATCCCAAGGTTCCGGCCGCGATCAAGTCCAGCCTGTCCGGCGTCAACAAAGTGCTTGAAAACAAGTACTACGTGGATTGGGTCAACGAGCAGATCATCGCTCGCGGCCTGCGTGCCCTGGGCCGTGGCCTGTGGAATACCGGCGACCGCGGCATCATCGATGGCCTGCTGGTCAACGGTAGCGCCCGCGTCGTGGGTTGGGTGGCAGCGGTCAGCCGCCACCTGCAATCCGGCTTCATCTATCACTACGCGTTCGCGATGATCATCGGCATCATGGCGCTGGTGACTTTCTTTGTGCTGATTCCCCAATGATGGCAAGCGAGATGGCATCCAACACTTTCCCCTGGCTCACGCTTGCGATCTTTGTCCCGATCGTATTCGGCCTGCTGGTGCTGGCGGTGGGCCGTGACGACCGTCCCGGTCTGACGCGCGGCCTGTCGCTGGTCGGCGCCTTTGCCGGCTTCCTCGTCACGATTCCGCTCTACACCGGTTTTGACAACACCACGGCCGCCATGCAGTTCGTGGAAAAGGCCTCGTGGATCGAAGCCTTCAACGTCAATTACCACCTGGGCATCGACGGCATTTCGCTGTGGTTCGTCCTCCTGACCGCGTTCATCACCATCATCGTGGTGCTGGCCGGCTGGGAAGTCATCACCAGTCGCGTGTCGCAGTACATGGCCGCCTTCCTGATCCTGTCGGGTCTGATGGTGGGCGTGTTCGCCGCGCTGGACGGCATGCTGTTCTACGTGTTCTTCGAAGCCACGCTGATCCCGATGTACATCATCATCGGCGTCTGGGGCGGACCGAACCGCGTGTATGCGGCATTCAAGTTCTTCCTGTACACGTTGATGGGTTCGCTGCTGACCCTGATCGCGTTCATCTACCTGTGGCACGCATCGGGCGGTTCGTTCGACATCCTGACCTGGCACCAGGTCAAGCTTGGCCAGACCCCGCAGATCCTGATCTTCGTGGCGCTGCTGGCGGCGTTCGCGGTGAAGGTGCCGATGTGGCCCGTGCACACGTGGTTGCCGGATGCTCACGTGGAAGCGCCCACGGGCGGCTCCATCGTGCTGGCCGCGATCATGCTGAAGCTGGGTGCCTATGGCTTCCTGCGCTTCTCGCTGCCGATCACGCCCGACGCCTCGCACAGCCTGGCGGGCTTGATGATCACGCTGTCGCTCATCGCGGTGATCTACATCGGCCTGGTCGCGATCATCCAGGAAGACATGAAAAAGCTGGTGGCTTATTCGTCCGTGGCCCACATGGGTTTCGTGACGCTGGGCTTCTTCATCTTCAACACGGCCGGCGTCGAAGGCGCCATCGTGCAGATGATCTCCCACGGCTTCGTGTCGGGCGCCATGTTCATGTGTATCGGCGTGCTCTATGACCGCATGCACTCGCGCCGCATCGCCGATTACGGCGGCGTGGTCAACGTGATGCCGCGCTTCGCGACGTTCTTCATCCTGTTCTCGATGGCCAACAGCGGCCTGCCGGCCACCAGCGGTTTCGTCGGCGAGTTCATGGTGATCATGGGCGCCGTCGAACACAACTTCTGGATCGGCCTGTTGGCGGCTACCGCCCTGATCCTGGGTGCTTCGTATTCGCTGTGGATGGTCAAGCGTGTGGTCCTGGGCGACATCGCCAACGACCACGTCCGCGAGCTGACCGATATCAACCGCCGCGAATTTGTGATTCTTGGCGTGATGGCGATCGCCGTGTTGTACATGGGGATCTATCCCAAGCCCTTTACCGACGTCATGCACGTGTCGGTCGAGGCCCTGCTGCAACACGTTGCCGTCTCGAAACTGTAAGACAAGACAATGATGCAATCCCAAATCGATTTCGCCCTGGCGGCGCCGGAAATCCTTCTGCTGGTTTCCGGCCTGGCTATCCTGCTCGTCGACGCGGTCAGCAATCACCCCGAGCGCAAGCCGACGTTCCTGCTGACCATGCTGGTATTGGGCGTGCTGACCGTTGTGTCGGCCGTGCAATGGAAGAACGGCGTTGCGGGCGCAACCTTCAATGGCCTGTACGTCACCGACGAACTGTCGCACCTGCTGAAGATCGCGTCCTACATCGCCGTGGGCGCCACGCTCGTCTATGGCCGTGTCTACGCGCAAGTGCGTGACATGCTCAAGGGCGGCGAGCTCTACGTCCTGACGTTGTTCGCGCTGCTGGGTCAGATGGTCATGATTTCCTCCGGGAACCTGATTTCCATCTACCTGGGCCTGGAACTGATGTCGCTGGCGCTGTACGCGTTGATCGCGCTGCGTCGCGACGACGTCGTGGCCACCGAAGCCGCCATGAAGTACTTCGTGCTGGGCGCGTTGGCCTCGGGCTTCCTGCTGTACGGCATGTCGATGGTCTACGGCGCCACGGGTCACCTGGACCTGGCCGAAGTGTCCAAGGTCATCGCCGCCGGCAAGGCCGAGAAGATGGCGCTGGTGTTCGGCATCGTGTTCCTGGTGTCGGGCCTGGCGTTCAAGCTGGGCGCCGTGCCGTTCCACATGTGGGTGCCGGACGTCTACCAAGGTTCGCCGACCGCCGTCACGCTGATCCTGGGCGGTGCGCCCAAGCTGGCCGCCTTTGCCATCACGCTGCGCCTGCTGGTGGATGGCCTGCATGGCCTGGCCGCCGACTGGCAGCCGATGCTGATGATCCTGGCGGTGCTGTCGCTGGCTATCGGTAACCTGACCGCCATTGTGCAGACCAACTTCAAGCGCATGCTGGCTTACTCGACCATTTCGCACATGGGCTTCGTGCTCCTGGGCCTGATGTCGGGGTCGGTCGCGGGCAAGCCGGAACTGTCGTCCGCCGCCTATGGCGCGTCGCTGTTCTACATGCTGACCTACGTGCTGACCACGCTGGCCAGCTTCGGCATCGTGCTGTTGCTGTCGCGCCAGGGTTTCGAGTGCGAGCACATCGACGACCTGAAGGGCCTGAACCGCCGCAGCCCGTGGCACGCTTTCATCGTGCTGCTGCTGATGTTCTCGCTGGCCGGCATTCCGCCGCTGGTGGGCTTCTACGCCAAGCTGGCCGTGCTGCAAGCGTTGATCAGCGCCGGCCACGTGACGCTGGCCGTGGTGGCCGTGCTGTTCTCGCTGATCGGTGCGTTCTACTACCTGCGCGTCGTCAAGGTCGTGTACTTCGACGAGCCGGTGGCTGATGTTGCCCCGATCGTCGCCACGGTTGGCCAGCGCGGTCTGCTGTCCATCAACGGCGCCATGATGCTGCTGCTGGGCCTGCTGCCCGGCGGTCTGATGGCGCTGTGCGTGCAGGCGATTCGTTCGTCGCTGAGCCTGTAAGCGGAACCCGGCCATGAACCAGACGCTGGCGGTATGGCTGTTGATCGCGCTGGCTTTGGTCAGCGCCAACCTGCCGTTCCTGACCGAACGCGTGTTCGCCGTCTTGCCCTTCAAGCAGGGCGGGGCGGTGACGGTCAAGCCGTTCTGGATGCGTCTGGTTGAAGTGCTGGTGTTCTACGCGCTGGTGGGCGCCTTGGGTTTCGCCTTCGAGTCCACGCTGGGCAATCGGTTTGCCCAGACGTGGGAGTTCTACGCGATTACCCTGAGCCTGTATCTGGTGCTGGCCTATCCGGGCTTCGTGTACCGCTATTTGTTCAAGCGTCACCCTCGCTTGCGGGTGTAAAAGCCCCGCCAGTGCCTTGAAAACGCCCTACGGGGCGTTTTTCTTTTGGGTGCTTGAAACTCTTCACCCTTCGGGCCTCGCGGCTTGGAAAGGCTATGGCGGCCGGCGGCGACCGTGTCCCCCTATGTGCCGTCACTGTTGTTTTTTCATCTTTTCGCGCGCCACTCAGCTTTCATTCAGGTGTCATTCAGCCGCCAGGATCAAAATCGCAACCTGTAAAAAAACAAGAATCGTTGCTATTCACATTCTGGAGAAGCTGGTTTGAAGCCCCAAGATTCGTATTCGCTGAATACGCTCGCTACCTCGCTTGCCGCGGCCATTGCGGCGCCCGCCCTGTTCATCAGCCCGTACGCCGCCGCGCAGTCCGCGGATTCCGGGGTGACGCAGCTTTCGCCGGTTCGGGTGGAGGGCGAAGGGTCTTCGTACCAGACCAGCACGGTGCCGTCGCCCAAAATGACGGCGCCGCTGCTCGACACGCCGCGCACGGTGCAGGTGGTGCCCAAGCAGGTGATCCAGGACCAGGCCGCATCAACGCTGCAAGACGTGCTGCGCAATTCGCCGGGCATCACGTTCGGCGCTGGCGAAGGCGGCCGTCCGGGCGGCGACTTGCCCATTATCCGTGGTCAGAATTCCGCGGGCAGCCTGTTCCTGGACGGCATCCGCGACAGCAGCACGCAGGTGCGCGACACCTTCAACCTGGAACAGGTGGAAGTCATCAAGGGCCCGGACTCGGTGTATTCGGGCCGGGGCGGCGCGGGCGGCAGCATCAACATGGTCAGTAAGGCGCCCAAGGTGACGGACTTCACCGAAGCTACCGCGCAGATCGGCACCGACAACAACTATCGCGCCACCATCGACAGCAACTGGCGCCTGGCCGATAAGGCCGCGTTCCGCTTGAACGTGATGGGCAACAAGGGCGATGTGGCCGGCCGCGACAATGCCGTGGATTTCGAACGCTGGGGCGTGGCACCGTCCTTGATGCTGGGCGTGGGTACGCCGACGCGCATCACGCTGAGCTACTACCACTATCAAGACGACAGCATGCCGGACTACTCCATCCCGTATGACCCCAAGACGGGGCAGCCGGTGACGGAGACCATGGGCGTCAGCCGCAAGTCGTTCTACGGCCTGACCGGGCGCGACTTCATGAAGACGCGCGACGACGTGGCCACCGTGGACTTCCAGCATGATTTTTCCGACAAGCTGCAACTGCGCAACGTCACGCGCTATGGCCGTGGCACGACGGACTTCGCCGCCACCAACCCGGACGACAGCAAGGGCAATGTGCCCAATGGGCTGGTGTACCGTGCCTTGAAGTCGGGTTACTACGTCACCAAGAGCTTCGCCAATCAGACCGACCTGACGGGTGAATTCGAGACGGGCAGCCTCAAGCATTCGTTCGACCTGGGCTTCGAATACAGCAACATCAAGCAGAACAAAGACGGCTACACCGAGTCGGGCGTGCCCGCCGGCGGCAGCAACTGCGTGACCGCCACCACCAATGGCCGCAACACCTACGCCAACCCGGCGTTGTGCGCGTCGTTGTGGGACCCGGACCCGGGGACCGACTATCCGGGCAAGCTGAACCGCAACAACAACCCCGCCCGCTACAACACCGACACGCTGGCCCTGTACGGCTTCGACACCATCAAGTTCAACGAACAGTGGCAGGCCAGCCTGGGCGCGCGCTGGGACAACTACCGCACCAGCGGCAGCAACATCGCCGCCGGCCGCAACGACCCGGCCGGCACCCCGGACTTCTACAGCACCAGCCGCGACGACAGCCTGTTCAACTATCAGGTCGGCCTGGCGTACAAGCCCGTGCCCAACGGCACCATCTACGCCACCTACGGCACCTCGTCCACGCCATCGGCCATTGCGGCGGGCGCGATCAGCGATGCCACGTCGATCAGCAATTCGTCGCTTGAACCCGAAAAGAGCCGCACCGTGGAAGTGGGCACCAAGTGGCAGGTCTTCGACGACCGGCTGACCTTGTCGGCAGCGGCTTTCCACGACACCCGCAAGAACACCAGCGTGGCCGTGTCGGCCACCGAAGTCGCGCAGGTGGGCGAGGCCAAGGTGCGCGGCATCGAACTGGGCTTCTCGGGCAACATCACGCCCCGATGGAACGTGTTTGGCGGCTATACCTTCATGGATAGCGAAATGACCAAGGGCGCCTACAACAGCGGCGCCGTCGGCCAGGACCTGCCCAACACCCCGCGCAACGCCTTCAGCCTGTGGACCACCTACAAGGTGCTGCCCAAGCTGACGGTGGGCGGCGGCGCCTATTACGTGGATAAGGTCTACGGCAATTCGGATGCCACCCGCAACGCGGACGGCACGCCCAAGGCGCGCTGGGTGCCGTCGTACTGGCGCTTTGACGCCATGGCAGCGTACGAATTCAACGAACACTATTCGGCGCAGCTGAACGTGCTGAACCTGTTCGATGAAACGTACTACACCAAGGCCTACGCGGCGCACTATGCGGCGCTGGGTACGGGGCGCGCGGCGTTGCTGACGCTGAAGATGCGTTACTGATCAGACGCGAAATCAAACGCGAAAATCAGACGCTGGGATGAAAAATAGCCACCTGGAAGGTGGCTATTTTTTTGCTGCCTGGCGCTACGGCGCGATCGGCTTCAGGCCCGATCAGCTTTCAAACCAGTTCAACACCCCATCCAGCCCCGTGACGTTCAAGGCAAAGCGCGTCTGCTCGCGCACGACCGGCTTGGCGTGATAGGCCACCGGGAAGCCCGCGGCGCCCAGCATCAGCAGGTCGTTCGCGCCATCGCCGATGGCGATGATCTGGTCTTTGGTGGCGCCGTGCGTGCGCGCGAATTCGCGCAGGTAGACGGCCTTGGCCTGGGCGTCCAGGATGTCGCCCAGCACGTGGCCCGTCAGCACGCCGTTGTCGATTTCCAGCGTGTTGGCGTGGGCGCTGTCCAGGTTCAAGCGTTCGCGCAGGCGATCGGTGAAGAAGGTAAAGCCACCCGAAACCAGCAGGACCTTGATGCCCGCGGCTTGCGCGGTGGAAACCAGGCGTTCCGCGCCCGGGTTCAGGCGCAGCTTTTCCACATAGACCTGTTCCAGCGCTGCGGCCGGCACGCCCTTGAGCAGCGCGACGCGGCGGCGCAGGCTTTCCGCGAAGTCCTTGATTTCGCCGCGCATGGCGGCTTCGGTAATTTCCGACACCTTGTCTTTGACGCCCACCACGCCCGCGATCTCGTCGATGCATTCGATGTTGATCAGCGTGGAGTCCATGTCCATCGCCAGCACTTTGCACTGCGACAGTTTCAGCCCGGCGGGCAGGAACGCCGCGTCGACACCGTTGCGGTCGGCCCAGGCCACCACTTCGGCGCGGGTCAGCGCATCGTGCTGCACGTCCAGCAGGCGGGCGGCGGTGTTGCTGATGCGCGCCACGCCCTGGGCCTGGGCCAACGCGGCCAGCTGTTCCGCGTGTTCGACGGTCAGGCCGGGGGATTGGACGACTAAGTGATGGGTGGTCATAAGAAAAAGGAAGGGTCCGGGGAATTACTTCAAGGCACGCAGCACGGCGCGGATGGCGTCTGAGCGGGCGGGGATCTGCGCGGCTTTGATCTCAACGCGCAATTTATCCTGTCCTGCCAGTTTGATGTTGCGTTGGCGCTGCACCAGTTCAATGATGCGCGCGGGGTCAACGCTGGTCTTGGGGCCGAACTGAATCAGTGCCTGCGTCTCGCTGGCGTCGATCTTGACGATGCCCAGCGGTTGCGCCGCCAGACGCAGGCGATGCGTCGTCAGCAGCGTTTGCGCGGCTTCGGGCAGCTTGCCGAAGCGGTCGATCAGTTCTTCCTGGATGTGGATCAGGTCGTCTTCATCGGCCGCGTGGGCCAGGCGCTTGTAGATGCCCAGGCGCGCATGCACGTCGGCGCAATAGTCGGACGGCAGCAGGGCCGGGGCGTGCAGGTTGACTTCGCACGCCAGGTTGAATGGCGCGTCCAGGTCGGGCTCTTCGCCCACGCGCAGCGCGCGCACGGCTTCGTTCAGCATCTCGTTGTACATCGAGAAGCCCACTTCCTGAATGTTGCCCGACTGCGAATCGCCCAGCACTTCGCCGGTGCCGCGGATTTCCAGGTCGTGCATGGCCAGGTAGAAACCGGACCCCAGCTCTTCCATGGCCTGGATGGCCTCCAGGCGCTTCTTGGCATTGCTGGTGATGGCGTCTTCGCCCGGCGTCAACAAGTACGCGTACGCCTGGTGGTGCGACCGGCCCACGCGCCCACGCAGCTGATGCAGCTGCGCCAGCCCGAAGCGGTCGGCGCGGTGGATGACGATGGTGTTGGCGCTGGGCACGTCAATGCCCGTTTCGATGATGGTGGTGCACAGCAGCACGTTGTAGCGCTGCTGGTAGAAGCCCTTCATTACCTGTTCCAGCTCGCGCTCGGGCATCTGCCCGTGCGCGACCGCGATGCGTGCTTCGGGCACCAGTTCTTCCAGCCGGGCGCGCCGGTTGTGGATGGTTTCCACTTCGTTATGCAGGAAGTAGCATTGGCCGCCGCGTTTGAGCTCGCGCAGCAGCGCTTCGCGCAGCGTGCTGCCGTCTTCGCGGCGCACGAACGTCTTGATGGCCAGGCGCTTCTGGGGCGCGGTGGCGATCACGGAGAAGTCCCGGATGCCCTCCAGCGACATGCCCAGCGTGCGCGGAATCGGCGTGGCCGTCAGCGTCAGCACGTCGACTTCGGCTCGCAGCGCCTTCAGCGCTTCTTTCTGCCGGACGCCAAAACGGTGCTCTTCGTCGATGATGACCAGGCCCAGGCGTTTGAACTTCACGTCCTTGGACAGGATCTTGTGCGTGCCGATCACGATGTCGACGCGGCCGTCGTTGATGCCTTCGACGGCGGCCGCCACTTCCTTGGCGGAACGGAAACGCGACAGCTCGACGACGCGCACCGGCCAATCGGCGAAGCGGTCGGAAAACGTCTGCGCGTGCTGTTCGGCCAGCAGCGTGGTCGGGCAGAGCAGGGCGACCTGCTTGCCGTTGGCCACGGCCAGGAAGGCGGCGCGCAAGGCAACTTCCGTTTTGCCGAAACCGACGTCGCCGCACACCAGCCGGTCCATCGGGCGGCCCGACGTCATGTCGGCAATCACGGCTTCGATGGCGGCCGCCTGGTCAACGGTTTCTTCAAAGCCGAAGCCTTCAGCAAAGGCCTGGTAGTCGTTCAGCGGCAAGTTGAACGCAAAGCCCTCGCGCGCGGCGCGCTGCGCATACAGCGCCAGCAACTCGGCGGCCGTGTCGCGCACCTGCTTGGCGGCCTTGCGGCGAGCCTTGTCCCACTGGCCCGAACCCAGCTGATGCAGCGGCGCCGCATCGGGGTCCGCGCCGCTGTAGCGGGCGATTACGTGCAGCTGCGATACGGGCACGTACAGCGTGCTGCCGTTGGCGTATTCAAGATGCAGGAATTCCATCTCGCCTTCGCCCATGTCCATGTTGACCAGCCCGTGATAGCGGCCGATGCCGTGCTGGGCGTGGACGACGGGGTCGCCCGCACGCAGTTCGGACAGGTCGCGCACCATGGCTTCGACGTTGCTGGCCCTTTCCTGGTCGCGCTTGCCGCGGCGCCCCGTGCCGGCGTGGCCCGGGTACAGGTCGTTTTCGGTCAGGAAGGCCAGATTCGCCTGGGGCAGGCCGAAGCCCGTGGCCAGCGGCGCGGCCACGATGCCGAAGTTGGCGTCGGACGCCAGGAACGCTTCGATGGTGTCGGGCTGCGCATCGGGCGTAACGCCGAACTCGTTCAGCATCTGCACCAGCGTTTCGCGCCGGCCGGCGGAGTCGGCGCACAGCAGCACCCGGGTCTGACGCGTTTGCACCAGGGCACGAAGTTTGGCGATGGGGTCGTCGGAACGGCGCGCCACGCTCACATCGGGCACGGCGCGAAAGTCCGGGTGCGGGTCGCCGGCGGTCAACGACAGACGGCGGAATTCCTTCAAGCGCGTGTACAGCGTTTCGCTATCCAGGAACAGAGCCGAAGGCGGCAGGACGGGGCGCTCGCGATCGCTCTTCAAGAAGCCGTAGCGGCTGGACGTGTCCTGGTTGAAGCGCTGGATGGCGTCATCGATATCGCCGACGGTGACGGTGACCGTGCCCGTGGTCAGGTAGTCGAACAGCGTGGCGGTTTCTTCGAAGAACAGCGGCAGGTAGTATTCCACGCCGGCGAACGGGATGCCGTTGCCGATGTCCTTGTAGGGCAGGGCGCGCGACGGGTCGCCTTCGAACACTTCCCGGAAGCGCGCGCGAAAGCGGGTCCGCGAATCTTCGTCCATCGGGAATTCGCGCCCGGGCAGCAACTGCACTTCGCGCACGGGGTACAGGCTGCGCTGCGTGTCCACGTCGAAGCTGCGGATGGTTTCGATTTCGTCATCGAACAGGTCCAGCCGGTAGGGCACCACCGATCCCATCGGGAACAGGTCGATCAGCCCGCCGCGCAGGCAGAATTCGCCCGGCGCCGTGACCTGGGTGACGTGGTTGTAGTTGGCCAGCGTCAGTTGCGCGCGCAAGGCGGCTTCGTTCAGCTTGTCCTTCTGCTTGAACGAAAACGTGTAGGCGGCCAGGAACGAAGGCGGCGCCAGCCGATACAGCGCGGTGGTGATCGGCACCGTCAGCACGTCCACCGTTTTCATCATCAGCGAATGCAGGGTATGCAAGCGCTGGGAAATCAAGTCCTGGTGGGGCGAAAACGCGTCGTAGGGCAGGGTTTCCCAGTCGGGCAGCTGGCGCACGCGCAGGTCGGGGGCAAACAGCTGGATTTCTTCGGCCAGCCGCTGGGCCTCTACCGGTTCGGCCGTCAGGATGACCAGCGGCGCCTGTGCCTGCCGGGCCAGGTCTGCCAGCAACCAGGCGTCGCCGGAGCCGGGCGGCCGGGGCTGCGCATAGCGCGCGCCGGGTTTCAGCGCGGACAAAGTAGGGGCGGTCGCGGGGACGGGCGGCGCGGCGGTGACGGGGGAGGTGGCGGTGGGCATCAGGGTGGAAGCAGGCATCAAGCGGAAGATTATAAAATCACCGCACCATGTCTGACTCAATCATTGCGATCGTTCCCGCAGCGGGCGTTGGCGCCCGCGCCAGCCAGCCCGGCGTCGAACCCGTTCCCAAGCAATACCGTCCATTGGCCGGACAGCCCATGTTGCGCCATGCGGTGAGTGCGCTGCTGGCCGATGAGCGCGTATCGCAGGTACGCGTGGCCGTGACGCCCGGCGACGGCTGGGTCGACGCGGCGCTGGCCGGCTTGCCGCGCACGGTGTGGCGGGCCTGCGGCGGCGCTACGCGAGCCGACACCGTGGCGGGCGCCTTGGCCGAAAGCGGCGTGGCCGACGACACCTGGGTGCTGGTGCACGATGCGGCGCGGCCCGGGCTGCCCCAGGCCGCCTTGCGCCGCCTGATTGACGCCTGCCTGGCCGACCCCGTGGGCGGCTTGTTGGCGTTACCGGTCGCCGACACCGTCAAGGGCGGGCGCGACCGGGTCGAACGCACGCTGGATCGCAATGGGCTGTGGCTGGCGCAGACCCCGCAAATGTTTCGGGCCGGCGTGCTGCGCGATGCGCTGACGGCGGCCTCTGTGAATGGCGTCACGGTCACCGACGAGGCCTCGGCCCTGGAGGCCGCCGGCTATGCGCCGCTGCTGGTCCCCGGTGCCCTGCGCAACTTCAAGGTGACCTGGCCGGATGATTTTGAACTGATGGAAAAATGGCTATGAGCATTCCTTTTCGCGTCGGGCAGGGCTTTGACGTGCACGCGCTGGTGGCGGGCCGGCCGCTGATCATCGGCGGCGTGACGATCCCGCACACGCACGGCCTGCTGGGCCATTCCGATGCGGACGTGCTGTTGCACGCCATCACCGACGCGCTGCTGGGCGCGGCGGGCTTGGGCGATATCGGCCGGCATTTCCCGGACACGGACCCGGCCTTCAAGGGCGCGGATAGCCGCGTGCTGCTGCGCGAAGCCATGGCGCGTGTGCGCGCGGCGGGCTGGGCGCCCGTCAACATCGATGCGACGTTGCACGCGCAGGCGCCCAAGATCGGCCCGCACGCGCCTGCCATGGTGAAGAACATTGCCGCCGACACCGGTCTGCCCGAAGCCGACGTGAACATCAAGGCCAAGACCAACGAGGGCCTGGGCTACCTGGGCCGCAAGGAAGGCATCGCGGCGACCGTGGTGGCGTTGTTGGCGCGTGTCGACAGTTGAGGCGTGTGCCGGCCCCTTGCAAGGGCGTCATTTACTTTGGCATACATCTTTAACAAATAAATAAGCGGGTCCATATGATTCGGAATATTCTGCGCGCTATCTAAATCGGATCACATGAGATATTCGGATGCATCTACGTGGCGCAGCCCTGCTTTTAGCCCTTGCCGCAGTATGTGCGCCCGCGCACGCGGAGTTTGAACAGCAGTTGGGTCCGCTGGCTGGCGGGGTCCGACAGCAGCTGTTGCAGGGTTGGACGGCGGGCTTGCAGGACGGCTGGTTCACCTTGCAGAACAAGGGCACGCCGGGCAGTGAGCAAACGCTGTACGTCACGGCAGGCCCCGCACCGGACGCCGGCCGCATCACCGACGTCAATGTGGTCGTCAATTCGCAGAATCCCAAGGCGTCCATCGGCGTTGTGATGAACAACCGCGCCACCAAGAGCCTGTGCCTGCTTGAAATCATGGCCGACAAAAACACGAAGCTGTTTTGCCTGGAAGGGCAGAACCGCCGTGATTTCGGCTCTGTGCCGAATGTCGCCAAGCTGGACGGGTCGGACCGCATCAAGGTGGTCGAGGTGCCGGGCGCCGCGCGCTTCATCGTGAACGGCCAGAAGATCGGCGACGTGGCGGACGTGTCGGCGCTGGGCGCGGATATCGGCATCATGGCGTATGACGTCGGCACGTTCGGCATCGCGGATTTTTCCATCACGACCAACCAAGGGTCCAAGCAGCCGCCGGCAGCACCGCCGTCCACCGGCTTGCCGCCTCGTGGCGGTGGCGCGGCCAGCCCGCCGCCCGCGGGCCTGCCTCCGCGCGGCGGCGCCACGGGCGCCAGCCCGCAGAACACCCAGCCGCGCGTCAATACGCCCCAGGCTGCCCCGTCGCCGGGCGGCAATAATTCCGGCTTGCCGGGCTCGGGTCCGTATCCCCGTTTCGGTGGCGATACCGAACGCATCGTCGCCGTGTATATCGGCTTGATGAAAAGCATCTTCATGCACGAGTTCGGCCATGCGCTGATCGGCGAACTGCAATTGCCGTCCACCGGCGCCGAAGAGGATGCGGTGGATATCTACGCGGCGTTGCAGATCGTGGAACCCACGATGTACCCGTCGGGCAGCAAGGACGTGGACCGCATGGCGCGCGAAGCGGCCACCTACGCCGCGCTGCAGTGGTATTACAGCGGCAAGCTGTCGGAAAGCCGTGGTCAGGCGCCCTCGGCATGGCAGGACGAACACACGGGCGACCTGAAGCGCTTCCGCAACATGCTTTGCATCATGTACGGCGGCAACCCCGCTGTGTTCGAAACGGTGGTTCAACAAACCGGATTCGAAGACCGCACCAAGGCCCGTTGCACGGACGAATTCAACAAGCAGAACCGCGCGTGGCGCAAGATTCTGGCGCCGTACACGCGCGTCGGTACCTGGACGCCGGACGGCGAGCAACCGGCCAACGCGCCCGGCGCGCCGGTGAACGTGGTGTTCGAACCGTCCAAGCGCAAGATCGGCAACCTGTTCGCGAACAACCTGTCGGCCGCCATCGGCGAAAACATCAAGCTGCTGGGCAAGACGTATGTGCTGCCCCGGCCGGTGAACGTGGTCTTCAAGGACTGCGGCAAGCTCAACGCCTGGTACAGCCCGCGCGAAGGCTCGATCACCATGTGCTATGAGCTGATCGAGAACATTGCCGTGATGATTTCGGACATCGAAATGGGCACGGTGGGCGGTGAAATCGTGGCCAAGGACGGCTCGGCGCCGCCTGCCCGCCAGCAGCAGGCGCCGGCGGGACAAGGGCAGGGCGCCGCCGCCCCGACCGGCGGCTTCGATGAATTGAAGGACAGCGGCGTGCCGGCCACGACCTTGCTGTTCTCGGCGCCGTACAAGGGACCCACGCCGGTCCAGCACTACCGCGCCAAGGTCATCACCACCGGCGATTTGGTTCAGCTGATCAAGAACAACAAGAATCTGATCATCGTGGACAGCAGCGGGCTGCGCGACACCTTGCCCATCGCCTATCCGCTGGCCGACGCGGGATCGGACGGCAGCGTCAAGGACAGCCTGCAAGGTCCGCTGGACGATTGGCTGATGAAGAAGTCGGGCGGCAACCGGGGCGTGCCGATCGTATTGATGGGCGCCGGCATGAACGACCGTTCGTCGTACAACGCGGCGTTGCGCGTCGGCACTTTGGGCTGGGACGCCTATTGGTATCGCGGCGGCCTGGAAGCCTGGGTGGCCAACGGTTTGCCGACCTCGCCCGTGAAGCCGGCGCAGAACTAATCGCGCAGTCCCCGTCGGCGCCATCACCTTGGCGCGCGGCAATAAAAAGCCCGCCTGTTCGCACAGGCGGGCTTTTTTCCATCTTCAGACCGAGGCTTACTTGCCTTGGGCGGCCAGCGCCAGGGCGGCGGCGTTGACGACGGCGGCGATACGGCCGGCGTCGCGCAGCTGTTCGGTCGACAGGCCGTCGTTCTTCAGGTTTTCATAGTGCGAGGCCACGCAGAAATGGCACTTGCCGATGATCGAAGCAACCAGCGCGAACAGTTCAAAGCGCTTTTTCTCGACGCCGCCATGGGTGGCGTAGGCGTTCATGCGCAGCTGCGCGGGCAGGCTCTTCAGGTTGGCGTCGCCCGTCATTTCGACGTAGGGATACCAGGTGTTGTTCATGCCCATCAGTGCGGAAGCGGTCAGGGCGGCATTGGCGTCGCCTTCCGACAGGCCGCTCTTGAAGGCTTCGACCAGCACCGGGCTGCGCGCGGCGTAAGCGGCGGACAGGGCGGCGCCAACGGCATCTTCAGGCGCCAGCGTGGAACGGGCGATGACGGCGTCCAGATTCAGGCGGATGTCCTTGGCCCAATCCGGCAGCTGTTCCTTAATGGTCGTAAGAAATTCCATAGTTTTTACCTATAATCTAGAGCAAGTAAAGCCCGGCGCCGGGCCTGTGTACAGGCCCTGGGCCGGGCTGGAAATTACAGCGTAGCGCCGCCAACCGTACGGTTGCACGGGCAGAGCTCGTCGGTTTGCAGACCGTCGAGCAAGCGCAGAACTTCTTCCGGGTTACGGCCGACGTTCAGGTTGTTCACCGAAACGTGCTGGATCGTGTTGTCCGGGTCAACGATGAACGTGGCGCGCAGAGCAACGCCAGCACCCTTTTCGCGGACGCCCAGTTGGTCGATCAGGGCACCGGTGGTGTCGCCGAATTGGTAGTGGCCCAGCTTGTTCAGGTCCGGGTGCTCACGGCGCCATGCCAGCTTGACGAATTCGTTGTCGGTGGAGCCGCCCAGCAGAACGGCGTCGCGGTCTTCGAAATCCTTGGCCAGCTTGTTGAAGCCGACGATTTCGGTCGGGCACACAAACGTGAAGTCTTTCGGGTAGAAGTAGATCACCTTCCACTTGCCGGGGAACGAGCTTTCGGTGATGTCTTCAAACGCCGACACGCCATTCTCTTCGTGCTGGTTGAAGCCGGGCTTGACGCCGGTGACCTTGAAGGGCTCGAGTTTGTCGCCAACAGTTTTCATGTTTACTCCCAGTAGTTGTTGGTGGAGATAAGGCAGTGCCTTAAACCATAAATTCTACGCTATGGATTATCGTTGTCTAATTGATAATTCCTAAACTTGGCTTTGGGCAACTCTATGCGCGCGGTCAGCCCGCCGCCTTCGCGAGGCAGCATCCGCAGCGTTCCGCCCACGTGCTTGAGCAGGCGTTCGACAATGGCCAGACCCAGGCCCGCGCCGCTGACACCGGTACGCGCCGCTTCGCCACGCGAGAAAGGCCGCAGCAGCCGGTCGACGTCTTCGGGCGCGATGCCCGGTCCGCGGTCGCATACTTCGATCACGATCATGCCGCCTTCGGCTTGCAGCGTCATGACAAGGTGCGCCATGCCGTCGCTGGACCGACCATAGCGCCGCGCGTTTTCGATCAGGTTGCTGACCACCCGCTTCAGGTCCAGCGCCGTGATCCGGGCACGCAGCCCGGGTTCCAGCGACGCTTCCAGTTCGCCGCCCAACGACGCGGTGTGGCTGCGTTCACGTTCATAGAGCTCGGCCAGTACCGCGGAAATGTCGGTGGCCAGCTGCGGCAGGGTGCCGGCGGGCCGTGCATATTCCATCAGTTGGCCGATGCTGTGGTCGATCTGGCCCAGGTCTTCGTCGATGGCCTGGCGGGCGTCTTCCGACACGCCGCTAAGCTCGATTTCCAGGCGCATGCGGGCCAGCGGGGTGCGCAGGTCGTGCGAGATCCCGGCCAGCATCAGCTCTCGGTCGGCCTCGGCCTGCCGCAGGTCTTTAGCCATGCGGTTGAACGAGGCGTTCAGGTCGCGGATTTCCAAAGGACCCTGTTCGGGTAGTGGCGCGGGCGTCTCGCCGCGCGACAACACCTGCGCGGCGCGGGCAAGCCGGGACAGGGGCCGGTTCACGAACCCCACGCTGACCGCCGCACCGACAAGGGAAAGCAGCAACGCCGTGGCGCCCCATCCCAGCCATTCGATACCACCCGTCAAGCCAATCTGTTCTCGCTCGAACACCAGCCAGTACAGATCTTTTTCGATCTGGAAGCTGACCCAGAAGCCGGGCACCTGGTTGACGCCCCAGGCGATCTGCGTTTCCGGGCCAAAGCGCGTGCGGATATGCTGCGCCACACGCTGCCAGTAGTCGTCGTCGGGAAGGGCTTCGGCAAAGTCGGTGACTTCGCGCGGGTAGACCTGAATGCCTTCGTTGGTGGCCAGGTCCAGCAGCAGCTTGCTGCGTTCGCCGTTATGAGAGTAGATCAGGGCCGTGCGCGTGATATTGACGGCCGTGATCACCCGCTGCGCCATTTGATTGGCGCGCGGTCCCAGCTCCATGCTGAAAAATACTTGTAGCCACGCGCCCAGGCTGACCAGCATCAGCGCTGCGAGCAGCAGGAACGTGCGGCCGAACAAGCCGAGCCGCAAACGTGAAGTCAGGTTCCTGAAGGTTCTGCGCAAGCGGGGCACGAGGCTGCGCTCCTGCCCAGGGCGGGCGAGCCGATCAGCTACCACCGTCCGGCACAAACACGTATCCGAGACCCCAAACGGTCTGGATGAACACGGGCTTGGACGGATTGGGTTCGATCAGTTTGCGCAGGCGCGAGATCTGCACGTCGAGGCTGCGATCGAAAGCTTCGTATTCGCGGCCGCGAGCCAGTTCCATGAGCTTGTCGCGGGACAGGGGAATCTTCGGATGGCGCGCAAACACCTTGAGCACCGAGAATTCGCCGGTGGTGATCGGCACTTGTTCGCCGTTGCGCGTCAGCGTACGGGTGGACAAGTTCAGCACGTAGGGGCCGAAAGCGATCGACTCGTTTTCCTGGCTGGGAGCGCCCGGATGTTCTTCGGTGCCGCGACGGCGTAGGATCGCGTTGATCCGTGCCAGCAGTTCCCGGGGGTTGAAAGGCTTGGACAGGTAGTCGTCCGCGCCCATTTCAAGGCCCACGATGCGGTCGATTTCTTCCGCCTTGGCCGTGAGCATGATGATGGGCGTATTGTCGTGGCCACCGCGCAGCCGACGACAGATGGACAGACCATCTTCGCCGGGCAGCATCAGATCCAGCACGAGCAGGTCAAAATGCTCGCGTTGCCAGAGTTTGCCCATCTCTTTGGCGTCTTCGGCGACGAAAACGTTGAATCCCTGCTCGGACAAATACCGGCGCAGCAAATCGCGCAAGCGCGGATCATCGTCAACGACGAGGATTTTTCGGGTGGGGGTGGTGTTTTGCGTATTCATGGCCGGAAATGTAACAGTGACAAGAACCAGCGGCTAGTGGGCGTTCACAAGATATTACACATTGCG
This sequence comes from Achromobacter sp. RT286_PF, assembly GCF_059760425.1. Classification (NCBI taxonomy): domain Bacteria; kingdom Pseudomonadati; phylum Pseudomonadota; class Betaproteobacteria; order Burkholderiales; family Alcaligenaceae; genus Achromobacter; species Achromobacter sp. RT286_PF. The sequence goes on from NZ_JCBAMR010000001.1 coordinate 373,487, forward strand.
AACCATGGTTGAAATCCCCCTTACAACCGGGGGAGGAGCCGCGTATTTCGTACAATCTGCACCTATGGAACTAAACCTGCTGGCTTTGGAAACGTCTTCGTCCCGTTGCGGGGTGGCTTTACTGCGAACGGTCGATGGCCGTTTGCAGGTGATTACCCGCGAGCACGAGGGGTCCCAAGAGCATGCGGAACGACTCTTGCCGATGGCGAACGAGCTGCTTGCCGAGTCCGGCATTGCACCCACGGCCCTGCACGCCGTGGCGTTTGGCCAGGGGCCGGGCGGCTTTACCGGCCTGCGTGTCGCTTGCGGCGTGGCCCAGGGCATGGGCCTGGGGCTGGGCATTCCGGTGCTGCCTGTCGTATCCCACCAGGCGGTCGCCGCGCAGGTGGCCGGGGCCACGCCCGCGAACGCCATCGTGGTGGCGCTGGACGCGCGCATGAACGAGGTCTATCTGGCGGTTTATCGCCCGTTGGGCGCGCAGGGGGCCGAAGAGTCCGCCTGGCAGGTCCTGCAAGCCCCGCTGTTGATCGCGGCTGCCGAGGTCGTGCCCTGGACGGCGCATCACCTTGCCCAATGGTCGGATTCCGAGGGCCAGGCTTTGCGCCCGCTGCTGGCGGGCGACGCCTGGGATGCCTACGCGTCCGACATGATTGCGCCGGATGGGTGGGCGCGCGCGGCCGATGCGTTGCGCCCCGAAGCCGCCAGCGTGGCGCGTCTGGCGCGACAAGGCTGGCTGCGCGGTGAAGCGCTGCCTCCGGAAGAGGCCGCGCCGCTTTATGTGCGCGACAAGGTTGCCTTTACCACCGCCGAACGCATGCGGGGCGAAGGCGGCAACCCGAAAGCCGCGCCGTCGCTGGCGTCGGAGGCCAAGCAATCACCGCGCAACGACCCATCCCAGCTCACCGACTCATCGCAGCGTGGTGCACAGCCAGAGCCCGCCGATCGGCCGCAGCAGGGCCGCGTGGCGGAACGTTCCGGGCACCTTGCGCCCGCCGAACAACCCCAGCCCTTGACGCACGACGACCTGGACGAGGTGGCCGCGCTGGAGGCCCACGTGCAGGCGTTTCCCTGGACGCGCGGCAACTTCGTCGACGCACTGGCGGCGGGCTACGGCGCTTGGGTACTTCGCCGCGACGGCAAAGTCGCTGCCTTCTGCATTTTGATGTTTGCGCCGGACGTCGCGCACTTGCTCGTCATCGCCGTGTCCAAACAGCTGCATCGGCAAGGGCTGGGCGGCATTCTGCTGCGATGGTGCGAGGCGCAGGCGCGGGAACGGGGGCTTGAGGGCGTGCTGCTGGAAGTGCGCCCGTCCAACGTCTCCGCCGTCAGCTTTTACCGCGACCACGGTTATTTGCAGATCGGTGTGCGCCGTGGGTACTACCCCGCTGAAAAAGGCACGCGCGAAGACGCTCTGGTCATGCAAAAACGCTTTGACGCCACGCCGGAGGTGCTCGCATGACCGTGCCGACGCCCGCCGTGGCGCCCCGCGTCAATCCGCTTCAGCGCATCTGGCTGCGCGAAATTGGCATGGAAAGGCTGTGGCTGCGCCCGGCTCCGGCCGATGCTCGTGCGCCCGTTGCGCCGCAAGCCCCTGTTTCAAAACCGGTTTTGTTGGATTCCGGGGTGGCGGCCCGTGCCCCGGATGCGCCCGCCGCGCATGTCAACGTGTCCGGTCAGCCTGCCGCTGAGCAGGCCCGGGTGGAGGCCGTGCCGCCCGCCGCTCCGATGCCGGCGGCCGCATCGACTGCTGCGTCGACTGCTGCGTCGACTGCCGCGCCGGTCGCTGCTCCGGCCGCCGTCGCGAGCGAACGCAGTTCTGGACGCCCGGGCATTCCCGCTTCCATCCTGAACCGCACCGGCCCGCCGCCGCGTCCCGTTCCCAAGACGGCCGAAGAAGAAGCGGTCGAAGCGCCTCGCATCCCCGTGGCCGAGGCGGTGAAAAACGCCAATCTGGACGAACTGCGCGAGCAGGTGGTGGCGTGTACGGCGTGTGGGCTGTGCCAGGGGCGCCGCCACGCGGTCTTTGGCCATGGGGCAACGCCTACCCGCTGGCTGGTCGTGGGAGAGGCCCCGGGCGAGCAAGAAGACCGGCAGGGCCACCCGTTTGTCGGCCGCTCCGGCCAACTGCTGGACGCCATGCTGGCCGCCGTGGGCATGAGCCGCGACACGGACGTCTTCATCACCAACGTCATCAAGTGCCGCCCGCCGGGCAATCGCAATCCCAAGCCCGAGGAAATTGCCGCTTGCAGCCCGTATCTGATGCGCCAGATCGCCTTGCTAAAGCCGGAGCGCATCCTGGTCCTGGGCCGGTTTGCCGCGCAGACGTTGCTGGGTACGGACGCCACCATCGGCAGCCTGCGTGGCCGCGTGCATACGCTCAAGACGGAGGACGGCAGCCAGATTCCGCTGATCGTCAGCTATCACCCGGCGTACCTGCTGCGCAGCCCGTCCGAAAAGGCGCGGGCCTGGCAAGACCTTAAGCTGGCGTCCCGCCAGATCTGACCGCGCTGGCTTGCCGCTGGCGGCGGACGATAAAAAGCCGGGCTTGGGCCCGGCTTTTTTTTATTGCGCGTCTTGTATTGCGCATCTTGTGTTGCCCGCCTTTATCGCCCGTTTTTCGTTTCCGATCAACGGCTTGGCGTCTTAGTGGGTATTCGAATCCAGCGCACGCCCATGGCCTTCCTGCCCGATCTGGTCGTGCAGATCGGGGTTGGCCTGCATGTTGCGCTTGCTCCAGCGCATGAACACCACCATCAGCACCGCCACCACCGAGCCAAAAATCACGATGATGATGTTGATCGGCAGTTGCAGCCACAGCAGCAGCGTGTACATCGCCACCATCAGCAGGATGTTGAGCTGTTCATTGAAGTTCTGCACCGCGATGGAATGGCCCGCCGACAGCAGCACGTGGCCGCGATGTTGCAGCAGCGCATTCATCGGCACCACGAAGAAACCGGCCAGCCCGCCCGTGATCAGCAGCAGCAGGTAGACGCTCCAGGGCGAATAGACCAGCGGCATCAGCAACACGACCAGCCCCATGGCGGCGCCCACCGGCAGCACGGCCAGCGCGCGGCGCAGCGGGATGCGGCCGGCCAGGATCGAGCCGACCACGGTGCCCAGCGCCGCCACGCCCATCAGCATCGACGCCTTGTCCAGCTGATAGCCCAGGTGGCTGCGGCCCCATTCGATAACGATCAGTTGCAGCGTGGCGCCCGCGCCCCAGAACAGGGTGGTGACCGCCAGTGAAATCTGGCCCAGCTTGTCTTTCCACAGCACGCAGACGTAGCCCCAGAACGTGCGGATCAGGCGCACCGGGTTTTTCTGCTGCGGCGGGTAGCGCACATGGGTGCGCGGAATCATCAGGTTGCACAGCGCCGCCAGCAGGTAGACGAACGCAATGACCAGGATGGCGGCTTCGGCGGGGGTGTGCACCAGGCTGCCGATGAAGGAATGGCTCAACAGGGCGGTCGACACCGAGGACGAAATCAACAGGCCGCCCAGCACCGTGCCCAGAATGATGGAAAACACCGTCAGCCCTTCGATCCAGCTATTGCCCTTGACCAGCATGTGGGGCGGCAGCATTTCGGTGACGATGCCGTACTTGGCGGGGGAATAGGCCGCCGCGCCGATCCCGACCACGGCATAGGCGGCGCAAACCAGGTAGGTCTGGTATTCGGGGGCAACGCCGATGCTGGCGTACGAGAACATCAGCAGACAGCCGGCCACCTTCAGGGCGTTAGTGGAGAACATCACGCGGCCCTTGGGGAAAGAGTCCGCCAGGGCGCCGACAAAGGCCGCCAGCACCACGTAGGCCAGCGCGAACGACCATTTCATCATGGGCGCCAACCAGTCGGGGCCGTGCAGCTCCTGTATCAAGGCGATGGCTGCGATGAACAGCGCATTGTCCGCCAATGACGAGAAGGCCTGCGCGGCCATGACCAGATAGAAACCACGTTTCAAGAATGTCCCCGTTCTTTGGCCTGAGCCCGGCCAGTCCGCGTGAAAATTATGTGTCGTGCCAAAAAGTGTCAGGGAGTATAGCCGGTGCCCGAAGGCGCACCATTGAGCGTTTGCCCGTGGGTTGACCATTACTGACGTTTAGCGACAGACTGCCTGCGGTATCATACGACCCATATGTGAGCCGGCCCTTCGTGGGCCGGTTTGCAATCTGTGCGGCAGGTCCGTTAACGCCTTTCGTCAACCCACCCCGTCGTCATCGTACTGTGCGTCTTACTCAGCTAAAACTCGCCGGCTTCAAGTCCTTCGTCGATCCCACCGTGATTCCCGTGCCCAGTCAACTGGTTGGCGTGGTGGGTCCGAACGGCTGCGGGAAATCGAACATCATCGATGCGGTGCGCTGGGTGCTGGGCGAGGCCAAGGCCTCGGAACTGCGCGGCGAGTCCATGCAGGACGTCATTTTCAACGGCTCGGGCAACCGCAAGCCAGCGGCCCGTGCGTCGGTGGAAATGGTGTTCGACAACAGCGAAGGGCGGGCTGCGGGCCAATGGAGCACCTACGCCGAAATCGCCGTGCGCCGGGTCCTGACCCGGGACGGCACCAGCAGCTATTTCGTCAATAACCAGCAGGTCCGGCGCCGCGACATCCACGACATCTTCCTGGGCACCGGCCTGGGCGCGCGTGGCTACGCCATCATCGGGCAGGGCATGATCAACCGCCTGATCGAGGCGCGCCCTGAAGAACTGCGGGTATTCCTGGAAGAAGCGGCCGGCGTGTCGCGCTACAAGGAACGCCGCCGCGAGACCGAAAACCGCCTGTCCGACACGCGCGAAAACCTGACTCGCGTGGAAGACATTCTGCGCGAACTGAACAGCCAGCTTGAAAAGCTGGAAGCCCAGGCCGAAGTCGCCACGCGATACCGCGAGCTTCAGGCCGACGGCGAAAAGAAACAGCATTCCCTGTGGTTCCTGAAGGAAACCGGGGCTCGGGAAGAGCGCGCCAAGAAAGCCCAGGAAATGGCGCAGGCGCAAAACGAGCTGGAAGCCGCCATCGCCGGCCTGCGGGCGGGCGAAGCGGCGCTGGAATCGCGCCGTCAGGCCCACTACGCGGCCAGCGACGCCGTGCACACCGCCCAGGGCGCGCTGTACGAAGCCAACGCGCAGGTCAGCCGCCTGGAAGCCGAGATCCGCCACGTGGTGGATTCGCGCAACCGTCTGCAATCGCGCCGCGACCAGTTGCAGCAGCAGATCGCGGAATGGACCAGCCAGCGCGAGCACTGCACTGAGCAAATCGCCCAGGCCGAAGACGACCTTGCCACCGCCGCCGCCCGCACCGAAGAGGCGCGGGCCGCCGCCGAAGACGCTCAGGCGGGGTTGCCCGCCGTCGAGCAGCGTGTGCGCGAGGCCGCCTCGGGCCGCGACGAAATGCGCGCCGCCCTGGCCCGGGTCGAACAGAACCTGGCGCTGGTCGCCCAGACCCAGCGCGACGCCGACCGCCAGATGCAGGTGCTGGAGCAGCGCCGCGAACGCCTGCAACAAGAGCTACGCGAGCTGCATGCGCCCGACCCCGTCCGCCTGGAGCAACTGGCCGGCGACCGGGTAGCCGGCGAAGACCAGCTGCAAGAAGCCCAGGAAGAACTGGCCACGCTGGAAGGCCGCGTGCCGGAAGCGGATGCCGAGCGCAGCCGCGCCCAGGCCGCCGCCCAGACCGACGCCCAGAACCTGGCCCGTCTGGAAGCCCGCCTGTCCGCGCTGGTGAAGCTGCAGGAAGACGTGCAGAAGCAGGGCGCGCTGGAACCCTGGCTGGCCAAGCACGAATTGGCCGGGCTGTCGCGCCTGTGGCAAAAGCTGCACGTGGAGCCGGGCTGGGAAACCGCCCTGGAATCCGCCCTGCGCGAGCGCATGGCGTCCATGGAAGTGCGCAACCTGGATTGGGCCCGCGCGTTCGCCGAAGACGCGCCGCCCGCCCGGCTGGCTTTCTATCAATTGCCCGTCGCGGCGCCCGCGCCGGCCGCCCCGGCCGGCCTGACGCCGCTGGCCAGCCTGCTGCGCATCACCGACCCGGACCTGCGCACGCTGCTGAACGACTGGCTGGCCGGCATCTACACCGCGACCGACGTGACGCAGGCTCTGGCCATGCGCGCGACCTTGCCCGCCGGCAGCGCCTGCGTGGTCAAGGCCGGCCACCTGATCGATGCCCATAGCGTCCGCTTTTACGCGCCGGATTCCGAACAGGCCGGCCTGTTGGCCCGCCAGCAGGAAATTGAAAACCTGCAACGCGAGATCAAGGCCCAGCAGCTGATCGCCGACCAGGCGCGTGCCGCGGTTGCCCGCGCCGAAGCGGCCTGGCAGCAGGTCTCGCAGGCCATCGCCCCGGCGCGCACGCGCGTGGCCGAGGTCACGCGCCGCGTGCACGACATCCAGCTTGAACATTCCCGGCTGCAACAGCAGGCCGAGCAATCCGGCGAACGGGCATCGCGCCTGCGCCAGGATCTGGAAGAAATCAAGGTTCAGGAAGAAGACCTGCGCGCCACCCGCGAAGAAGCCGAAGCCCGCTTCGAGACGCTGGACGAAGAACTGGCCGAGCACCAATCCCGCTTTGCCGATGCCGAAATGGACGGCGAAACGCTGGCCGCCCAGGCCGAAGCCGCCCGTACGCGCCTGCGCGAGCTTGAGCGCGCCGCGCAAGAAGCCGAATTTGCCGAACGCGGCATTCAGGTCCGCATTACCGACCTGCAACGCAACCAGCAATTGGCCGCCGACCAAAGCCAGCGCGGCACGGTGGAGCTTGAACAACTGATGGGCGATCTGGCCGAACTGGACGCGTCCGCGTCGCAGGCCGGGTTGCAAGATGCCCTGGAAGCCCGTGCCGAGCGCGAAGAAGCGCTGTCGCGCGCGCGCCAGGAAATGGAAAACCTGGCGGCTCTGTTGCGCGGCGCCGATGAAGACCGGCAACAGCAGGAACAGACGCTGGAACCGCGCCGAGCGCGCATCATGGAATTGCAGTTGCAAGAGCAGGCCGCCCGCCTGGCTGAAGAGCAATTCACCGAACAGCTGAACGCCCGCGAAGTCGACCGCGAGGCGCTGGCCCAGGACCTGGCCACCCGCCCCGAAGAATGGCGCCGCGCCAGCTGGCTGCAACAGGAAGTGGGCCGGATCTCGCGCCAGATTGAATCGTTGGGCTCGGTCAACCTGGCGGCGCTGGACGAATTGAACACGTCGCGTGAACGCAAGGGTTTCCTGGATTCCCAGCACCAGGATTTGATGACCGCCATCGAAACCCTGGAAGATGCGATCCGCAAGATCGACCGCGAAACGCGCGAGCTGCTGCAAGAAACCTTCAACATCGTGAACGGCCACTTTGGCGAACTGTTCCCCAAGCTGTTTGGTGGGGGCGAAGCCAAGCTCAGCATGACGGGCGAGGAAATTCTCGACGCGGGCGTGCAGGTCATGGCCCAGCCGCCCGGCAAGCGCAACAGCACGATTCACCTGTTGTCCGGCGGCGAAAAAGCGCTGACCGCGACCGCGCTGGTGTTCGCGTTGTTCAAGCTGAACCCGGCGCCGTTCTGCCTGCTGGACGAGGTGGACGCGCCGCTGGACGACGCCAACACCGAACGCTACGCAAACCTGGTCGCCAACATGAGCGAGCAAACCCAATTCCTATTTATTTCGCACAACAAGATCGCCATGCAGATGGCCAAGCAGCTGATCGGCGTAACCATGCAAGAGCAAGGGGTTTCGCGTATCGTTGCGGTAGACATAGATTCGGCCGTGCAAATGATGGCCTCCGAAGCGGCATAAACCCCATATTTAGAAAGGCGCCGCCCTCCTGGCGCGGGATGTACACATGAGTGATTTGCAGATCGGGCTGATAGCCCTGGGCGTCTTGCTGATACTGCTGGTGTTGGGATTCAACTGGTGGCAGGACCGGCGCGTCCGGCGCAAGATGCAAAGCCATTTCCCCACGTCTGAACAGGATCCGTTGCTGGGTGCCGGCGCTGCCGGCGCAGCCGCTTCGGCCACTGCCGCGGGCGCGAGCCGTCGCGAGCCCGGCATGGGCGGCGATGCGCCGCGCGCGCACCCCGGCCAGCCCGCGCCGGTGGACCCGGGTAGCGATGCCGACGACACCGAAGAGCCCGACCCCGCCTGCGAAGTGGTCATCGAAATCAATTTCGCCGAACCCGTGCGTGGCGCCGACCTGCTGCCTTACATGCAAAGCCTGCGCCACGTGGGCCGCAAGCCGATGCGCGTATTCGCCGAAACCGACCAGCGCCGCCATCGTGCCCGCGTGCATGCCGGCGAATCGTATGCGTCGATGCAACTGGCGGTGCTGCTGGCCAATCGCAGCGGCCCCCTGACTGCCATTGAATGGTCGCAAGCCTGGGCTCGCGCCCAGGACATGGCCGAACGTTTCGACGCCACCATCGAAGGCCCCGACCAGCAAGCCGTGCTGGAGCAGGGCGCCCGCCTGGACGACACCTGCGCCGCGCTGGATACCCAGGTCGGCCTGACGCTGCTGCTGGGCGCGGCCCAGCCTGCCGCCGAAGTGCTGTCCGTGGCCCGCGACACGGGCTTCGTGGCGGATGGCAATCGCCTGGCGTGGCCCGCCGAAAACGGCGTGACCCGCTTCACGCTGTCGCGCGCCGATGGCGCCGCCTTCGACGCCGGCATGGGTGGCGTCGAACGCCTGTACCTGCTGCTGGACGTGCCTTGTGCGCCGGCCGATACGCGTGCCTTTGGCCGCATGGTCGACGTGGGCCGCGACTTGGCCGCCCGCTTGCGCGCCGAGCTGGTCGATGACCAGGGCAAGCCGCTGGCGGATGGTTCCGAAACGGTTATCGACGAACGCCTCCAAGTGCTGTTCGAACAGCTTGAACAAGCGGGCCTGCCCGCCGGAAGCGAGCGTGCTCAACGGGTGTTTGCATAAATGAGCCGCGCGTCTGGTGAAGTCAACCCGGCGGAAACCGCGGCGCGCCTGCGCGCCGAGCTGGAACAGCACAACGTCCGCTATTACGTCTACGACGAGCCCTCCGTCTCGGATGCCGAGTACGACGGGCTGATGCGGCAGCTTGAAGCCCTAGAGGTCGAGCATCCCGAACTGATCACCCCCGAATCGCCCACGCAACGCGTGGGCGCGGCGCCTGTCTCCGCCTTTGGCAGCGTGCGCCATGCCGTGCCGATGCTGTCGCTGAACAACGCCTTTGCCGAAGAAGAGGTGGTGGCGTTCGACCGCCGTGTCACGGACACGTTGCGCGGCGCGGGCCTGCTGGGGCCGGCGCAGCAAGCCGATTATTTCTGTGAGCTCAAGTTGGACGGGCTGGCGATCAGCCTGCGTTACGAGGACGGCCGTCTGGTGCAGGCCGCCACGCGCGGCGACGGCCAGACGGGCGAAGATGTCACCTCCAACATCCGCACCATCAAGGCCATTCCGCTGCAACTGAAAGGGTCCGCCCCGAAAGTGCTGGAAGTGCGCGGCGAGGTGCTGATGAATCGCGCCGACTTTGAAAAGTTGAACGCTGCGCAGGCCAAGCGTGACGAAAAGATCTTCGTCAACCCGCGTAATGCCGCCGCCGGCAGCCTGCGTCAGCTGGACCCGCGCATCACCGCCAAGCGGCCGCTGCGCTTCTTTGCGTATGGCTGGGGCGAAGTGCAGGGCCTGCCCGGCAAGCAAAGCGGCTTGTTCGACGAGGCCACGGCCGGCGCCGGTCAGGCCTCGCAACTGCCCGAAGCGTCGCATGGCGCCATGCTGGCCTGGCTGCACGAGCTGGGCCTGCCGGTCAACTTGAAGCACAACCGTCGCGCGACGGGCGCCGAAGGCTTGATGGCCTTTTATGCCAAGGTGGGCGAGCTGCGTGCCAGCCTGCCTTACGACATCGACGGCGTGGTCTACAAAGTAGATTCGCTGCCCGCGCAGAAAGTGCTGGGCTTCGTGGCGCGCGCGCCGCGCTTCGCGCTGGCGCACAAATTTGCCGCCGAAGAAGCCACCACCACGCTGCTGGATATTGAAGTCCAGGTTGGGCGCACGGGCGCGATCACGCCCGTGGCTCGCCTGAAACCCGTGTTCGTGGGCGGCGTGACCGTCACCAACGCGACGCTGCACAACGAAGACGAAATCCGCCGCAAGGACGTGCGCAAGGGTGACACCGTCATCGTGCGCCGCGCGGGCGATGTGATCCCCGAAGTGCTGGGCCCCGTGCTTGAAAAGCGGCCCGACGACGCCCAGGAATTCGTCATGCCCACGGCCTGCCCGGTCTGCGGCTCGGCCATTGAACGGCTGGAAGACGAGACCATTGCGCGCTGTACGGGCGGCCTGTTCTGCGCCGCGCAGCGCAAGCAGACGCTGTGGCATGCGGCCAGCCGCAAGGCGCTGGACATCGAAGGGCTGGGCGAAAAGTTGGTGGACCAGTTGGTCGACAGCGGCCGGGTCAAGACTTTGGCCGATCTGTACAGCCTGCGTCCGCTCGAGCTGGTGGGCCTGGATCGCATGGGCCAGAAGTCGGCCGATAACCTGGTGGCGGCCATCGACAAAGCGCGCGCCCCGGGCTTGAACCGCCTGTTGTTTGCGCTGGGTATTCGTCACGTGGGTGAAACCACCGCGCGCGACGTGGCACGGCATTTCGGCAGCATCGACGCCATCATGGACGCCGATGAAGACGCCTTGTCGTCCGTGCCCGACGTGGGCCCCGTGGTGGCGGCATCCATCCGCCGCTTCTTTGCCGAGCAGCACAACCGGGACGTCATCGAGCAATTGAAGGCGCAGGGGGTGAACCCCGTGGCCGACGCCGCGCCGCAAGGCACGACGCTGGCGGGCAAGACCTTTGTGTTGACCGGCACCCTGCCCAACTGGACGCGCGAGGAAGCATCGATGCACATCCAGGCCGCGGGCGGCAAGGTCAGCGGTTCGGTCTCCAAGAAAACCGCTTATCTGGTGGCCGGCGAAGAGGCTGGCAGCAAGCTCACCAAGGCGCAGGAACTGGGCGTGACCGTGTTGGATGAAGATGCGTTGAAAGCGCTATTGGGAATGTCCTAGCCCAAAGGGGATGTCCCAGCCCCAAAAAAAACTGCCCGCGATAGCGGGCAGTTTTGATTTTGGCGCAGGGCAGGCTTACTGAATCTTGGCCTTGTCGCGCAGTTGCTTCTGGTAGTCGGCCAGGGTTTGCTGACGCAGCATTTCTTCCAGTTGCGGACGCACTTGATCCAGCGGCGGGAATTCCACCGGGCGGGTGTCCTCAACCTTGATGATGTGCCAGCCAAATTGGGTTTGGACCGGCTTGTCGACCAGTTCGCCCTTCTTCAACTGAGTCACGGCTTGCGCGAACGGCTGGACGTAGTTGGTCGGGGGAGCCCAACCCAGATCGCCACCCTTTTCGGCGCTGCCGGGGTCCTTGGAGTTCTTCTTGGCCAGATCGTCGAACTTGCTCTTGTTGCTCTTGATCTGGGCCAGCAGGTCATTGGCCGTCTTCTCGTCTTCGACGAGGATATGACGGACCTTGTATTCCATCTTGCCGGCTTGTTCCTTCTTGATCTTCTCGTATTCGGCGGTGATCTTGGCGTCCGAAACCGGGTTCTTGGCCAGGTAGTCGGCCATCAGGGCGCGCACCAGGATGCCCTGGCGGGCCAGTTCGATTTCGGTTTGAACGTCGGCTTGCTTGGCGATGCCGCTGGATTCGGCGGCTTGCACGAAGATCTGGCGGTTGATCATTTCTTGCTTGACCTGTTCGCGCAATTGCGGCGAATCGGTCGCGCCCTGGCTGACCAGCAGCTTGACGAATTGATCCAAATTCTTTTGCGGAATGGCCTTACCGTTGACGGTGGCCACGTTTTGCGCGAAAGCGGGCACGGCGATGACGCAGGCCGCAGCCAGCATGACGATGCGTTTCATGAATATCCTTTTACTTTCTATTTGGGAGCCTGGGCATCTAGCGCAAGCGCATGAATCGGATAGGGGATCAAATCTTGCAAATGATGATACACCAGCCTATGTCGCGCCACGGCGGAGAGCCCCGTGAAGCAAGGCGCTACGATATGGACGCGATAGTGGCCGGCGCCGTTTTTACTGCCTTCGTGGCCGGCATGCAAATGCGAGTCGTCCAGAATGTCCAGCGTTACAGGTTCCAGGGCGGCCAGGCGCTCTCGGATCAGGGTGATGCGATCGGTGTTGTCGGACATGGCGGCTAGATGAAAGTTCCGGCGCGCCCACGAGAGTGGGCGCGCCTATGATTGGACCGTGTGGTCGGGCCGGCTGGCGCGTCAGGGCTTGCCCGGCGGCGTGCCGGAACCGGCGGTGTCGTCGGTCTGGATATGCTTGCCCAGCCATACCGACTGGCCGATCACGAAGACGACCATCAAGCCCATCAGGCCGAATGCCTTGAAGCTGACCCATTGCGATTCGGTGAAATGACCCGAGAACGCCACATACAGGTTCAGCGCGCCGGCGACCAGGAAGAAGGCTGCCCAGACCAGGTTCAGCTTGTCCCAGGCGGCGTCGGGCAGTTGAATCTGCTTTTCCATCAGCCGACGAATCAGGTTGCGCCCGAACACCCAGCGGGAAATCAGCAGCGCACCGCCAAACAGCCAATACAGCACGGTGGGCTTCCACTTGATGAAGACATCGCTGTGCAACCAGATGGTGGCGCCGCCAAAGACCAGGATGACCGTCAGGTTGATCCAGTGCATGGCCTCGGTGGCGCGGCCCGTGAGCTTGAGCCACACGATCTGCAGCACGGCTGCCGCCATGGCGACACCCGTGGCGATGAAGATGTCCGTGTACCGATAGGCAATGAAGAACAGGAACAGCGGAAACAGGTCGAACAGAAACTTCTTCATTCAGTCTTCTATGGGTTCAAACGTCATCGACAGGGAATTGATGCAATAGCGCAGCCCGGTGGGCGGCGGGCCGTCGGGGAAGACGTGGCCCAGGTGCGAATCGCATACGTTGCACAGGACTTCGGTGCGGACCATGCCGTGGCTGACGTCGCGCTCTTCGCGCACCAGTTCGGGGTCCAGCGGCTGGAAGTAGCTGGGCCAGCCACAGCCGGCGTCGAATTTGGTGTCGGATGCGAACAGGGCCGTGCCACAGCCCACACAGCGGTAAATGCCCGGCGTGGTCGTATTCCAGTAACGCCCGGTGAATGCGCGTTCGGTACCCTTTTCGCGGGTGACCACGTATTCTTCGGGGGAAAGTTGTGCGCGCCATTCGGCGTCGGATTTGCGTACTTTTTCCATATCAGCTCTTGGAGTCCCGATGCCCGAAATGGTTCGGGCATAATCCCGCCCCATGTTAATCGAGTTTGACCAGGCGGTAGTGGCCACGCCCCAGGCGGAAGTGTTGCGCGGGGTGAGCGCGACGCTGGCCGAGCGCCGCATCGGCATCGTCGGGCCCAACGGCGCCGGCAAGAGCACGCTTGCGCGCCTGCTGAACGGGCTGGTGCTGCCATCGTCGGGCAGTGTTCGGGTGGATGGGCTGGACACTCGGGACGATTTGAAAGCCGTGCGCCGCCGTGTGGGCTTTGTGTTTCAAAACCCCGAAAACCAGATTGTTTTCCCGATCGTGCGCGAAGACCTGGCCTTCGGGCTGAAGCGGCTGGAACCGGACAAGGCGCTGCGTGAATCGCGCATCGACGTCCAATTGAATGCGCTGGGGGTCGGGCATCTGGCCGACCGCAGCAGCCACACGCTGTCGGGCGGCGAACGCCAGCTGGTGGCGTTGGCGGCCGTGCTGGTCATGGCGCCGGCGCTGGTCGTCTTCGACGAACCCACCACGCAGCTGGACCTGCGCAACCGCAACCGGGTCCGAGACGCGATTGCCGCGCTGCCCCATGATGCCGTGGTCGTCAGCCACGACCTGGACCTGCTGGACGATTTTGACCGGGTGCTGGTCGTGCGCGATGGTGTCATTGCCGCCGACGACGCGCCCGCGCCGGCCTTGCGCTGGTACCGGGAGCACTGCGCATGATCGAACCTCTTTACGTCGCCGGCCGCAGTCCGCTGCACCGGCTGCCTGCCTGGGTAAAGCTCGTGGCGCTGGTGGCCGCCGGGGCGGGGCTGTTCATGCTGCGCGACCCGCGGTGGCTGGGCGCCGCGTTTACCGTTTCGGCCATTCTGGTCTGGTCTACGGGCGTGTCGGCCGCCGCCGTCTGGCGCCAGGTGCGCGGGCTGCTGTGGGTGCTGCTGGCCGTGGCGCTGTTCACGGGCGTATTCCAGGGGCCGATCGACGCCCTGGCCGTCGTGCTGCGAGTGGGCGCGATGGTGGGGCTGGCGCTGGCCGTCACGCTGGCCACGCGCACGTCGGACCTGATCGCCGTCTGCGAACGGGGGTTGACGCCGTTTGAGCGGATCGGGCTGGTCGACGCCGGCAAAGTGGCGCTGGCACTGGCGCTGACCTTGCGGTTCGTGCCTGAAATCTGGCGCAATTTCCAAGACATCCGCGAGGCCCAGGCGGCGCGCGGGCTGGGCGCCCATCCGGTTGCCCTGATCGTGCCCTTGATCGTGCTGACATTAAAGCGCGCCCAGGAAGTGGCCGAAGCCATCGACGCGCGCAGCCCCTGAGCCGGGCGCCCCTCAGCCGGGCGCCCCCACCCCACCCAATAGGTAATGCCATGAAATCCCATAACACTGTGCTGATTGCGCTGTTTGCCGCGCTGATCGTCGTCCTGAGCCTGATCCCGCCGATACCACTGCCCGGCATTCCGGTGCCGATCACCTTGCAGACGCTGGGCGTCATGCTGGCGGGCGCCATGCTGGGCCCCGTGCGTGGCGCGCTGGCGTGCCTGCTTTACCTGCTGCTGGCTGCGATCGGCCTGCCGGTGCTGCCGGGCGGTCGTGGCGGATTGGGCGCGTTCATGGGGCCCACGGGCGGCTTTCTGGTGGGCATGGTGGTGGGCGCATTTGTCATCGGCTGGCTGACCCGCACGCTGGTGGGCCGGGCCAACCGCGACTGGGCGAAGCTGGGCGCGTATGTCGTGGCCTGCGGGGTGGGCGGCATTGTGGTCGTCTATGCGTTTGGCGTGCCGTGGCTGGCCTCGGTGACCAAGATGGGTCTGCCCAAGGCGGCCGCCGCCGTGGCGGTCTTCCTGCCGGGCGACCTGATCAAAGTCGTGATCGCCGCCTGGGTGGCTTCGCGCGTGGAAAGGGTGTGGCCGATGTTGGGCCGCTGACAGATTTGTCAGTGCGGGGTGACAGTAAGGTAACCAGCTGGCGATGCGCTTTGGGGCATGCTGCCCATTACAAGGGAATCCCCCAACTGACGCGCCGAAAGATTTTCTAGTACAAGTTCGCCATCAAGTTCGCCATTAACGAATGCGTTTGCTGAAACAAGGTTTCCATAGCACATCAGGGATTTACCGTAGTTGCGTGACGTCATCTGATACTGTTTTAACCCTATAATATTTTTTTCTGTATAACTTTAACTAGGCTCGCTTCGCCTCGATCGAGGCACATAAGAGCCACCACAGGAGACAAAAAATATGCGCAAGCACTTCGGCTTGTCCGCGGCGGCTGCCGCTTTCGCCCTGGCCGTGCCGCTCCTGGCAAGCGCGCAGGTCAAGGTCGGCGTCACGGTGTCCAGCACCGGCCCCGCTGCGTCGTTGGGTATCCCCGAACGCAATACCGTGGCATTGCTGCCCAAGGAAGTGGCCGGCCAGAAGATCGAATGGATCGTGCTGGATGACGCCACCGACACCACGCAAGCCGTCAAGAACTCGCGCAAGCTGGCTACCGACGACAAGGTCGACGTGCTGATCGGCACGTCGGTCACGCCGGGCTCGTTGGCCATGGTCGACGTGGCCGCTGAAGCCAAGGTGCCGATGATCAGCGTGGCCGCCAGCGCCAAGATCGTGGAACCCGTGGACGACAAGCGCCGCTGGGTGTTCAAGACCCCGCAAAACGACGCGCTGATGGCCGGCGCCCTGGCCGACGCCATGGCCAAGTCCAAGGTCAAGACCCTGGGCTTCATCGGCTTTGCCGACGCCTACGGCGACGGCTGGCTGGACGTGATGCAAAAGGCCGCCAAGGCCAAGGGCATTGAAATCGTCGCCATCGAAAAATACAGCCGTACCGACACCAGCGTGACGGGTCAGGTGCTCAAGCTGGTCGGCGCCAAGCCGGACGCCATCCTGATCGCCGGCGCCGGCACCCCATCGGCGCTGCCGCAAAAGGAACTGAAGGCCCGCAACTACGGCGGCACCATCTACCAAACCCACGGCGCCGCCAACAACGACGTGCTGCGCGTTTGCGGCAAGGACTGCGACGGCATGTTCCTGCCGGCCGGCCCGCTGCTGGTCGCCGCCCAGTTGCCCGATTCCAACCCGGTCAAGAAGTCGGCCCTGGCTTATGTTGAAACCTACGAGAAGGCCAACGGCGCCAACTCCACCAACACGTTTGGCGGCCACATGTGGGACGCCGGCCAATTGGTCGTGGCCGCAGTGCCCGTGGCGCTGAAGACGGGCGCCAAGCCCGGCACGCCGGAGTTCCGCGCCGCCATGCGCGATGCGCTGGAAAACGTGAAGGACCTGGCCGCCTCGCAAGGCGTGTTCAACATGTCGCCCACCGACCACGCCGGCTTTGACGAGCGTTCGCGCGTCATCGTCAAGGTTGAAGGCGGCAAGTGGGTCTATCAGCCCGGCCTGTAATTCCCTTCGGATTGCCCGATCCACGGATGTGTCCTGCAAGGCCGCGCCAACCGCTGGCGCGTGTCTTGCGGCACCCGAGCAATGCTTCGCACCGGCCTTTCCGGCCGGTGTGTCGTATCAGTGTCCCGGGCGGGGCCGGAACACCAAGAATCGATAAGGTTGTTAGATGGATTCCTCAATTGCGCTGATCCTGCTGCAAGACGGTATCGTCAACGGCGCCATCTATGCCCTGCTGGGCATGGCGCTGGTGCTGGTGTTTGCCGTTACGCGCGTCATTTTCATTCCCCAGGGTGAGTTCGTGGCGTTCGGCGCCTTGACCCTGGCCATGCTGGTCGACGGCAAGATGCCGGGCACCGCCTACCTGCTGCCGCTGCTGGGCGCCCTGTGCCTGGCGATGGAGCTGGTGCGCGCCTTGCGCACCCGCAGTTTCGCTGGCCTGCCCAAAACGCTGGTCACCTGCGTCGTCCTGCCGCTGGCGCTGTTCTGGGTGACCCAAAGCTACATCGGCCCCGACAACTCGTTGTGGCTGAATATGCTGCTGACGCTGCTGCTGGTGATCCCGATGGGTCCCATGGTCTATCGCATCGTCTATCAACCCTTGGCCGAAGCCACCGTGCTGGTGCTGCTGATCGTATCTGTCGCGGTGCACTTCGCGCTGACCGGCCTGGCGCTGGTGTTCTTTGGCGCCGAAGGCTGGCGCACCCCGGCGTTCGTCAGCGGGCAAGTCGACCTGGGCTTCATGACCTGGTCCGCGCAAAGCCTGTTCGTTGTCGCCACCTGCGCATTGCTGATCGCCGCCCTGTGGTTGTTCTTCGGCAAGACCTTGTACGGCCGCGCGTTGCGCGCCACCGCCGTGAACCGCCGCGGCGCGCGCCTGGTCGGCATCAGCACCACCATGTCCGGCAGCCTGACCTTCACGTTGGCCACGGCCATCGGCGCCATGTCCGGCATGTTGATCGCCCCGATCACCACCGTTTATTACGACACCGGGTTCCTGATCGGACTGAAGGGCTTCGTGGGCGCCATCATCGGCGGCCTGGCCAGCTACCCCGTGGCCGCCGCCGGATCGCTGCTGGTCGGCGTGCTGGAATCTTTCTCGTCCTTCTGGGCCAGCGCCTATAAAGAAGTGATCGTCTTTACCTTGATTATCCCGGTTCTGGTCTGGCGTTCGTTCAGCACCCATCACGTGGACGAAGAGGAATAAACGCCATGAACCGCATTTTGCTTGCCGTCTTCATCGTCGTCCTGGCGGGCCTGCCCTTGGTGCCGGTCACGCCCGAATTCTGGGTGACGCAACTTAACTACATCGGCCTTGCCAGCCTGGTCGTGCTGGGCCTGGTGCTGCTGACCGGGGTGGGCGGGCTGACTTCGTTCGGCCAGGCCGCGTTCGTGGGCCTGGGTGCCTACACCACCGCTTTCCTGACGACGCAGTACGACGTGTCGCCGTGGCTGGCCTTGCCCGCAGGCCTGGTGCTGACCGCCGTGGTGGCCTACCTGCTGGGCGCGATCACGTTGCGCCTTTCGGGGCATTACCTGCCGCTGGGCACCATCGCGTGGGGCCTGTCGCTGTATTTCCTGTTCGGCAATATCGACTGGCTGGGCAAGCATGACGGCATTGCCGGCATCGAACCCATCAGCGTCTTCGGCGTGTCGCTGGCCAGCGGGCGCAACATTTATTACCTGATCTGGATCTTCGTGCTGCTGGCGTTGTGGGCTACCCGCAACCTGCTCAATTCGCGGCCGGGCCGTGCCATCCGGGCGCTGAAAAGCGGCGCGGGCATGGCCGAATCCATGGGCGTGAACACGGCGGCGTACAAGGTCGTGATCTTCGTCTGGGCGGCCTTGCTGGCCTGCATTTCGGGCTGGCTCTACGCGCACATGCAGCGCGCCGTCAGCCCCAGCCCGTTCGGCGTGAACTACGGCATTGAATACCTGTTCATGGCGGTGGTCGGTGGTGCGGGCTACGTGTGGGGCGCCTTGCTGGGCTCGGGCGTCATCCTGGTGCTGAAGGACCAATTGCAAAATTGGCTGCCCAAGCTGCTGGACACCAACGCCAACTTTGAAATGATCGTCTTTGGCGTGCTGCTGATCCTGATGCTGCAATACGCCCGCAACGGCCTCTGGCCCATCCTGGCTACCTGGTGGAGCCGCATCACCGGCGCGGACGGTTCGCGCCGCAATCTGGCGCCGCCCGCGCCGGCGCCCGCGCTGCCGACACGCATGCGTCCTGAAGCCGGGCAGGTGGTGTTGGAAGTGGATGCCATCCGCAAGGAATTCGGTGGTCTGGTTGCCGTCAATGACATTACGTTCAAGGTCCGTTCCGGCGAAATCATGGGTCTGATCGGCCCCAACGGCGCCGGCAAGAGCACCACGTTCAACCTGATCAGCGGCGTGCTGCCCGTGACCCGTGGCAAGGTCACGTTCATGGGCCAGCGCATCGACAATCGTTCCGCGCGCGAGATCGCCAAGCTGGGCGTGGGGCGCACGTTCCAGCACGTGCAATTGCTGCCGGGCATGACGGTGCTGGAGAACGTGGCCTTGGGCGCGCACCTGCGCTCTGACGTGGGCGTGCTGGCCGGCGCCTTGCATTCGGACCGTGCCCGCGAAGCGCAGCTGCTGCACGAAGCCGCCGAACAGATCAAGCGCGTGGGCCTGGGCGAATACCTGTACGAACAGGCGGGCAACCTGGCGCTGGGCCAGCAACGCATTCTGGAAATTGCGCGGGCGCTGGCGTCCGACCCGGTCTTGCTGCTGCTGGACGAGCCGGCCGCCGGCCTGCGCTACAAGGAAAAACAAGACCTGGCGCGCGTGCTGGAGCAACTGCGCTCGGAAGGCATGAGCATTTTGCTGGTCGAACACGATATGGATTTTGTGATGCGCCTGACCAACCACCTGGTGGTGATGGATTTCGGCACCAAGCTGGCCGAAGGCGTGCCGGCCGACGTGCAAAAGAACCCGGCGGTGCTGGAAGCCTATCTGGGCGGCATCGATGACGACCTGCCCGAAGCGGATCAGGCCAAGCCGGTTTCGGCAGGAGGTGTGCAATGAGCGCGACGCAATCGCCCGTGCTGGAAGTCAGCAATCTGTCGGCCCGTTATGGCAAGGTTGGCGCATTGGTCGGCGCGTCGCTGACCGTGCCCGCCGGCAGCATCGTGACCGTGATCGGCGCCAACGGCGCGGGCAAGTCCACCATGCTGAACGCGATGATGGGGTCGCTGCCGCACACCGGCCATGCCGCCGGCACCGTGCACTATGCGGGCGCCGATGTGTCCGGCTGGCAAGTCGAAAAGCGCGTGGCGGCCGGCATGTCGCTGGTGCCCGAGCGTCGCGAACTATTCGGCACCATGTCCGTTGAAGACAACCTGCTGCTGGGCGGCTTCCGTCGTTACCGCGCCCGCGAAGCCGGTTGGCGCGACACGCTGAACGAAGTGTTCGACCTGTTTCCGCGTCTGCGCGAGCGGCGTGGCCAGCAGGCCGGCACCCTGTCGGGCGGTGAACGTCAGATGCTGGCCGTGGGCCGCGCACTGATGGCCAAACCCAACCTGCTGATGCTGGACGAACCCAGCCTGGGCCTGGCGCCCCGTATCGTGCGCGAGATCTTCCACATCATCGCGCGCTTGCGGGAAACGGGCGTGGCGATTTTGCTGGTCGAACAAAACGCCCGCGCGGCGCTGCAAGTGGCCGACTACGGCTACGTGCTGGAAACGGGCGAGGTCATTCTGCACGGCCCGGCACGTGAACTGGCGGGCGACCCGAAGGTCATTGAAAGTTATCTGGGCCTGGGCAAGGGCGCCGAGAAAGAATAGGCCGCCTGTGCCGACATGAAACCGGGCGCCGGCTCAGGCTGGCGCCCGGTTTTTTTTGCGCGCGGGCTTGTCCCGCACCGCGCCGCACCGCGCCGTCAGGCCGTCGGCTTCCAATGCAGGATCAACGCCTGCTCCATGGCGGGATCGGACGTGGACGGGGCACCTGTTTCGATGCGGCCCGCCAATCGGCGCGTAAAAGACGGATCGTCTTCGTCATGCACCGTAATGTCGTACCAGCCCCCGCTTGCCCCCATGTCCCAGGACAGGCTGACCGATTCGCCTGCCGCCAAGTTGGCGCTCGTCTTGCGCGGGAAATCATAGGCATTCGCTTCGATGCGAAATGCCCGTGGCGCGGCGCCTGTGTTGCGCACCGACACCTGCAACACCGCACCTGCTCCCGCGTAGGCAGCCGTGACCTCCAGCGGGGGCGGCGCATTCGGCGCGGCGCGGCCCGTGCAGTGGCGGTGGAAACCGTTAGGCCCCAACACCCACAAGTCGTAGCGGCGGTCGCCTTCCGCCGCCAGCCATCGACCTTGCAGGCGCTTGCCCGCTTGCACCGTGTACCGACGCGGCCCGTCGTCCAGGCGCAGGCGGTCATAAACGTGCAGCACCGCGCCCGCCATCCCGATATTGTCGAATTCCAGAGTGACGCTTTCGCCATCGATACGCGCGTGGGTCTGAAGCGCATAGGGCAGGGCGCGCGACGGCCGCGTGCCGGGCGGCTGGCGAGCCGGCGAGGGCTGCGCAGGCGCCGGTGGGACCACCGTGCCGGCCAGCGCGGATGCCTGCCCCGCACGCTCGGCGGTGGGCGGCAAGGCGCGCAGCAGCTCGTCGTTGTTGTTCGGTGTAGCGAAATCGAAAATGGACGTCAGGTCGCCGCACACGGCCCGGCGCCATGCGGAAATGTTCGGCTCGGCCACGCCAAAGCGCTGTTCAACAAAGCGCAGCACCGAGGTGTGGTCGAACACCTGCGAGTTGACCCAGCCGCCCTTGGTCCACGGCGACAGCACGTACATCGGCACGCGCGGCCCCAGCCCGTATACGCCGTGCAGGTGCGCCGGGGTGTCGTCCTTTTCCACGCCCGTGATGTGCTCGTGGTATTCGCCCTGCGTGTCCACCGTGGACGCACCGGCCAGCGCGCCGCCGGCATCGCGCGATGGCGGGGCAGGGGGCGGCATGTGGTCGAAGAAGCCGTCGTTCTCGTCGAACATCAGCAACAGGACGGTCTTGCTCCAGACGTCCGGGTTGGCGGTCAGCGCGTCCAGCACGCGCGCCGTGTAGTCCGCGCCCTGCGCCGGGCTGGACGGGCTGGGATGCTCGGACCCGGCCTTGGTGGCGCAGATCCAGGACACCTGCGGCAACGTTCCGTCCAGCACATCCTGGCGCAGCAGGTCCAGGCCGCGAGTGGTCAGCGCCTTGTCCTTCAGCGCGGCCAGCGATCCCGGCACGCCGTGATAGGCGTCGCGATACGCCTTGAAGCCGGCGGTGGGGTTCAGGGAATAGTTGTCGGCCATGTCCTGGTAGATGCGCCAACTGACACCGGCCGCTTCGAGCCGTTCCGGGTAAGTGGTCCAGGTGTAGGCGCCGGCGGGGTCCCCGCCCGTCAGCTTGTTATAGACGTTGCCCAACGCCGGGCCGTTGCCGCGCCCCGCGCCGTCATTGGTGCCTGTCCACACAAACAGCCGGTTGGTGTTGGTGCCGCCCGTGAACGAGCAGTGATAGGCGTCGCAAACGGTGAAGGCGCGCGCCATGGCGTACTGGAACGGCATGTCGGCCGCTTCGTAGTACGCCATGGAATGGTTTTTCTTGGCGGCGGGCCAGCGGCCCATGCGGCCGGCATCCCAGGCGTCTTGCGCGTTGGACCAGGTGTGCGGCGTGCTGGCTACGCGCACGGTTTCGAAGGCTTCCTGCGTATTCAGCCGATAGGGCAGCACCGTGCGCGGAGCGCCCTCGTCGGGCTTGTCGTTGTATTGTGCCCAGACCGTGCGATGCCGATAGTCGGGGCTGTCCGGCACTGGAATCGGAAAGCGGTCGCCAAACCCGCGCACGCCGGCAAGCGCGCCAAAGTAGTGGTCGAACGACCGGTTTTCCTGCATGAAGATCACGATGTGTTCAACATCGTGAATCGTGCCCGTGCGCTGGTTGGCCGGAATGGCCAGGGCGCGCCGGATGGCGGCGGGAAACATGGCCAGGGCGCTGCCGGCCCCGGCAAGGGCCGCGCTGTTGCGCAGGAAATCGCGTCTGCTGTGTATGGGCATTGGCTCACCTTACGGTCCGAAGCCCGATAGCCTACGCGCCTTTCCTTTTATCTGGCTGACGGCAACGGCGATGGCGATGGCGCCAGATGGGCGCGAGCTTATTTGCTGCCGGTGCTTTCCGCGTAGTCCATGTACAGCTTGTGCGCGCGGCGGGCCATGGGGCCGTATTCCAGCGCACGGTCTTCGACGCGGTTCACGTGGACGACCTTGCCGTAGTTGCCGGACGAGAACACTTCGTCGGCGGCTTCGATGTCGGCGCGGGTCAGGCTGCGTTCCTGCACGTCAACGCCATCGGCCTTCAGCAGCGCCAGCACGCGGCGGCGCGTGATGCCGTTCAGGAAGGTGCCGTTGTCCACCGGCGTGGACACGACGCCGTCCTTGGCGATCCACAGGTTGCTGGTGGCGAATTCAGCGATGTTGCCCGCGCCGTCCAGCATGATGGCGTTGTCAAAGCCCTTGTCGGCGGCTTCGCGAATGGCGCGCTGGCCGTTCGGATACAGGCAGGACGCCTTGGCGTCGGTGGGCGCCATGTTCGGCCAAGAGCGGGCGTAGCTGGAAAAGCAGGCCGAAAAGCCTTGCTCGCCGGGCATGGGCACCTTGAACACGTGCAGCACGAACTGCGTCTTGTCGGCGTCAGGCAAGAGGAAACCGTCGGCGCAGTAGAACATCGGCTTGATGTAGAGCTCGGTGCCGGCCGGGAACCGGGATACGGCTTCCAGGCACAGCTTCTGGATCTCTTCCCAGCTGATCTGGGGCTTCATCAGCATTTTTTCGGCCGACCGCACGACGCGCTGGCAGTGCAGGTCCAGGTCGGGCGTCAGGCCGCGAAACGCGCGGGCGCCATCAAACACCATGCTGGCCATCCAGAAGGCGTGGTCGGCCGGGCCCAGCAGTTTGGGGTTGTCGGTGGTCCAGTGACCGTTGTGCCAATACAGGGCGTCCATGTCTATCTTCCTTTACTCGAATTGGGGTGGCGCGGCAGCGGCGCCGAAACGTCAGGATACATGAGGAGCCGGCCGCGACCGGGCGTTTATTCGCGCGCGAGAGACGCCTGCACGCGCTCGGCCACGTCGGCCGGCACCCATTGCTGCCACACGGGTCCGTACTGCTTCAGGAAATAGCGCGCCGCGTCCTCGGGTTCCTTGCCCTCGGTTTCCAGCCAGCCCAGCGTGGCGTTGATGGCGTCGTCCGGCACGGTCAGCTTGGTCAGGAATTCAGTGACCTTCGGCGCCTGTTTGGCAAAGGCCGCGTTGACGCCAGTCACCACCGGGTTGGGCTTGAATTCGGTGGCCACGGGGTTGGTGCACTTGGGGTCCGTCATGCAGGTGTAGGCGGCTTGGTCGAACGCGGGCAGTTGCAGCTTGACCAGGTCCAGCGCACCGACCAGCGAGGTGGGCGTCCAGTAATAGAAGACGATGTCGCGCTTGCGCTTGTAGGCCGACACGATGGCCGCCTTTTGCGCGGCGCCCGAGCCGGGCGCGAACAGCGCGTAGTCCTTGTCCAGCTTCAGCGCGCGCAGCAGGTTGTCGTTCAGCGTGCCGCAGGCCCAGCCCGCCGGGCACCCGTAGATGCGGCCGCGGCCGGGGTCTTCGGGGTCGGCAAAGACTTCCTTGAAGCGGGCCAAGTCGGATGCCGCCTTCAGGTCCGGGTGGCGTTCGGCCGTATAGCGCGGCACGTACCAGCCTTCGCCCGCGTCGTACACGTGGCCCACGCCCAGCACCTTGCCGCTGGCCAAGGCCTTTTTCCAGGCCCCTTCGATCTGGCCGGGCCAGACTTCCGGCGTGACGTCCACATCGCCGCGTTGCAGGGCGGCCAGCATGGGTAGCGTTTCGCCGATTTCGACGGTGGTCTTGCAGCCATAACCGTGTTCAAGCACGTAGCGTTCAATGCCGGCCAGCACCAGGTTGGACTCCCAGTTCAAGCCGCTGAAGCGGATGGGGCGGTCGACTTCGCAAGTGGCCGATGGGGCAGAGGCGGGGGCGGCGTTGGCAGCGGGGGCAATGATGGATGAGGCCAGCGCGGCGGCCAGCGAGATTGCGCCAAGAACGGGGGCGAGCGGATGCAGATTGCGCATGGTCAGGCACCTGTGGGGTTGGGTGCGTTTTATTGTACGGGCCACGGCGCCGACGCCCAATGCAATCGGGGCCGCGTGATGCGGCCCCGAAGGAAGAACCCACCGCCGGGATTCAGGCCCGGACAGCGCGGCGCTTGTCGATGAACGCGCCGACCTCGCCAACGATGCCGCGTCGGAACGCCAGCACGCAGATAACGAAGATCAGGCCGATCACGATGGTCACCGATTCCCCCAGGCGCAGGAACCATTCCACGCCGGTCAGGTTGGCCATCATCTGGCCGAAGTCGCCCACCTTGTTTTCCAGCAGCACCACGATGAAGGCGCCCAGGATCGGTCCGGTCAAGGTGCCCAAGCCGCCGATGAGCGTCATCAGGATGACCAGCCCCGACATCTGCCAGGTGGCATCCGACAGGGTGGCCGATACGAACACCAGCGTCTTGGTCGCCCCGGCCAGCCCGGCCAATGCGGCCGACAGCACGAAGGCCAGCAGCTTGAAGCGGTCGACGTCATAGCCCAGCGAAATGGCGCGTGGCTCGTTCTCGCGCAGCGCTTGCAGCACTTGTCCGAATGGAGAGTTCACCGTGCGCCAGATGATGAAGTAACCCAGGACGAAAATGGCCATCACCACGTAGTACAGGTTGATGTCCTTGGACAAGTCCAGCATTCCAAGCAAGGTGCCGCGCGGCACGCTTTGCAGGCCGTCTTCACCGCCCGTGAACTTGGCCTGCAGGAAGAAGAAGAACACCATCTGCGCCAGCGCCAGCGTGATCATGGCGAAGTAGATGCCGCTGCGCCGAATGGCGATGGCGCCCATCGCCAGGCCCAGCAGCGCCGCCACGCCCACCCCGAACAGCAAGCCGATTTCGGTGGGAAAGCCCCACACCTTCATCGCGTGCCCGGCCGCGTAGGCCGCGCTGCCCAGAAAGGCGGCGTGCCCGAACGACAAGAGCCCGGTAAAGCCCAGCAGCAGGTTGAATGCGCAGGCAAACAGCGCGTAGCACATGATCTTCATGACGAAGATCGGGTACACCCCCAGAAAGGGAAGAGCGGCCACCACGACGGCCAATACCGCATAGCCCAGGAATTGACGATTCATTTTTCTTTTCCGAACAGCCCGGCCGGGCGGATCAACAGAACAATGGCCATGATGATGAACACCACGGTGCTGGACGCTTCGGGCCAGAACACCTTGGTCAGTCCTTCAATCACACCCAGGCCCAGACCGGTGACGATGGCGCCCATGATGGACCCCATGCCGCCGATCACGACCACGGCGAACACGACAATGATGAGGTTGGACCCCATCAACGGCGATATCTGCAAAACCGGCGCGGCCAGTACGCCTGCAAACCCGGCCAGCGCCACGCCGAAGCCGTAGGTCAGCGTAATCATGCGCGGCACATTCACGCCGAAGGCTTCGACCAGGCGCGGATTTTCGGTGCCGGCACGCAGCAAAGCGCCCAGGCGGGTGCGTTCGATCACGAACCAGGTTGCCAGGCAGACCACGACCGACGCCGCCACTACCCAGCCGCGATAGTTGGGCAGAATCATGAAGCCCAGGTTGGTCGCGCCACGCAGCGCATCGGGCGTGGGATAGGGTTGCCCCGACACGCCGTAGAAGCTGCGGAACAGCCCTTCGATCAACAAGGTCAGGCCGAAGGTCAGCAGCAGCCCGTAAAGGTGATCAAGCTTATACAGATGCTTGAGCAGTAATTTTTCGATCAATATGCCGAACAGCCCAACGACCAGCGGCGCCAGGATCAGCATGACCCAGTAGTTCAACCCCAGGTACGACAGCCCCATCCAGGCGATGAACGCGCCCAGCATGTAGAGCGCGCCGTGCGCGAAGTTGATGACGTTCAGCAGCCCGAAGATAACGGCAAGCCCGAGCGACAACATGGCATAGAAGGAACCGTTGACCAGGCCCAGTAATAGCTGGCCAAACAAGGCCTGTATAGGGATGCCGAAAAGGTCAGTCATCTTGTGAAAATCCTGCGCGTACGGATAAAAGTGAGCGAATTCAAGGTGCGGCCGCAGCCCGCGCCGGGCCGCACCCTGGGGTCACATGAGCCGAAATTACTTCTTGACCAGCTTGCAGGTGGATTCGGACAACTTGGTGTAGACCTCGTCGCCGGGCAGCGTGGCCACGACCTTGTAGTAGTCCCACGGGCCCTTGGATTCGGCCGGGGTCTTCACTTGCATCAGGTACATGTCGTGGACCATGCGGCCGTCTTCGCGCACATAGCCGCCCTGGGTGAAGAAGTCGTTGATCTTGTTCGACTTCATCCACTTGATGACGGTGTCGGCGTCGTCGGTGCCGGTGGCCTTGACGGCGTTCAGGTAGAACGACAACGACGAGTAGTCGCCCGCTTGCAGCATCGACGGCTTGCGGCCCACCTTGGCTTCAAACTTCTTGGACCAGGCGCGCGAGGCGTCGGATTGGTCCCAGTACCAGCCGTCGGTCAGGTACATGCCTTGCGTGGCTTGCAGGCCCAGCGAGTGCACGTCGTTGATGAACACCAGCAGCCCGGCCATCTTCATCGTCTTGGTCACGCCGAATTCATTGGCGGCCTTGATGGTGTTGATGGTGTCGCCGCCGGCGTTGGCCATGCCCAGGATCTGGGCCTTGGACGCCTGCGCTTGCAACAGGAAGGACGAGAAGTCAGACGCGCCCAGCGGTGCGCGCACCTGGCCCTTGATCTCGCCGCCGGCGGCTTTTACCACCGCCATCGTGTCGCGTTCCAGCGCGTGGCCGAAGGCATAGTCGGCCGTCAGGAAGAACCAGCTCTTGCCGCCGTCCTTCACCACCGCCGAGCCGGTACCGCGCGCCAGCGCCACGGTGTCGTAGGCGTAGTGCACGGTGTAGGGCGAACATTGCGCGTTCGTCAGGTCGGACGCGCCCGCGCCCACCGCGATGAACGGCTTCTTCTTTTCAGCAGCCACGGCCGCCATGGCCAGGCTGGTGGCCGAATTGGTGCCCGCGACGATGACGTCGACCTTCTGCTGGTCGAACCATTCGCGCGCGCGCGCCGAAGCAACGTCGGCCTTGTTCTGGTGGTCGGCCGAGACCACTTCGATCTTCTTGCCGTTGATGCTGCCGCCGGCGTCTTCGATCGCCATGCGGATCGCGTCCAGACCGGCCTTGCCGTCGATGTCGGAATACACGCCCGACATGTCGGTGATGAAGCCGATGCGGATGACATCGTCGGAGATACCTTGCGCGTGGGCGGTTGCCCCTGCAAATCCCAGGCCCGCCATGGCCAGTGCAGCAGTGATGGTGTGCAGCTTCATGGGATGACTCCTCTTCCCTACGGTGTTGTGTTGCCGGGGTTCCGGCGGATGACAGGTTGTTTTAGACGCCCAACAGTTCGTTGAGCGTGTCCTGTTTTTCTGAAAGTTCCGCGGCTTCGAAATGCTCGACGATCTGACCGTGCTCCATCACATAGAAGCGATCGGCCAAGGGCGCGGCGAAACGGAAATTTTGTTCCACCATGACGATGGTGTAGCCACGTTGCTTGAGCGTCGTGATCATGCGGGCCAGCGCCTGCACGATGACTGGGGCCAGGCCTTCCGAGATCTCGTCCAGCAGCAGCAGGTTGGCGCCGGTGCGCAGGATGCGCGCCACCGCCAGCATCTGTTGTTCACCGCCCGATAAGCGCGTGCCCGGCGAATTCCGGCGCTCTTGCAGGTTGGGGAACATGTCGTAGATTTCGGCCAGCGACATCCCCCCGCCCAGCGAGCCCACGACCGGCGGCAGCAGCAGGTTTTCTTCGCAGGACAGGCTGGCGAAAATTCCGCGCTCTTCGGGGCAGTAACCCACGCCCAGGTGCGCGATCTTGTAGGTCGGCAGGTCGATGGCTTCGGTGCCGTGTATGCGCACCGAACCCTTGCGTGAGCCGGTCAGGCCCAGGATGGCCCGCAGCGTAGTCGTGCGGCCGGCGCCGTTGCGGCCCAGCAGCGTGACGACTTCGCCTTGCCCCACGCGCATATCCACGCCGTGCAGGATATGCGATTCCCCGTACCAGGCTTGCAAGCCCGAGATTTCAAGTGCCGGGGTGCTCATGCGTGCGCTCCTTGGAGTTCGCCGTCGGTGGTGCCCATATAGGCCTGCATCACGGCGGGGTGGCGCGAGACTTCGGCGTACGTGCCTTCGGCCAGCACCGACCCGCGCGCCAGCACGGTGATGGTGTTGGCGATGGAGGACACGACATTCATGTTGTGTTCCACCATCAGAATCGTGCGGCCGGCGCTGACGCGTTTGATCAGTTGAGTGACGCGGTCGACGTCTTCGTGGCCCATGCCCTGCGTGGGTTCGTCCAACAACATCAGCTCGGGTTCCATGGCCAGCGTGGTGGCGATTTCCAGCGCGCGCTTGCGGCCATACGGCAGGTTCACCGTGGTCTCGTCCGCGAAGGCGCCCAGGTCCACCTGTTCGAGCAGCGCGCGCGCCGGCTCGTTCAAGGACGCCAGCCGCTTATCGCTTTGCCAGAAGTGAAACGACAGCCCGGTCTTGCGCTGCAAGCCGATGCGCACGTTCTCCAGCACGGTCAGGTGAGGAAACACCGCCGATATCTGGAACGAACGGATCACACCGCGCCGGGCGATCTGCGCGGGGCGCTCGCCGGTGATGTCGATGCCGTTGAACTTGATGGTTCCCGACGTGGGGGATAAGAACTTGGTAAGCAGGTTGAAGCATGTCGTCTTGCCCGCGCCGTTAGGCCCGATCAAGGCATGAATCTGGCCTCGCTTGATACGCAAATCGACCCCATTGACCGCGACGAATCCGCGGAACTCCTTGGTGAGGCCTTTTGTCTCCAGGATTGTGTCATCCATGTCCGCTGCACCAGCGTTGTATTTATATGGTCTCTGCCTGCCGTCATTGCGCCAAGCCCCCGAAGGGCGGAAAACCTATCGAACATCCTAAGGATCTTTCGTAGTTTTCCGATGAGTTGCCGGCGAGTATGCGGACCTCTTTATTAAAATTCCATGAGGGTTTTACATAGGTTTTGCAGTGCGGAAAGGGCAATTGTCGGCAGGCCGACAATACACGCCGCGCAAGGCGGGAAAACCCTTTTTACGACGCAATGCGTTGCAGCAAATTTGCTTTGATTGTTATCAACGCGTCATGCAATCGTGGGAAGGCGGCGCCCATGGCGGCACCGCCCGGCGCCGCATCAGGCCGGCGTCTTTTGCTTGAATTCGCACAGGTCCGAAATACCGCATTGCGGGCATTTCGGTTTGCGCGCCACGCAGATGTAGCGGCCATGCAGAATCAACCAATGGTGCGCGTCCTGGATATATTCGCGCGGGATGAATTTGACGAGCTTTTCTTCAACTTCCAGCACGTTCTTTCCGGGCGCGATACCGGTGCGATTGGACACGCGAAAGATGTGCGTATCCACCGCCATCGTGGGCTGGCCGAACGCGGTGTTGAGCACCACGTTGGCCGTCTTGCGGCCCACACCGGGCAGTGATTCCAGCGCCTCGCGCGTGGTGGGCACCTGGCCCCCGTGATGCTCCAGCAAGATTCGACAGGTGGCAATCGTGTTCTTGGCTTTGGTGCGATACAGGCCGATGGTCTTGATGTAGTCGGACAGGCCTTCTTCGCCCAGCGCCAACAAGGCTTGCGGCGTGCCGTAATGCGGAAAGAACTTGCGCGTGGCGATGTTCACCGACTTGTCGGTCGCTTGCGCCGACAGCAGCACCGCAATCAACAATTGGAACGGCGTGTCGTATTCCAGTTCGGTGGTCGGGTTGGGGTTGGCCGCTTGCAGGCGGGCGAAGATCTCACGGCGTTTGGCTGCGTTCATGACTGCGTTGGATTGCGGCGGGCCCGGGCGCGGGCCAGCGCGGATTCAATGGCGGAGCGCTTGCGGTCCTGGCTTTGTACGTCGTCCGCGGGGGCAGGCGTTGCGCTGGCGGCGGCGGGCGCTTCCGGCGCCATCAGCCGCGCGTTATCAGCGGCCAGGCGCTCGGCGCGCGCCAGATGGCTGCGATGCCGTTGGCGGCTGATGTCGGCGTCGGCATTCGTCCATGCGCGGCCGGCGGGCACCATCTGAATGCAGTCCACCGGGCAAGGCGCCACGCACAGGTCGCAGCCGGTGCACCAATCGGCCAGCACGGTGTGCATGTGCTTGTTGGCGCCCACGATGGCATCCACGGGACAGGCCTGGATGCACAGCGTACAGCCGATGCAGTGCGACTCGTCGATGCGCGCGACCAGCAGCGGGCCGGGTTCGCCGCGCTCAAGGTCCAGCGGCAGGGCAGGGGTTTGCAGCAGTTCGGACAGCGCGGCAATGCCGTCGTCGCCGCCCGGCGGGCAGCGGTTGATGGGCGCCGAGCCTTGCGCGATGGCGTCGGCGTAGGGCCGGCAGCCGTCGTAGCCGCACTTGGTGCATTGCGTCTGCGGCAATAAGGCGTCGATGCGGTCGGCAAGTGAACGACAGGACATGTAAGGCCAATAAAAGAAAAAGGGGCCACTCGGGCCCCGTGGAATACGGATCAGGCTTGAGAAGGCGCGGGCCAGGCCCGCGCGTCAGTTGCAGGACGGCGCCTTGCCGTCGTCAAGCCGATTGCCGGATGAACTCGGCAATTTTAGGACAGATCATTTCGCGCCAGCGGCGGCCCGAGAAAATGCCGTAATGGCCGCAATTGGGCGCCGTGTAATGCGACTTGCGCTCGGCCGGAATGTTCTTGCACAGCTTGATGGCGGCGCGCGTCTGGCCCTGGCCCGAAATATCGTCAAGCTCGCCTTCGATGGTGAACAGGGCAACCTTTTTGATATCGGCGGGGCGCACGGTCTGGCCGTCCACTTCCCAGGTGCCGCTGGGCAAGGCGAAGTCCTGGAACACCATCTTGATCGTGTCCAGGTAGAACTCGGCCGGCATGTCCAGCACGGCGTTGTATTCGTCGTAGAAACGGCGATGCGCTTCGGCGTCGCTGTCATCGCCACGCAGCAGGTCCAGATAGAACTCGTAGTGCGACTTCATGTGGCGATCGGGGTTCATGGCCATGAACCCGGCGTGCTGCAGGAAGCCGGGGTAGACCTTGCGGCCGGCCCCCGGATAGCGTGGCGGCACCGGGTGGATCACCTGGTTTTCAAACCACGAATACGGCTTGGTGGTGGCCAGGCGATTGACCTGCGTGGGCGACTGGCGCGGGTCGATGGGGCCGCCCATCATCACCATGCTGCGCGGCTGGCAGGGGTCGTTGGCGGTGGCCATCAACGACACGGCGGCCAGCACCGGCACGGTGGGTTGGCAAACCGAAATCACGTGCACGTCAGGACCCAGATGGCGGATGAAATCCTGCACATAGCGGACGTAGTCGTTCAAATGGAACGGCCCGGCCGACAGCGGCACCATGCGGGCGTCGACCCAATCCGTCACGTAGACGTCATGGCCGGGCAGCAGGGCGCGCACGGTGTCGCGCAGCAAGGTGGCGTGGTGGCCGGACAGCGGCGCCACCAGCAGCACTTTCGGGTCGTCCTTGCCGGCGCCGCGCACGTCGCGGTGAAAGTGCACCAGGCGGCAAAAGGGCTTGTCCAGCGCAACGGTTTCGGTCACGCGGACCGATTTGCCGTTGATGTCGGTGGCGGGCAGATTCCAGGCGGGCTTCTGGTATTCCTTGCCGATACGCGTCATCAGCTCATACCCGGCGGCCATTTGGCGGGAAATCGGGGTGTAAGCGAGGGGGCTGTAGGGGCTGGAGAACAGCTGAGAACCGGCATCCGTGAATGCAGCGAACGGAGTCAGGAAGGCGCGCTGCATTTCGTGCAATTGGTACAGCATTTGGGTGATGTCCTTCTGGGTCGTGCGTGTGCCCCGATTATTGCGCCGAGGACTAAAGATATATCCAATCAGCCTAAAGAAACTGCCGCAAGAACCGGGAATATGTTGCTAAAAAGAGACCCGTCATCCCATTAAGCACCAGTTTAGGGCGTTTTACCGCCTTGCACAGAGACCAAACGGAGGATTTATGCACTACGCCAGGTAGTGCGGGATCACCAGTAATTTTCCACCGCCAAGTTGCCGGGAATACCCCGGCGGCCTGGTTTGAAACCGCGTTCGCCCAGCAGCTTGCGGGCGTCCGCCAGCATGTCGGGGTTACCGCAAAGCATGATCTTGGCCTGCTCCGGATCCAGGGGCAGCCCAGCCAATTGCTCCAGCCGGCCATCGGCGATAAGCGTGGTCAGGCGTTCTTGCGGCCTGCCGGGCAGGGCTTCCCGCGTGGCAATGGGCAGGTAGACAAGCTTTTGCGGGTCAGCCGCGAACAGGTCAGCCAGTTCGGGGCGATTGCGTGATGATTCGATCTCTTCGCGGTAAGCAAGTTCCGCAACGGTGCGCACGCCGTGCACCAGGACGATGCGGCGGTAGGCGCGCCAGGTGGCCGGATCGCGCAACAAAGACAGGTAGGCGGACAGCCCCGTGCCGGAGGCCAGCAGCCAAAGGTCGCCGCCGGGCGCAAAGCGCTCAAGGGTCAGGAAGCCGTAGGGCGTTTTTTCAACGTAGAGCGCGTCGCCGGGACGCAATTGCGCCATGCGCGGGCTGAACAGGCCGTCGGGCACAACGATGGAATAGAACTCCAGCCCGGACTCTTGGGGGGCGGAAACCATGGAATACGCGCGCCACAGGGTGGGCGGACCATGGGGATCGTCGGCGCCGGGCAAACCGACACGGGCAAATTGGCCCGGCACGAACGTATACGCGTCATCGCGCGTTACGCGCAAAGAGAACAGCTTGTCGGGCACCCAGGTGTGAACGTGGGTTACGGTCTGGCGCGTGTATTTGGAGTCGTCGGTCATCGAGGCATCGCACGAGGCCGGCTGCCCAGGGGGCGCCGGCCGTCGCGGATTATTTTTCCAGGTATTGCAGCTTGTCCTGCTTGCCGTTCCAGTCGTCGGCGTCCGGCAGGGGCTTCTTGGCGCGGCTGATGCTGGCGAACTCGGGGGAAAGTTCGGCGTTCAGCGCGATGAAATTCAGTTGGTCCTGCGGTACGTCTTCTTCGGCGTAGATCGCATTGGCCGGGCATTCGGGGATGCAGACGGCGCAGTCGATGCATTCGTCCGGGTCGATCACGAGGAAGTTCGGACCCTCACGAAAACAGTCCACCGGGCACACATCAACGCAATCGGTGTACTTGCACTTAATACAGTTTTCGGTGACAACGTGGGTCATTCAGGAACTCCGGGATCGGCGGCTTTTGTGTCTTGTTGGGCGGATTTTACCCAATGCGCGCCGGATGTGCCGGTAATACCCGTATTGACATCGTGGCCCATGGCCCTGAACGCCGGGTTCTCTATGCTATGGTGTCGCGAAACGATACGCGCAACCATGATAATCACTTCGCTGCTCGACACCGATCTGTATAAATTCAGCATGATGCAGGTGGTACTGCATCAGTTTCCCGCTGCACAGGTCGAGTACCGTTACAAGTGCCGCACCGCCGGGGCCGACCTGCGCCCCTATCTGGATGAAATCCGCGAAGAAGTGCACCAGCTGTGCCAGCTGCGCTTCACCCAGGACGAACTGGATTATCTGGGCGGCTTGCGTTTCATCAAAAGCGACTTTGTCGACTTCCTCGGCTTGTTCCACCTGCCCGAGCGCTGCATCCACATCAGCGAAGGCGACGCGCCCGGCGAGATCTCGATCGAAGTGAAAGGCCCGTGGCTGCACACGATCCTGTTCGAGATCCCCGTGCTGGCCATCGTCAACGAGGTCTATTTCCGCAACACGCGCAAGAATCCCGATTGGGAAGAAGGGCGTCAGCGCTTGCAGTCGAAGATGCACCTGGTGCTGGACGACCCCGCGCTGGCTGATTTCCGCGTGGCCGAGTACGGCACGCGCCGCCGCTTCTCGAAGGTCTGGCACCAGGAAGTGGTGTCCACCATGAAGGCCCAGATGGGCGAGCACTTCGCCGGCACCAGCAACGTGCTGTTGGCCAAGCAGCATGAAGTGCTGCCGCTGGGCACGATGGGCCACGAATACCTGCAAGCCTGCCAGGCGCTGGGCCCGCGCCTGCGCGATTCGCAAGTGTTTGCGCTGGAAGTCTGGGCCAAGGAATATCGCGGCGACCTGGGTATTGCGCTGTCGGACGTCTACGGCATGGACGCGTTCCTGCGCGACTTCGACATGTACTTCTGCAAGCTGTTCGACGGCGCCCGCCACGATTCCGGCGATCCTTTCGTCTGGGGCGAACGCCTGCTGGAGCACTACCGCAAGAACCGTGTGGACCCGCGCGCCAAGACCCTGGTGTTCTCGGATTCGCTGACCTTCCCACGCGCCATCGAACTGGCGCGCCAGTTTGCCGGCCGCTGCAAGGTGTCGTTTGGCATCGGCACCAACCTGACCAACGACCTGGGCCACGAGCCTTTGCAGATCGTCATGAAGATGGTCCGCTGCAACGGCCAGCCTGTGGCCAAGGTGTCGGACGCGCCCGAAAAAACCATGTGTGACGATCCCGCCTACCTGGCCTATTTGCGTCAGGTGTTCCAGCTGCCTCCCGCCTGAAAGCGGCTCGGGGTAAATTGCTGGTTTCTTGTTTTGATCCAACCCACCACTCGAATCCAAGGGGAATATTCATGAGCAGCATCAAGCGCTTTCACGTAGCCAAGCGCCTGTCGGACATGGCCGTGTACAACGGTGTCGCGTACCTGGCTGGCCAGGTGCCGGACGACGCCAAGCTGGACATCACCGGCCAGACCGAACAAGTGCTGGCCACGATCGATCGCCTGCTGGCTGAAGCCGGCACCGACAAGACCAAGATCCTGATGGCCCAGATCTACGTGGCCAACATCAAGGAATTCGATGGCATGAACAAGGCCTGGGACGCTTGGGTTGCCGACGGCAATTCGCCCCCGCGCGCCACGGTCGAAGCCCGCCTGGCCAATCCCGACTTCAAGGTCGAGATCATCGTGACGGCCGCTATCTAAGCGATCTAAGCGACATCCGTCCGCCAGCAAGAGCCCTTCGGCATGCCGAAGGGCTTTTTTATGTGCGCCGCTGCCCTCAGCCGCCCGTCAAAACCAGCGCCGCAAGCAGCCCGCCCAGTTCCTCGCAGCGGTCAAGATCCGCCTGGGGCACGACCTTGTCCGCCAGGATCTGCTGCGCCGACTGCGCGCCCAGGTTGACGATCAGCGCGGGCGCCACCGGCTTTAGCCGCCAGCCCGTGCAGATGCGCTCGACCTGCCGCGCCGCGCCCGTGCCGTCGCTGCCCGCACTGGTCGCGCACGCGTAGGGCCGGCCCTGGATGCGGTCCAGCACCGCGTAGTAGTTGCGGTCAAAGCATTCTTTCATTTCGCCGCTCAGACTGGCCAGGTTTTCGGGCGCGCAGAACAAAAAGCCATGGCTGGCCAGGATGACGTCGGCGTCAACGTCGGCCGCGCGCCGCATTTCAATGTGCAGTTCGCCCGCCTGGTCCAGCTGCGTGGCCGCCGCCGACGCGCCACGCGCTGCCGCTTCGGCCACCTGCCGTGCGGCGCCGGTGCGCGAGTGCCAGGCGATCAGCAGCTGTTTCATGCGTAGCGCCCCAGCGTGTCCTGCCGGTAGTACGCCCGCAGCAGCGCGTGCCATTCGGGTAGCGCCTGGTGCAAGGGGGCGGGGTCGACAAAGAAATGTTCGGAGCTGACGGCGAAAAATTCCGCCTCGTCGGTGGCCGCGTAGGGGTCCAGCGGCAACTGGCCGTACCAGGCGTCCGCCTCTTCGCTTTCCGGGTCCACGTCGGGCGGGATGGCGGCTTCGACGGCTTCCAGTGCGGCAATGAAGCGGTCCAGGCTGTCGTCCAGCACGCGGCGCCACACCTGCGGTTTCAGGTCGGGGTGCGCGGACAGCGCCGGCATGCCGTCGGCCAGGCCCGAACGCAAATCCAGCTTGTGGGCGAATTCGTGGATGATGACGTTGAAGCCGCCGTCAGAAAACTGCGTGTCTTCCCAGGACAACACCAGCGGGCCGCCTTCCCAGGCTTCGCCCGCGGCGTCTTCGATGAATTCGTGCACCACGCCGTCTTCATCCTGGCGCGTGCGCGGGATACGGAAGCTGGCCGGATACACGATGATTTCGTCCCAACCTTCGTACAGCTCGGGCGACAGGTTCAGGATGGGCAGGCTGGCTTGCGCCGCGATTGACAGGCGCATGAAGTCCGAGACCTCCAGGCCCTGCGCGCCGTTGATGGTTTTACTGGCCAGCAGCCAGGCGGACCGCGCGAGCAATTGCGCGGTTTCCTCGGCATTCAATGCCGCCAGGAACGGGTAGGCATCCAGCACCTGCCGCCACAGCTGCGGCGCGATGCGGGCTTGCATTTCGGCCACTTCCGAGGGGCGGGCGCCCCGGCCCTTGAGCCAGCGCAACATAAGCTTTGGTTCCTTGTATATGCCGGATATGGCAGGGGATTCAGCACGATCAAACGCTAGTGTAGAGTGTCGGGATATCAACCAACCCGTGCATTGCGCCAGTCATGTCCGCCCCGCCTGTTATCGACGCGCCTTCGCCTTTCGACGCTTCCTGGCGGCAGGAGGTAGGCGCGGGCCTGGACGCCGATGGCGTTGCGCTGATCGACCAGGCCGTGACCTGGGCCATCCCCCGATTTGAAGGCCAGCACGCCCTGACCGGCGAGCCGCTGGCCAGCCACGGCGCCGGCGTCGTGCGCATCCTGGCCGCGCTGCACACCGACGCCGCCACCCGCGCCGCCGCGCTGTTGGCCGCCTTGCCCACTGACTTGATGGCGCCCGCGCCCGCCTTGCGCAACGACCCGGTCGCGGCGGCGTTCGGCGCCGAAGTGGCGCGGCTGGTCCAGGGCACGCGCGCGCTGCTGCGCCTGGGCGTGGTGGCACGGCAAGCCAGCGATGCCGAAGCCGAAAGCGGCTCGCAAAAAGAAATGCAGCGCAAGATGCTGCTGGCCATGGCAGCCGATCTGCGCATTGTGCTGATGCGTCTGGCCTCGCGGCTGCGCACCTTGCGTTGGCATGCCGAAAGCAAGGCCCCGTGCTCTACCGATTTTGCGCGCGAGACGCTGGACCTGTACGCCCCGCTGGCCAACCGCCTGGGCATCTGGCAAATCAAATGGGAAATGGAAGACCTGTCTTTCCGCTTCCTGGAACCCGACCGCTACAAGCAGATTGCGCGCCTGCTGGAAGAAAAGCGGGTTGAGCGCGAGGCCTTCATCGCCGGCGCCATCGACCGCCTGCAAACGGCGCTGACCAAGGCGGGCATCGATGCCGAAGTCAGCGGCCGGCCCAAGCATATCTACAGCATCTGGAACAAGATGCGCGTCAAGCGCCTGGACTTTGCCCAGATGTACGACCTGCGCGCGCTGCGCATCATCGTCGAGGACGTGCGCGCCTGCTATACGGCGCTGGGTCTGGTGCACGAGATGTGGACGCCGCTGTCCAACGAGTTCGATGACTACATCTCGCGGCCCAAGCCCAACGGCTACCGGTCGCTGCACACCGTGGTGGCCGATGACGACGGCCGGCCCTTTGAAGTGCAGATCCGCACGCGCGAAATGCACCAGTTTGCCGAATACGGCATGGCCGCGCACTGGCGCTACAAAGAAGCCGGGGCCAAGGGCGGGCAAGTGGCTGCGTCCAGCGAATACGATCGCCAATTGGCCTGGATGCGTCAGCTGCTAGCCTGGAACACCGATGTGGAAGGCGGCGGCCAGCCCGGGCAAGAGCCCGGCAAGCCCGACGCCGCCAAGGCGGAAACCGGCAAGCCCGCGTCCGGCAAACCCGGGTCCAGCAAGAACCGCAACCTGGTCAAACCGCCGGCCCACACCGACGAGCGCATCTACGTGTTGACCCCGCAGGCACGCGTGATCGAGCTGCCCGCCGGCGCTACGCCGGTGGACTTTGCCTATCACCTGCATACCGATCTGGGCCACCGCTGCCGGGGTGCGCGCGTTGATGGCCAGATGGTGCCGTTGCAGACGCATTTGTCCACGGGCCAGACCGTCGAGATCATCTCCGCCAAGTCGGGCGGGCCGTCACGCGATTGGCTCAACCCGCAGCTGGGTTTTTTGGCCAGCCCGCGGGCGCGCGCCAAGGTTCGGATGTGGTTCAACGCCATTGAATTGCAGCAGCGCATTACGCAGGGCCAGGCGCTGGTTGAAAAAGAACTGCAACGGCTGGGCAAGACGGCCGTCAACCTGGAACAACTGGCGCAGAACCTGGGCTTTGCCCGCGCCGATGACCTGTACGTGGCGGCGGCCAAGGAAGAATTCAGCCTGCGCCAGATCGACAGTGTGTTCCAGCAGCCGGCGCCTGCCACCGAACCGCAACCGGCCGCGCTGCGCCACGCCAGCGCGGGCAGCGCCGAGAAAAGCGGCAAGAGCGGCGTGTTGGTGGTGGGCGTGGGCTCGCTATTGACGCAATTGGCGCGTTGCTGCCGCCCCGCGCCGCCCGACGCCATCGCCGGCTTCGTGACGCGCGGTCGCGGCGTGTCCATCCACCGCTGCGACTGCCACAGCTACCTGGCGCTGGCCGCGCGTGAACCCGAACGCGTCATCGAGGTCGCCTGGGGCGAGACGTCGGACACCTTCTATCCCGTGGACATCAGCGTGCGCGCGCACGACCGTCCCGGCCTGTTGCGCGACCTGTCTGAAGTGTTCGCGCGCTTGCGCCTGAATGTGGTGGGCGTGAACACGCAAAGCAAGCAATCGCTGGCCCATATGGTGTTCACGGTAGAAGTGCGCGGGGGCGAATCGCTGTCCCGCGCGCTGGACGCCCTGGCCGAGGTGGCCGGCGTGTCCTCGGCGTCGCGCCGCTAGGACGCCCCCCAAGGCCGGGCGGCCCTGGGGGGCCGTGCTTTAGTGATCCAGCTGTTCGTGCGCGCGCTCGCGCATGAAGAACGAGGCGATCAGGCCCAGCGCCACGCCGAACATCACGTAGTAGGCCGGGGCCATCGGCGAACCGGTGGTCTTGATCAGCCAGGTCACGATGAACTGGGCGAAGCCGCCGAAGATCATCACGGCCACGTTGTAGGCCAGGGACAAGCCCACGGAACGCACGCGCGCCGGGAACAATTCCGCCATCACCGTGCTGAACACGCCAAAGAAGGCCGACACGAAGATGCAGACCACGATTTGCACGGTCAGCAGGCGACCGATCGACGGCGCATCCGACAGCCAGTAGTACAGCGGATACAGCACGATCAGGTAGCCGATCAGCGAACCGATCACCAGCGGGCGGCGGCCGATACGGTCGGACCAGGCGCCCATGAACGGCGTCATCAGCACCATCAGCGCGGCGCCAGCCATCTGCACCATGAAGGTGTCCTTCAGCGGCAGCTTCAGAATCTGGGTCGAATACGTGACCAGATACGTGAAGGTGATGTAGATGGACACGGTGGCGGTCACCACCAGGCCCACGCCGATCAGCGTTTCACGCGTGTGGGTCTTGACCATCTGCACCAGGCTCAGGCGCTGCACTTCACCGCGCGCGGCGGCCTGGCGGTCTTCTTCCTGCATCTGCTTGAAGACTTCGGTTTCGTCGATGTTCTTGCGGATATAGATCGCGATAGGAACAATGACCAGGCCGAAGGCAAACGGAATGCGCCAGGCCCAGGCCGCGATCTGCTCTTGCGTGAAGAACTCGGTGATCAGCGTGCCGCAGGCCGCGCCGATCAGCAGCGCCAGCATCTGGCCTGCCATTTGCCACGAGCCGTAGAAGCCGCGCTTGCCGTTGGGTGCCATTTCGATCAGCAAGGCCGTCGACGTGCCGAATTCGCCGCCCGCCGAGAAGCCCTGCAACAGGCGCGCGATCAGGATGAAGATCGGGGCCAGGATGCCGGCGGCGTGGTAGGTCGGGGCCACCGTGATCAGCGCAATCGACACGGCCATCAGGGACGTCACCATCACCATGGCGGCCTTGCGGCCTTTCTTGTCGCCGTACATCCCCAGGATGATGCCGCCCACCGGGCGCATGAAGAAGCCGACGCCGAAAATGGCCGTGGTCATCAGGATGGCGTTCAGTTCACTGCCGGGCAGGTTGGGGTCGGTGGGGAAAAACAGCTTCGCGATAATCGGCGTCATGAACGCGAAGACCAGGAAGTCATACCATTCGAGGGCGTTGCCTATGACTGCGGCCACGATGTTGCGTGTGGGAACTGCTTTGTGCTGCACGGTTTCTCCTTGGGGGCGTAATTCAATCCGGCGACATTCTAGGCGCTTAACCGGTGAACGGTCGGCCCCACCGTCCAAGACGCGGGCGCTTCCTGGCTTTACACTTGTCGCTTTTCCCCCCAAAGAGAAGTGACATGAACGCGCGCACCTGGCTGGAAACGCTGGTGGGTTTCGATACCACCAGCCGCAATTCCAATCTTGCCCTGATCGAAACCGTCCGTGATTGGCTCAAGGGCCAGGGCGTGGACGCGTGGCTGGCGCACAACCCCGAGCGCACCAAGGCCAACCTGTTCGCCACCTTGCCGGCGCAAGACGGCAACCAGCAGGGCGGCATCGTCCTGTCGGGCCACACCGACGTGGTGCCCGTGGATGGCCAGGACTGGAGCACGGACCCGTTCAAGCTCGTTGAAAAAGACGGCCTTCTCTATGGGCGTGGCGCCTGCGACATGAAGGGTTTCATCGCCGGTTCGCTGGCGCTGGTGCCCGAATTCATGGCCATGCCGCGCAAAAAGCCGATCCACCTGGCGTTCTCGTACGACGAGGAAGTCGGTTGCGCCGGCGCGCCGTACATGCTGGCCGACCTGCACGAACGCGGCATCCGCCCCGAAGGCTGCGTGGTGGGTGAGCCCACCGGCATGCAGGTGGTGGTGGCGCACAAGGGCATCAACCTGTTTCGCTGCAAGGTCCACGGCAAGGCGGCGCATTCGTCGCTGACCCCGCGCGGCTGCAACGCCATCGAATACGCCGCCCGCCTGATCTGCCGCATCCGCGACCTGGCAGACAGCTTCAAGGCCAACGGCCCGTACGACCAGTTCTACGACGTGCCGTTCTCCACGATGACCACCAACCAGATCCGGGGCGGCATCGCCGTCAACACCATCCCGGAATTGTGCGAATTCACCTACGAATTCCGCAACTTGCCGGGCATGCAACCCGACCAGATCCAGGCCGAAGTCGAGAAATACGTGCGTGATGAGCTCTTGCCGCGCATGCAGGCCGAATTTGACGGCGCTACCATCGAAATCGAGACGGGCGCCGCGGCCCCCGCGCTGGAGGCCTCCGAAGAAGCCGCCATTACCCAGCTGGTGCGGGCGCTGACCGAAGATCGCAGCACGCGCAAGGTGGCGTATGGCACCGAAGCGGGGCTGTTCCAGGGCATCGGCATCCCCACCGTGGTCTGCGGCCCGGGTCATATCGAGCAGGCCCACAAGCCCAACGAATTCGTGGCCATCGACCAAATGGCGTCTTGCGAGACGTTCCTGCGTCGCCTGGGCCAGTCGCTGTAAGCGGGTGGCGGGAGGGGAGGGGACCGTTGCGCGGACCCCGGCCCCGGCCGGCTCAGGTAAAATGACGGGTTGCAAACCGGATTTGCGGCTGGCAGTGGCCTGTCGCGATACCGGGGGAGATGCTTGGTGAAACCTTACGACTTTCCGGATGCCCAGGGCCATTTTGGTCCCTATGGCGGTGTTTTCGTGGCGGAAACGCTGATGCACGCGCTCGACGAGCTGCGAGCGTCCTATGACCATTACCGTGTCGATCCCGCCTTCCTGGAAGAGTTCAACTACGAACTCAAGCACTTTGTCGGCCGGCCCAGCCCGACCTATCACGCCCGACGCTGGTCGGAAATGGTGGGCGGCGCGCAAATCTGGTTCAAGCGTGAAGACCTGAACCACACCGGCGCACACAAGATCAACAACTGCATCGGCCAGGCATTGCTGGCCAAGCGCATGGGCAAGCCGCGCGTCATCGCCGAAACCGGCGCCGGCCAGCACGGCGTGGCAACCGCCACGGTGGCCGCGCGCTACGGCATGGAATGCGTTGTCTACATGGGCAGCGAAGACATTCATCGCCAGGCGTCGAACGTCTACCGCATGAAGCTGCTGGGCGCCACGGTAGTGCCGGTTACGTCAGGTTCGCGCACGCTGAAAGACGCGCTGAACGAAGCCATGCGCGACTGGGTCACCAACATCGAAAACACGTTCTACATCATCGGCACGGTGGCGGGTCCCGACCCCTATCCCC
Source organism: Achromobacter sp. RT286_PF (assembly GCF_059760425.1). Classification (NCBI taxonomy): domain Bacteria; kingdom Pseudomonadati; phylum Pseudomonadota; class Betaproteobacteria; order Burkholderiales; family Alcaligenaceae; genus Achromobacter; species Achromobacter sp. RT286_PF. The sequence goes on from NZ_JCBAMR010000001.1 coordinate 416,345, forward strand.
GCATGGTGCGTGATTTCCAGACCGTGATCGGCAACGAATGCCTGACGCAGATGCCCGAAGCCATCGGCCGCCAGCCCGACTACGTCGTGGCAGCGGTGGGCGGCGGATCCAACGCCATGGGCATCTTCCACCCCTACATCCCCTACGAAAACGTGCGCCTTATCGGCGTCGAAGCGGCGGGCGAGGGCATGGACAGCGGCAAGCACGCCGCTTCGCTGGCAGCGGGGCAGGTGGGCGTGTTGCACGGCAACCGCACCTACGTCATGCAGAACGCCGACGGCCAGGTACAGGAAACGCATTCGGTCTCGGCCGGCCTGGACTACCCCGGCGTGGGTCCCGAGCACGCGTGGCTGAAGGACTCGGCCCGTGCGGAATACGTGGGGATCACCGACGATGAGGCCCTGAAGGCGTTCCATGACTGCTGCCGTATCGAAGGCATCATGCCGGCGCTGGAATCGTCCCACGCCATCGCCCAGGCCGTGAAGATGGCCGCCACGCTGCCGCGCGACGCCGTCATTCTGGTCAATTTGTCGGGCCGTGGCGACAAAGACATGCATACCGTCGCCGAACGTGCCGGTATCGAGCTCTAACACCATGACAACTCGCATTGATCGTATCGCGGCCGCGTTCGCGCGTACCGCCGAATCCGGCCGTTCGGCCGCGCTGATTCCCTACATCGCGGCCGGCGACCCGTCGCCCGCGGCTACGGTTGCCCTGATGCATGCGCTGGTGGAAGCCGGCGCCGACATCGTCGAGCTGGGCGTACCGTTCTCCGACCCGATGGCCGACGGCCCCGTGATCCAGCGCGCCGCCGACCGCGCCATTGCGCAAGGCGTGGGTTTGGCCCGTGTGCTGGAACTGGTGGCCGAATTCCGTCAGCGCGATACCACCACGCCGGTGGTGCTGATGGGCTACGCCAACCCCATCGAACGCATGGGCCAGGCTGAATTTGCCGCCAACGCCGAACGCGCGGGTGTAGACGGCGTGCTGGTCGTGGACTATCCGCCTGAAGAGGTCATCGACTTCGCCGCCACCCTGGGCGCGCACGGCATTGCCCCCATTTTCCTGCTGGCGCCCACCTCCACCGAAGCGCGCATCCAGGCCGTGGCAAAAGTGGCGCGCGGCTATGTGTATTACGTGTCGCTCAAGGGCGTCACCGGCGCCGGGTCGCTCAATACCGAGGATGTGGCCGAACGCGTGGCCGTCATTCGCCGCCACATGGGCGACATTCCGGTTGGCGTGGGTTTCGGTATCCGCGACGCTGAAAGCGCGCAGCGCGTGGCTCGCGTGGCGGACGCCGTTGTCATCGGCAGCAAACTGATTGAAACGATGGAGCAGGCGGTGGCAAACGCCCCGGCTGCCCAGCAAACCAACGCTGCAGTCACCGCCGCCAGCGGCTGGCTGCGCACCATCCGGCTCGCGCTGGATCAAGTAAAACGAGACGACGCGTCGGCCTGAACGGCCGGACGCGCCCTCTAACGGGATGAAAAATCAATGAGCTGGATCGAAAAACTCCTGCCTCCTCGCATCAATAAAACCAGCGACAGCGGCGCCCGCCGCGTTCCCGAAGGCCTGTGGGTGAAATGCCCGTCGTGCGAATCGGTGCTGTACAGCGAAGACTTGGCGGCCAATCTGCACGTGTGCCCCAAGTGCGACCACCACATGCGTATCGGCGCTCGCGCGCGGATCGATTCGCTGCTGGATATGGAAGGCCGGGTTGAAATTGGCCAGAACACGCGGTCCGTGGATTCGCTGAAGTTCAAGGACACGCGCAAGTATCCCGAGCGCCTGCAAGAGGCCGTCAAGCAAACCGGTGAATCCGATGCGCTGGTGGTCATGAGCGGTTCGATTCGCGGTGTGCCGGCCACCTTGGCCTGCTTTGAATTTGAATTCATGGGCGGTTCGATGGGTTCGGTGGTGGGCGAGCGCTTCGCGCGCGGCGCCCAAGCCGCCCTGGACAACAAGACGCCGTTTATCTGTGTTGCCGCATCTGGCGGCGCGCGCATGCAGGAAAGCCTGCTGTCGCTGATGCAGATGGCCAAGACCAACGCCATGTTGACCCGCCTGTCGGCGGCCGGCCTGCCGTTTATCAGCGTACTGACCGACCCCACCATGGGCGGCGTGTCGGCCAGTTTTGCGTTCATGGGCGATGTGGTCATTGCCGAGCCCAAGGCGCTGATCGGCTTTGCCGGCCCGCGCGTGATCGAGCAGACCGTGCGCGAAAAGCTGCCGGAAGGCTTCCAGCGCTCGGAGTTTCTGCTGCAAAAGGGCGCGATCGATATGGTGGTGGACCGCCGCCAGCTGCGTGAGGAAATTGCGCGCCTGCTGGCGCTGCTGACCAACCAGCCGGCGGACGTTGTTACTGCCTGACGGGTAGTCGCAACAAATAATGCCGTCGAAAGCTCTCGCTTTCGACGGCATTTTCCGTTTGAGCCGCCACCGGTTTGTGACTCTGCTTACCGGATCTCGTATCGATTGTGACGGCGCTTTTCGGAACAGTGTTTTCCACGGCAAATTTGTTGCCTTATTGCTACAAGGCTCAAGCCATCCGACCCGTATTTTGCTATGTTGCCGGTTAGACCCAAATCTTCGGAGTTACCCCATGCTGTTGACTAACAAGAAACTGCTCGCAAGCCTCGTCGGTTTGGCAATGGCAGGCGCCGCCACGATGGCCAGCGCCCAATCGTCGGAAGGTACGCAGGGTGGCGTGAGCATGCATTACGGCATCGGCGACCATTACCAGCGCATTACCTTGAACTACGAAACGCCGTCGGTCTGGACGCACCAGTTCGGTGGCAACTGGGGTCGCCTTGACCTCACGCCCGAATTGGGCGCCTCGTACTGGTGGGCGGACGGCTCGCGTTCCCCGGGCCATGTGTGGCAGCTCAATGCTATCCCGATGTTCCGCTGGTGGACCGGCGAACGTTTCTACCTGGAAGCCGGTATCGGCGCGACGGTGTTTTCCAGCACGCGCTTCGCGGACGAAAACATCAGCACCGCCTTCCAGTTTGGCGACCACGTCGGCATGGGCTTTCTGCTGACGCCGAACAACCGCATCGGTGTGCGCTATTCGCACTTTTCCAACGCCAGCATCAAGCGCCCGAATCCTGGGCTGGATCTGGTGCAGTTGACCTACACGTACCAGTTCTAAGCCGCTTTCCGGCAAGACCATAAAACCCTCGTCACCGAGGGTTTTTTTTCGTCTGTAGATCGTGGGGGTGTTGGCGACGGACGAAAAAAAAGCCTCCGTCATCCGACGGAGGCTTTTTGGCGTGCCAGCGGCTTAGTGGCGCGTTTCGACTTGAACCAGGGGTTCATTCGACACGGTGGCAACCGGCTTGCGCTCGCGGCCAAGGCGGGTCGGCGTATGCGCGGCGGCAATGCGCAGCTGGGTTTGAGCGTGGCGGTCCGGATCGGTTTCCACCCACTTCAAGCCAGCGGCGTTGACGACGTCATGCAAGGCCTGGGCCTTGGCCGACGGCGTGGCTGCCGGTACCACGATAGGCTGCGACACGGCGGGGGCTAGGGAGGCAGCCGTCGCTGCGACAGCCGTCGCTGCGGCAGCCGGTGCTGCGGCAGCCGGCGCTGCGGTCGGGGCTTCGCGTTCACCAACCGGAGCGGGCGCCGTCACGACGGGTTCCACCTCGGCGGCCTTCACCGGCGTTTCAGCCGGAGCTTGGGCCGGCTCAGCGGCCTGCACGGCCACCGGCTCGGTCACCGAGGCAGCCGTTTGCACGGGCTGGGCCACGGGCTCGGCGGCTTGTACGGCGGCGGGCTTGGTGGCCTCGACAGGAGCGTCCACAGCGGCGGCTTGGGCCGGAGCTTCAACCGGAGCCTGTGCCGCAGCTTGGACCGGGGCTTGAGCCGGGGCGTGGGCGGGTGCTTGGGTCTGCGTTTCCACCGGAGCCTGAACCGGCGCCTGAGCCGGTGCTTCGACCTTGGCGGGCTGCGCTTCGACGGCTTGTGCTTCCGTCACCTTGGTGTCGACGGCCTGCGTCTGCACCGGCGCGGCGGTAGCGGTTTCTACCGGCGCTGCCTGGGCGGCGATGCCTTCAGCTTGATCGGCGATGTCGTCGTCGGAACCGTCGTCCAGTTGCTCGTCGCTACCGGCCAGACCTGCTTCGTCCTGGCTGCGGCGGCCACGGCGGCTGCGGCGGCGGCGGCGCTTGCGTTCCGGATCGGCGGCGCCTTCAGCACCTTCGGCCAGGGGCATGCCATCGGCGGTTTGCTCGGCGGCGTCAGCGGCGTCCGTCGACGTTTCGGTGGCGGGCTTGGTGGTGTCGGGCAGGGCGGTCGCAACGGACTGCGCCAGCGCGGCCACCATGCTTTCCTGTTCGCTCATCGGCGCGTCGGATTGGCCTTCTTCGCGGCGGGTGCGGCCACGGCCCCGGCGGGGGGTTCTACCCGCGCCGGGGTCGTCCCCCTTTTGCCGTTCACGCCTGGCGGGGGGGGTGGGGGCTCCTGCTCTTCTTAAACACTTTACACTCCCCTCCGGTGCTCGTGTGTTGAGTCGCGCTCGGCGGCACAT